>JBCAXP010000449.1:0-3661 GCA_038533995.1 Pseudomonadota bacterium
CAACGCACACGAGGCTTCGATCGTGCAAGACGCAAAACAGGTGCTAGCGCGCAGTGACGAGCGTGAGTGGGCGCTGATCGATTTGCCGATGCGTTTGACGATCATGACGGTCGATGCGCTTAACGCGCACGTCCACGATGCTGATGCCGAGTTCGGACGCCGTTTCACCGGCCTTTTCCAGCATGTCGTCCATCAGTTCGGAACGCTCGGCGGACACCACCTCGACGACGGTGCGCTTGGCGAACTCGCCGCGAATGCCGTCCTTGATGATTTCGATCAGGCGGTCGGAACCGGCCAGCTCATCGCCACCAGTGGCACGGTAGAACTGGGCGACATCCGTAATGCGCCACTTGACGAAGAAGTCGACGAACAGGTTCTTTTTCTCGTTCGTCAGGAATTCTTCCGTCGGGTTCGTGCGCGTCAGCACGCGGTCTTCGAACTTCACTACGCTGTTGACGAACGGAAATTTCGTGTGCAGGCCGGGGCCATAGTCAGCCCTGACGATTTCACCGAACTGGAATTTAATGGCCTTTTGCTTTTCCGACACGGTGAACACGGACTGACTGGCAACGACACCGGCGATCACCAGCATGATGCCCGTAAAATTCTTTGCAGTGCTCATCAGTTGTTACCCCGCGAACGCAGCGAGTCGCGGCTGCGGCTGTCAGCGCTGGTGGACGACCGCGGAAGCTCAGCGCTGGGAAGGTTCAGACGGGGCGTCGTCGCGGTACGGCCACCACCCACCTGGGCTTCCAGCAGCTTGTCGATAGGCAGGTAAAGCAGGTTGCCGCTGCCCTCCGTGTCGAGCAGTACCTTGCGCGAGTTGCCGTAAACGCTCTCCATCGTTTCCAGGTACAGGCGATCACGCGTCACGCGCGGCGCCTTCTCGTATTCGTCGAGGAGCTGCAGGAAACGCGCCGTGGCACCGGTCGCGTCGTTAACAACTCGTTCGCGGTAGGCACTCGCCTGTTCCAGCTCGGCCGCCGCGCCGCCTCGTGCCTGCGGCACCACGCCGTTGGCGTAGGCCTCGGCTTCGAGGGTGGAGCGTTCCTTGTCTTCGCGCGCCTTGATCGCATCGCGCACCGCGTCCTGCACTTCGTCCGGGAAGTTCGCGTCCTGCAGGTTGACGGAGGTTACCGTGATGCCGGTCTGATAGGCGTCCAGCGTCTGCTGCATGAGGACCTTCGTGCGCTGGGCAATGTCGGCGCGACCTTCACGCAGGATGAAGTCCATGTTGCTCTTGCCAACTACCTCGCGGATGGCGCTTTCCGATACGTCCGCAAGCGTGCTGTCGGGGTCCCGCACGTTGAACAGGTAATCGGTCGCTTCGGCACGGCGGTACTGCACTGCCAGGTCGATCTGGACGATGTTCTCGTCAGACGTCAGCATCTGGGTGCGGTAGTTGAACTTGTCAACTTGCGAGACGTTCACGTTTTGCACGGTGTCGACCGGGTACGGAATACGCCAGTGGAGGCCCGGCAGCGTGATCTGGTGAAGTGCGCCGAAGCGCAACACCACGCCGCGCTCGGAAGCGTCCACCTTGTAAATGCCGGACGCCAGCCATGCCAGTACCAGCAGCATGCCGATCGCCACGACACCAAACGCGCCAGAGCCACCACCGCCGCCCGAGCCGAAAAGTGGGCCCAGGCGATTGCGCAGCGATTTCACGATCTGGTCAAGATCGGCCGCGCCGGAGCCTCGGTTGTTGCTCCATGGGTCCTTGTCTCTGCCGGGTTCATTCCAGGCCATATTACTTATGATTCCTAAGTTTTCAGAATTTAATGTATTGACGCGCCGGCCGCGCCACCGCCGGATTGTAGAAAGGCGCCGTCGCCGACACAACCCGCCTCTTGGAGCCTGCTACGGTCAAATCTTTGGTGGCGGCACAGCCTTTTCAAGTCCGCCTCGCTCATTTCAATCACGCAATCGCTGCCGCCTTCGGGCAGCTGAGTTTCCTCTACGACCGCTCCGAGCGCGAACAGTTGCGCCCTGAGCCGCCCCTCCTCAGCGCCCAGGCGGAGGCTTCCGCGCACCCGCTGGGTGTCGTTTAGCTCTGCCAGTGCCGTCTTCAGCAGGTCCATGCCGTCGCCGGTCAGGGCCGACAATCGTACCCGGCGCACCTTGCCGTCGGCGTCTCGCTCCAGGCCGGGCGCATCGTCAGTCAGGTCAGACTTGTTATAGACCTCCAGCTGCGGCACGCCGTCCGCGCCGATTTCCGCCAGCACCTCGTTGACCTGGTGAATGCGCTCAACCCGCTCGGGGTCCGATGCATCCACAACGTGCAGCAGCAGCGTCGCTTCGCGCGTTTCCTGGAGCGTCGCCCTGAAGGCGGCCACCAGCTCATGCGGCAAATCGCTCACGAAACCTACGGTGTCTGCCAGCACCACGTGCCCGCCGTCGTCCAGGTCCAGACGCCTGAGCGTTGGATCCAGGGTGGCGAACAGCTGATCCGCGGCATACACGTCAGCCCCCGTCAGGGTGTTGAACAACGTCGATTTCCCGGCATTGGTGTATCCGACCAGCGCCACCGTCGCCACACTGTGCTTGGCCCGCGTGTTTCTGCCCTGGCTGCGCTGGCTGTCGACCTTGTCGAGGCGGCGGCGGAGCATCTTGATGCGGGCGCCGAGCAGCCGGCGGTCGGTTTCGAGCTGGGTTTCACCCGGACCGCGCAGGCCGATACCGCCCTTCTGGCGCTCAAGGTGAGTCCAGCCGCGCACCAGCCGGGTAGACAGGTGCCGCAGCTGGGCAAGCTCGACCTGCAGCTTACCCTCGAAGCTGCGGGCCCGCTGGGCAAAGATATCGAGAATCAGGCCACTACGGTCGAGCACCCGGCATTTCAGCAGCGACTCGAGGTTGCGCTCCTGGCCGGGCGACAACGCGTGGTTGAAGATAACGAGATCGGCGCCTTCCGCGCGCACAAGGTCGCGGATTTCCTCGGATTTACCGGACCCGACGAAGAGTCGGGGATCCGGCGAGTGGCGCGTGCCATGCACGGCGCCCACGCATTCGGCGCCCGCCGACGTGGCTAGCTCACGAAATTCGCGAAATTCGTCGCTGTCGACACTGCGGCCGATGCCGATATGGACAAGAACTGCACGTTCGCCTCCGCCGGGCCTTTCAAACAATCAATACTGCTCCTTGGGCTCCCGCGTCACTCAGTCGTCTGAGGACTTGCCGTCGTCTTCTTCGGCGGTAGGCAGACGCACGTTCCGCGCGGGCACCACGGTGGAAATGGCGTGTTTGTAGACCATCTGGCTGACGCTGTTCTTCAGCAGCACGACGAACTGATCGAACGAGTCGATCTGGCCCTGCAGCTTGATACCATTCACCAGGTAAATGGACACGGGAACCTTTTCCTTGCGCAAGGCGTTCAAAAACGGGTCCTGCAGCGATTGACCTCTGGCCATTTGCTTCTCCTTGTGCGGGTTCTTCGTTCTATTGCGAGTTGCTAGTGGATTCTTCGGCCATCAGTGCGGTCGAGATAGTTGGTACGGCCACGACCCCTATTCGTGGCGCGATGTGAGATTTTAGCATAGCGATTGTGCCAAATACGCCAATTTTGGCAAGATTTGGGAAACTTATCCCGCGAAGCCGGCGGCGTCCACGACCCGCTCAGCGTCGTCCCGCTGAATCCACTGAACCCCCTCTTCGCCACGCAGCC
>JBCAXP010000450.1:0-3655 GCA_038533995.1 Pseudomonadota bacterium
GTGGTGGACGCCGGTCGCGAGCAAATTCCGGAATATCCCGGTTCGCTGTACCTGCGCCCGGTGCTCTACGGCACCGACGAAAATATCGGCGCGGCGGGCACCGGCTCGCAGGAAGCCTGCCTGTTCGTGCTCGGCGCGCCGGTTGGCGACTACTTCGGCGGTGCGCAGAAGGCGCTGCGCCTGCTCGTGGAGGAAGATCACCTTCGCTCCGCGCCGCACTTCGGCGCGGCCAAGACTGGCGGCAACTACGCGTCGGCGCTGCAGCCCATCACCCGGGCCCGCGCCGAGCACAACGCCGACCAGGTGCTGTTCTGCCCTGGTGGCGAGGTGCAGGAGACCGGCGCGGCCAACTTCATGCTGATCAACGACAACGAAATCGTAACGCGCTCGCTCGATGGCGCGATTCTTCACGGCGTCACCCGTGACTCGCTGCTGAAGCTCGTGCCCGGCCTCGGCTATTCGGTCAGCGAGCGGGAGCTGACGGTCGACGAGATGCTCGAGTGGTGCAAGACCGGCGAGGCGGTGCTTTCAGGCACGGCCGCTGTGCTGACGTCGGTCGGCACGCTGATTCGTGGCGGCGAGGAGTTCACGGTGGGCGACGGACAGCCCGGCCCCAACGCGGCCCGGTTGCGCGATGCGCTCCAGCGCATTCACAGCGGCGAAGCCGAAGACACCTTCGGCTGGCTGGTTGAGGCATGAAGGTCGGGGGCAAGATTGTCGCTGTCACCGGCGGCGCCCATGGAATCGGCCTTGCGCTTGCGCAGCGCTTTGCGAAGGAGGGCGCTCGCGGCGTCGCGGTGCTGGACCTCGACGGAGAGGCCGCGAAGGCAGCCAGTGAACAGCTGGGCGCCGACGTCAGCAGCCTGGGCCTGGCAGTGGACGTTGCCAGTGAGAGCGCTGTGGCGGAGGCGGTGCAAACCGTCGAGCAGGATCTCGGCCCCATCGACCTGTTCTGTTCTAACGCCGGGGTGGCCTTTACCGACGGCCCTGGCGGCACCGCGGTGTCGGCGTCCAACAACGACTGGCAGGCCTCCTGGGCCGTCAACGTCATGGCACACGTGTATGCGGCGCGGGCAGTGCTGCCCGGCATGATCGAGCGCGGCAGCGGCTGGTTGCTGAACACGGTGTCCGCCGCTGGTTTACTGAACCAGATTGGCGATGCGGCGTACTCCACGACGAAACACGCGGCGATTGGCCTGGCTGAATCGCTGGCGATCACGCACAGTGACGACGGCATTGGCGTTTCCGTGCTGTGTCCGCAGTACGTGGCCACCCGCATGATCGACGCCTTCGACGACGCCGGCATGATCGAGATGGACGGCGTTCTGCAGCCGTCGGACGTTGCCGATGCAGTCATCGAAGCGCTCGACGAGGAGCGTTTCCTGATTCTGCCGCACGCCCAGGTGGCCGGCTACATGCAGCTGAAGGCCGGCGACTACGACCGGTGGCTCGGCGGCATGAAGAAACTCCGCCGCAAGTTTGCCCACGCGATCCCGGTTTCCACCAAGACCTGACGGCTTCCCGGCAGTCGTTCACGTGCCAGAGTTACCCGACATTACGGTTTACCTCGACGCACTGGAGCAGCGCATTGCCGGCAGACAACTCAATGCCGTGCGCCTCGGTACGCCGTTTCTGCTGCGCACGGCAGAACCGCCGCTGGACGCGGTTACCGGTAAGAAGGTGCGCGAACTGCGCCGTATTGGAAAACGCATCGCGATCGGCTTCGACAACGATCTGTGGCTTGTCATCCATCTGATGATCGCCGGCCGGCTGCACTGGCGTGACGAGGCGCCGTCAATCGCTCCAAAGCGCGCGCTGGCGGCCTTCGACTTCGAGGGCGGCAGCGTGCTCCTTACCGAGGCAGGCACCAAGCGCAGGGCGTCATTGCACGTGGTGGACGCCGACGGCCTTGCCGCCCTGGACCCCGGCGGGCTGGAGGTGCTGGAGTCCACACGGGCGCAGTTTGGCGAGACACTGACGCGGCGGAACCACACCCTCAAGCGAGCCCTGACCGATCCGCGGTTGTTCAGCGGCATCGGCAATGCCTACTCGGACGAGATTCTGCACCGCGCGGGACTGTCGCCGGTGCAGCTCACGCAGAAGCTCGACGACGAGGCAATCGACAGGCTATACGCCGCCGTCTGTGAAGTGCTTGCCGAATGGACCGAGCGGCTGCGCGAGGAAACCGGGGAGGGCTTTCCCGAGAAGGTCACGGCGTTTCGCCCGGAGATGGCGGTGCATGGCAAATTCAAGGAACCGTGCCCGGTGTGTGAGACGGCGGTGCAGCGCATCCGCTACGCGTCCAACGAAACCAACTACTGCCCACGCTGCCAGACGGGCGGCCGCCTGCTGGCGGACCGGTCCCTGTCGCGCCTGCTCAAGAAGGACTGGCCGAAGTCCATCGAGGAGCTGGAGTAGTTGCTTCGCTTGCTTGCCGTGGTTCTGACGCAGCGCGTGCGCACTTTCGTGACGCGACCCCTTCGCGGTGCGCTGCAAATCCTGCTGGTACTTGCGTTGGCCATCGTGATTGGCCGCTGGCTGTCCGCGGTGCCGGCGGATCTGGTCATCCTGCTCAGCCTGGCAGTGGCGGCCGCGTGGAGTCGAATCCGGCTGCCGGACGTCGTTCACCAGGTACAGCGCGGCTGGCTGGGCAGTCTCGCTCTTTCGGCCTCAGGCCGTCGGCTGCTGATTGTGTTTTTGACGGCGCTGCCGGTAATCGCGTTCTCGCTGTTGCTGGGGTTGGCCACCGCCGTGCTTTAGGCCTCGCCGGCGGTGGCTGCGCCGATGGCCCTCAGCGCAACGCTGTCCGCGCTGGCAGCCGCTGCGCTTCCGCATCCTGCGCGCTCCAGGCCGTATCCGGATTCACGCTATCGGCGCGCTTCGGCAGAGCTGGGATGCAAGCCCGGCCTTCAGCCCCTTCGCCACGATCTGCATGCCTTCGTGTCGGCGCGGATGCGGCCGGAGGCGCTGGCAAAGGTCTGCGGACCCATGCTCCTGATGTCGCCGAAGCTGCTTTCCCTGCCAGCGGTACTCGTGCTCGCCCTGGCGGTGCCGGCACTGGTCTACGCCGGCTTTCTCATGTCCGCACTCCCGGACTTTCTTGCGAGCACGCACCGCTGGCTGGCCAGCGCGGCCGTTGATCGGGCGGCGCTGGCGCAGCTTTTTCGGCGCGCGCTGTGGCCCAGGTTTGCAGTCGTTACCACTGGCTTGACGCTGTTCCTTGCCATCTCAACCGCGAGCGCTAGCGCTGGCTTGCTGGCCTTCGGCGCACTCCTGTTGCTGGTGTTGTTGCTCGAAGGCTTTCTTTACTCGGGCCTTGGCGCCAGAAAATGAGTAACGAAAAACTTGCACTGAGCACAACCGGGCTCAGCGTCGGCTACTCCACGCCGGTGCTGAGCGAAGTGAACCTGGCGCTGCCAGTCGGTACCTGGTGGGGCCTGCTCGGGCCAAACGGCTGCGGCAAGACAACGTTGCTCGATACGCTGTCCGGGCGCCTGGTGCCGTTGGCCGGGCGAATCGCCATCGGTGGCCATTGCCTCCAGGAGCAGCCCCTCGCCGCCAGGCGCGCGCTCGGCTACGCGGTGCCGCCTGATCGACTGCCGGCCCGCCTGACCGGCCGGGAGTGCCTGAACGTATTCATTCACAGCAATGGTGA
>JBCAXP010000451.1:0-3623 GCA_038533995.1 Pseudomonadota bacterium
GCACACAGTCATCGCCTCGTTTTTAACGGTGTCGTTCCTGCTTGCTGGCCTGTCGGCGTACCGCTGGCTGCGCAACGACCGCACGCCGGCGGTTGCGGCGACGCTTAAGGCGGGCATTTACATGGCGGCGGTGCTCGCGCCGCTGCAGGTGGTCGTGGGTGACCTGCACGGCCTCAACACGCTGGAGCACCAGCCGGCAAAGATCGCGGCAATGGAAGGCCTGTGGGAAACGCGAGAGGGTGCACCGCTCGTGTTGTTCGCGCTGCCCGACGAGGCCACGCAGAGCAATCGCTTTGCGATCGAAATTCCCAAGCTTGCATCGCTGATTCTCACGCACGATCCCAACGGCGAACTGAGGGGCCTCGACGCCTTCGAAGGCGCGGCCCCGTCGGTGGCGCCGGTGTTCTGGTCGTTTCGCATCATGGTTGGCACGGGCGTTGCGATGCTGTTGCTGTCGTGGGTGGGCGCAGTGAGCCTGCTTCGCCGTGGTCAGCTGCCGCCGCTCGTGGCACGCGCCTTCGCTTGGATGAGCTTTTCGGGCTGGCTGGCAGTGCTTGCCGGCTGGTACACCACGGAAATTGGCCGCCAGCCGTTCCTGGTCAGTGGCGTCCTGCGCACCGCTGATGCGGTCACCGCAACGCCTCCGGCCGCCATTGGCATCACGCTGGCGGGTTACCTCGTGGTCTACGCGGTGCTCATGGTGTCGTACGTGTCCGTGGTGTTTTATCTCGCGCGCCAGGCCGGCCTTGCCCAGGCGAAGCAGGGCGAACCGGTCGCACACGGTCCTGCTGTGTTGCCGCTCGGGTCACGGCCGGCGGCGACGCCAGGAGTATGACGTTGTGACGCCTGACATCGTGGTTCCGGACCTGGCCACGCCAGCCGGCTGGCTGCCGCTTGCGTTCATGATCGTCATGGGCCTGGCGATTCTCGCTTACGTGATTCTCGACGGCTACGACCTCGGCGTCGGCGTGCTGCTGCCGCTGGCGACCGACGATGAAAAGGACATTATGATCGCGTCGATAGGCCCTTTCTGGGATGCCAACGAGACGTGGCTGGTGCTTGGCGTCGGCATCCTGCTCGTGGCCTTTCCCGCGGCCCATGGCGCCATCCTCGGCGCCCTGTATCTGCCGGTCGCATTGATGCTGCTCGGGTTGACGCTTCGCGGCGTTGCCTTTGATTTTCGCGTGAAGGCACATGCTGAACAGAAAGCCGCCTGGAACCGGGCATTTTTTGCCGGTTCGGCGCTTGCCTCGCTCGCCCAGGGCTACATGCTCGGCCGGCTGGTAACCGGTTTTCAGACAGGCGGCGCCAGCACCGCATTCGCCGTGCTCATTGGCGTGTGCCTTACGTCGGGCTATGCGCTGCTGGGAGCTACCTGGCTGGTCATCAAGACCGAGACGGTACTGCAGCATCGGGCCATTGGGTGGGCAAAGCGGTCAATGGTGCTGCTGGCCGTCGGCGTTGCCGCGGTATCAGTGGCAACGCCGCTGATCAGCGAGGGCATCTTCGAGAAATGGTTTGGCGTTGGCAACCTGATTGTGCTGTGGCCAATGCCGGTGATCACTGCAGTGCTTTTCTTCGTGGCCTACCGCTCGCTGTCTCGTCTGCCGGTGCGGCTCGCGCAGGACAACCACTACGGCGACTGGGTGCCGTTTGCCGCGTCTGTAGGCATTTTCCTGCTCGCCTTCCACGGCCTGTCCTACAGCCTGTTTCCGTACCTGGTTGTCGACCAGATGACGATCTGGGAAGCGGCCGCGGCGCCCGAGTCGCTCATGATCATCTTCGTGGGTGCCGCCTTTGTGCTGCCCGTGATCGCAGGCTACTCGGCTTTTGCCTATCGCGTGTTTCGCGGGAAGGCGACCCGGCTCGAATACTACTGACCGGGTATCGCGGCTAAAGCCGCTCCCACGGTAGTTGTAGCATCCCTGTGGGAGCGGCTTTAGCCGCGATCGTGCGGTGAGAATGTCGCTCCTACTGGTCCTGGTCGCAACCTGTGGCGCTCGGCCCCGGCTGCGCGAAGAAGGTTTCCTTCATGCGTGCCAGGTCGAAAAAGTTCACTTGCCCGTCAGGCTCAGTGAGACCCGGGCCGACCAGGTCGGCATCCGCATTTGTCGTGAAAAATACTTCCTTGATCCGACCGAGGTCGAAGAAGGCTACCTGGCAGTCGTCCAGGCCCGCGCCGGCGGGGCCTGCGATGTCTGCGTCGCACACATTACCGATGTTGTCGCCATTGCTGTCGATCTGCAGCGGGTTCGGCGTGAGGGTGCAGTTGTCCACGTCATCGGTGATACCGTCGCCGTCGCTGTCGGGAAAACAGGCAGCCGCGCGCACCGCCACGTCGTCCAGGTGCGCGTACCAGTCAAAGTTGGCGCCGTAGCGAAAGCACACGTGCACGGCGCTGCCTTCGAATGCGGTAATGTCCAGCGACGCCTTTGCGCCCGGCAGACCGATCAGGGTGCCCTGCGACGACTGGGTGAAAAATAGCGACGTGTACGCCCCGACGGTACCCAGCGACGGAGCGTCTGTGCCGATCAGCACTTCGAACGCGTCGTCGACACCGGGCTCAAGAAACGGGTGGTAGCTGTACAGAAAGTCCAGCGTCGATTCGCTGCCCTCGAGCGGAATCTGCGGTGAGCACAGCCACGCGTTCACCGCCGGGCTGCCCAGCGCGTCCGAGTCGATGCACGCTGCCTCTCCGCTGCCACCGGAGAAGTTGCCGGGCCCAACGTTGCCCGTACCGCACACGCCGTCGTCGGTCGTGCCCCAGTCGGCCGCTTGCTCGCCGTCATTGAACAGCGTCCAGTCGGCCAGGCTACCGGCGCCCGCATCGGCGAAGTCTTCGAGGTAGCAGGTCTGCGGCAGCAGGGTGCACTGGCTCGGCGTTGGCGGAAGCGGCGGGTCGAGAACAAACGGCGCCGTCATCGAATCAAGCAGGAAGTTCGTGTTCGCGCCGTTCGCCGCGAAGATTTCGCCCTCGATACGCAGGGTGTGGCTGCCGCCGTCGTTGTAACCGCCCGCCGTGAGGTCGACGGTGTTAACCGGATAGTTGCCAATGCCGCCGGCTGACGGCACGCAGGGGTTCGGGGTCTCGAAGACGACGTTGCCGTCGATAAGTATCCGCATTGCGTCGTCCGGCCCGTCGCACGCGCCGTCGGCACCACCGCCTGCGACCAGCAGCCCGAAGTCGAAGAACGTCACGTCCACCGGAATCGTGACCGTCTGCTCCAGCGACTGCACGTTCGGCACGTCAGTGCCGCCGAACCAGGCGAAGCCTTCACCTTCGTTACCGAGGAACGCGCCGCAGCTCGCGGCGTTGCACAGCGGCGTGAACACGGTGCCGGTTTCGCTCCAGAACGGGTTCGTTGTCTGCGCATTTTCCCCTGGCAACTCAAAACCGCCATCGCCAATCGCGTCGCCGTCGGTGACGCCTGGCAACGGGGCGGTACATTCAAAACCGGCCTCCACCTGGCAGAACTGATCGCAACCGTCGCCGTCGAGCGTGTTGCCGTCGTCGCACTGCTCGCCGTCATCCAGGATGACGTTGCCGCAGGGCACGGCGGTGCAGACGCTCGGTTCGGGAGGCGCAGGGGAGTTGACCGAGACGAGGTCGACAAAGAAATTAC
>JBCAXP010000452.1:0-3614 GCA_038533995.1 Pseudomonadota bacterium
CCCGGCGTCCAGCAGCCCCGGGTAATTCTGGCTGATCAGGTATTGCTGAATCGCGCCGCCAGAGCCGCCGATGCCAACCGTGTACTCCGGCTCGCCGTAGCGGGCCGTGAACTGGCGCTTGACCCGCATTGCCGTGTCCCAGGCAAGCGCCACGTCGTAGTGATTTGAGGTCTGGTTAGCGGTCGAATAGGCGACAGCGTAACCCCGTGACAGCACATCGTGGCGACGGCCGAGCATTCGCGTAACGCGTATCCGGCCCTGGCGGCGGCCGATGCCGACGCCGCCACGAAACTGGTACACAAGCTTGCCGTTCCAGTGCGCTGACGATGGCGCCTCGACGTCGTCACTCGGATCGCCCAGCGCCATCAACAGGTAGGCAAAGCGATTGATGGTTCCGGTTTCCACCCTGACGATGTACGGCACGGCTTCACCGTTGATCAGAATCTCTGCCGCGTCCACCGTGCCCTTGGCCGGCACGGCCAGGAATTCACCGCTGTTGCGATCGCGATAGAAGTACTGCACCTGTGTCGGTGCAAGGCAGTCCTTGCTGTAGCCACCATCGGTCGCAACGCCAATGCCCTGCTGGTTGTCCGCGAGCGGCGGCCCGAGGCCGCTGTCCTCGGTCATGCAGGCAAACGGATATTCCGGTGGCGCCGCGTTCAACGACTGCACCGGCCCCGTTGAACCAACGGCAATCGGGAACGGGAACGACTCCGGCAGCCACTCCTTGTTGGCAGGGTGCGGACCGGTGTAGGGCTCGGCTGCGGGCCGCGGGAGGTGTCCCGGGGGCGCCGCCAGCACGGGGTTCGGATGGGGCTCGGGCGCGTTTTCGCTCTTGTAGTAAGCGATGAAGCCCGTAAGGCCGAGGAGCGGCACGACCAGCAACACAGCGGCGGCGCTCGCGAGCAGTCGTATGACCTTTGTCCTTCGCACGCCTGGCGTCTGCCCTCCTTCGTCGTTTGCGGTGACCAGCATTGAGTACCTGGCCGGTGTGTTCGATAATAAAGGCCACCGCTGCGGTTTGCCACGCAGCCGGTGGGTACGGTGAAACGCCTATGAACGACAAGAACATGCTCGGTCTGAACCGCTGGACGCTGACGGCACGGCTGCTCGTGGCGCCGTTGTTCGCCGCTGTGCTGCTGGCAACGGCAGCCGTGGCCCAGACGGTAAACGAAGGCGGACAGGCGCCCGCTTTTCGGCTGCAGGACCAGAACGGCAACTGGCACACGCTCGACGACTATCGCGGTCGCTGGGTGGCGCTGTATTTTTATCCGCGCGCCGATTCGCCAAGCTGCACGGCGCAGGCCTGCGCGTTTCGCGACGACATTTTCAAGTTCAAATCCCTCAATGTCGCCGTGGTCGGTGTCAGCCTTGACGCGGTCGCCGTGCAGCAGGCCTTCGCGGAGAAGAACAGCCTGCCCTTTCCGCTGCTGTCAGACGTTGGCAGCGCAACGGCTAGGGTCTACGGCGTGCTGAACGAGTACGGGCCAATCCGCATGGCAGTGCGAGAGACCTTTATCATCGCCCCGGATGGCACGATTGCGCGGCACTACGACCGGGTGGACCCAGAGGCCCATTCCCAGCAGGTGCTGACCGATCTGCGCCGTCTGCTGCATCGCGCCCAGAACGGTGGTTAGCGGCGGCAACTGACGCCCCCACTTTCCATAGCCCGGCTCGAAAATCGTCGGGAAATTTTACAGGCACCAGCCCGATGCCGGCCTCAAGCGCCCCGTTTAGTCCGAATCTCGTTGTTACTTGGTGGGTGGCACAGAACTTGCTGCGTCTTAACCAGGAACCACCGTAGAGGCGCGAGACGATGATACAAGCAACGAAGCTGGCAACGGAGCACGGAGAAAGCCGTAAATCGCTGAAACTGCTCAACTTGCGCCATCTCGGCATCGGTGGCCGGCGCCGCGGCGACGCCGCCAACACCTACGTCGACCACTACGAGACCCGGCTGCTGGTGGTAACCATGACCACCATCATCTGCTGCTTTCTCGACGCCGCCTTCACGCTCAACCTGCTGTCGGTGGGCGCCACGGAGCTTAATGTCTTCATGGCAACCCTGATCGAAGCGGACGTGCGCACCTTTGTGCAGCTCAAGATCGCACTGACTTCCCTGTCGCTGATTCTCCTTGTGATCCACAAGAACTTCACGGTCGGTGGCATGTTCCGGGTCCTTCACGTGCTCTACTTCTTCTGCGGCT
This sequence comes from Pseudomonadota bacterium, assembly GCA_038533995.1. Lineage (GTDB taxonomy): Bacteria > Pseudomonadota > Gammaproteobacteria > Steroidobacterales > JBCAXP01 > JBCAXP01. The sequence goes on from JBCAXP010000452.1 coordinate 2,208, forward strand.
GCTATCTCGCGCTGATCGTCTACGAGCTTTACCTCTTCACCCTGGTCTGACTCGGGTCGCAAAGTCCACCCGCGGCGAACTTTTGCGTCATACTGGCTTCTAAAGAAGCGGCGGTAAGCGACCCCGCCGCTTGTTGACGCATGTCGGCCCAACGGCCCGACGTTCTCCGGAGGCACAACATGCTGGTTCGCATCCTCACGCTTTGCTTTGCACTGATCGCCGGCGTTGTCATCGGCGCGCGCGTGGCGGGCACGACGCCCGCGAGCGACGATTACCGCCCTGCTACCGGCCGCACCGCCGCAGCCGCGGGCATCGCTACGGTTGACCCGGTGTCTGCCGGCGACCACGCGGAAGCCATTCGGTCACTCAATGACATCGTTGCCCAGGAAGTCAGCGAGCGGCTGCGACTGCAGCAAGAGATGGAAGACCTGCGCGAGCAGCTGGACGCCATGGAAAAACGCCTGGCCAGCGCCACGAGTGTGCGGCAGGCGGCGACGCCGGCCAACGCACGCGGCCGAGGTCAGCAAGTGGTGCTGACCGAGGAGCGCCTGATCGAAGCGGGCTTTTCAGCCTTTGACGCGGCGGAGCTAAAGGCGAAGGTCGACCAGATCGAAATGGACCGGCTGTACCTTCAGGACACGGCCCGGCGCGAAGGCTGGACCGGCAAGGAGCGCTACCGCGAAGAGATGCTGGCGATCAACCAGCGCTCCAGCGCGTTCCGCGAGGAACTCGGTGACGACGGTTACGACAAGTACCTGTTCGCCCTGGGGCGCCCCAATCGCGTGGTGGTGCAGTCGGTGCTCGACCAGTCACCGGCGGAGGTGGCCGGCATTCGTCCAGGTGACTACATCATGTCCTACGACGGCAGCCGGCTATTCCGGCAGGGTGAAATCCGTCAGCTCACCGCCACCGGCCAGGCCGGGGCCACGGTGCCCGTGGACATCGTACGCGACGGCCGCGTGATGCAGGTCTACATTCCGCGCGGCCCCCTGGGCATCCGGATGTCATCCGCCACCGTTCAGCCGGACAGCTGACACCCCTACTCCTCGTCTTCCTGCCCGGCCTCGTTTTGCCGGGCGAAGTGCAAGGCCATATCAAACGCAGACTGGGTGAATGCCAGCACCTTGGCATACGACTCATCGTCGAGGTCCCGGGCCTGGTCACGCGACCGGTAGATGTTGATGAACTGGCGTTCGCGCTCGACCTGCAGCGGCAGACGACCCAGGCCCCAGTTCTCCAGCACCCGCCACAGCTCCGGGTTGTACGTGCGCATCATGCGGATCACAAACGGCAGCGGGTCATTGCGCGCCAGCAGCGCGGCCAGCCGTAGTATCAGTTCCACTGACAGCGTCGCGGTTCCAGCCTCAACCGCCTTTAGCACCGACTCGTCCTTCAGGTCGATTGCAT
>JBCAXP010000453.1:0-3608 GCA_038533995.1 Pseudomonadota bacterium
GCTAGCCCGCCCGTCTCACCGAGAGCCTCACGGGAGTAACCTGCGGTGGATAGCAAAGTTCTGCGGGCAATCGAACGTGGCGCCACCATTGTCACTTCCGGCCGGCGCCTGGCGCGCCAGATTAGGCTGGACTTTGCGAATCTGCAGCGCAGCCTCGGGCACGACGCCTGGCCGAGCCCCAGGGTGTTGCCCTGGGAGGGCTGGCTGCAGCGGCTTGCCGAGGACGTGCTGTGGTCGGGCTATGCGCCACCGCAGGGAGCCCGCAGCCTGCTGAGCCAGTCGCAGGAGCGCGTGCTGTGGGAAAACATCGTTCAACAGTCGCCGTATAACGACGGCTTGCTCAACGTGCCGGAAACGGCCCGCCTTGCGCGTGACGCGTGGACGCTCACCCAGGTGTGGCGCCTCCCGGACCCTACCGCCGGTGGCGCCGCAAGTGCCGAGGCACAGGCGTTCTCCCGCTGGATGCGCGTCTACTACGCTCGCTGCCGGGAAGCGGCCTGGATCGACCAGGCACGCCTTCCGGACACGCTGATTCCCGCCATCCAGACCGGCGTTGTTTCTGCCCCGGACCATATTCTTCTGTGCGGCTTCGATCAGCTGAATCCGCAGCAAGTGGCGCTGCTTGGTGCACTCACAAAGCGCGGTGCGACACTGTCTCGCAGCATGGGCGAGGTACGCGGTGAGAGCGTCATGCGTGCGAGCTTTGCCGACACCGAAGCCGAGCTGCGCGCCGCCGCACGCTGGGTTCGCGCTCAGCTCGACGCTGACGAGTCGCACACAGCCGCCGTGCTCGTGCCGGGCCTTGCCGCCAACCGGCGGCTGGTCACCCGCGTGTTCGACGAGGTACTGATGCCGGGCAGCGCGCTGCCGGGCAGCGGTGGCATGGTGCGGCCGTACAACATCAGCGCCGCCACGGTGCTGGGCGACTACAACATCGTTGCTGCCGCAATTCTCGTGCTGCGGCTCAGCACCGGGATGCTGAGCATGGAACAGCTTGGCCGCCTGTTGAGATCGTTGTACCTCAGAGGCGGGCTGAGCGAGAGCAGCAACCGAGCGCTGTTTGACATCTGGCTGCGCGAGCAGGGGTTCTTCGAGGTTCCTGTTGCACGCATGGCCGGGCTGTTCACGCAGTTCCAGAACCAGCGAGGGTCTGCATCGAATCGCCCGGTGTTCGAAGCGTGCCTGCAAAGCATCGGTCCGCACCTGGCGCAATGCCGGCACGCTCATCCGCCGTCGGGCTGGGTACGCCTTTACCGCATGCTGCTGGATGCCATGGGCTGGCCCGGCGACAGTGTGCTGAACAGCGGTGAACACCAGTCAGCCGAGCGCTTTCGCGAGTTGCTGAATGACTTTGCTGCTCTGGACCCGGTGCAGCCCGCCATTCGCGCCGACGCTGCCCTGTCGCTGCTCGAACGGCTCGCGGCCGACGCGCCGTTCCAGCCACTGACGCCCGACGTGCCGGTACAGATCATGGAGCCGTTGCAGGCTAACGGTCTGGGTTTCGACCGCCTCTGGCTTTCCGGGATGACCGACGAGGCGTGGCCGCCGCCGCCGCGGCCCAACCCGTTTATTCCGCTTTCCTGGCAGCGCGACCGGGGCATGCCTCGCGCGACCGCCGAGCAGGAACTTGAATTCGCGAAGAACGTCCAGGACCGCCTCGTTGCTGGCAGCAACCGCGTCGTGGTGTCATCGCCCCTGCGCGACGGGGATCGCGAACTTAAACGCAGTCCGCTCATCGAGCACATTCAGGAAGCGAGCGCTGACGACATGGCGCTGGCAGACGTCACTGACTTTTTTCTGGCCCTGCAGGCGGACATGCCGCCAGAGAGAATCGTCGACGATCGCGGTCCGGCGGTGGCGGGCTTCGAAACCGTGCAGGGCGGCACGCAGATCTTCCGACTGCAGGCGCTGTGCCCGATTCGGGCCTTTGCCGAGGTGCGGCTGGGCGCACGGCCCTTGCCGCGGCCCCAGCCGGGTTTTGACGCAATGACTCGCGGGCGTCTGCTGCATGCCGGTCTCGATTACATCTGGCACCGGATCCGTTCGTCGGAAGTCCTCGCCGCAGCGTTGGCGGGCGAACACCTGGAAATGCAGCTGTGGGAAGTTGCCGACACAGCATTATCCGTTTTCGAGCGCAAGCGCGCCGCGTCGTTCAGTCGGCGCTTTCGTGAACTCGAGCGGGCGCGCCTCGTGCGCCTGATGCTTGCGTGGCTGCACGTGGAAAGCGAGCGCGCGCCCTTCGAGGTTGTCGGCACGGAGGTTGAAAAGACCATCGTGCTTGGCGGCATCGAAACGCATATTCGCATTGATCGCATCGACCGGATCGAAGGGCAGGGCCTGGCGATTATCGATTACAAGACCGGCGAGGCTGTCCCGTCCGACTGGCTCGGCGAACGTCCGACCGAGCCGCAGCTGCCAATCTACGCCGTATCGGAAGACGAAGCGCCCGTGGCAATTCTGTTCGGCATCGTGAGGCCCGGGTCGCTTGGCTTTCGGGGCATTGCGACAACCGGTGATGCCATACCCAAGATCGACGCCTTTGATTCGTCCCGCATGGCCCGCACCCACGACCTCGAATGGGACGCGCTGCGCGAGCATTGGCAGGGCGTTCTCGAAGGGCTGGGCGAGCAGTTCGCGGCCGGGCACGCGGCGGTCGATCCAAAGGACCGCAACACGAGCTGCACGTACTGCCACCTTTCGGCGTTCTGCCGTATCGACGAGCTGGAAGCCGAGGCGGGCCGAGAGTGAGCACTGAACGCGAGGACAATGACATCGCGGCCGACGTTGAAGCACGTCGGCAGGCGCTCGATACCCTCGCGTCGCTGATTGTGCAGGCGCCAGCCGGGTCGGGAAAAACGGGCTTGCTCACGCAACGCTTCCTCGCGTTGCTGGCGCAGGTGCAAGTGCCGGAGGAAATCCTCGCCATCACCTTTACGCGCAAAGCGGCCAACGAGATGCGTGCGCGCATCACCGGCGCGCTGGCGCGAGCCAGGGATGACTCTCCACCTGCCAGTGACTACGAACGCACAACATGGGATCTCGCACGCTCCGCGCTTGCCCGCAGCGACGCCAAGGGCTGGGAGCTTACGAGCAATCCGAACCGGCTCGGCGTGTATACCATCGACGGTTTTTGTGCACGGCTGGCATCGCGAACGCCCGTGCTGTCGCGGGCCGGTGCGCAGGCGCAGGTCGCGGAGAACGCGCGTCCACTTTACGACAAGGCGGCACGCGCCCTTCTGAGGACGCTGGACGCCGAAGAACCAGCCACCGCGCATCTCGAAAACCTCGTGCTCCACCTCGACAATAACCTGCCGCGCTGCGAGGGTTTGCTGTCGGCGATGCTGGCGACTCGCGATCACTGGCTGCCGCGCCTGGCTGATCCGGAAAACCCCAGGTTACAGCGCGAGGCGCTGGAGGAGGCGCTTGACGCGAGCGTGGCGCGCGAGCTGGAACGCCTTGCCGGCGCGTTGCCGGAGAACCTGCAGCAGGAGCTGGTGACGCTGGCCCATGACGCCGCCGAGGAACTCAGCCACATGCACGGTGACGGCCCGACGCGTGCTTGCCTCGGCCTTGACGCGTTGCCGCCGGCATCGGTGGACGGAGTTGAA
>JBCAXP010000454.1:0-3591 GCA_038533995.1 Pseudomonadota bacterium
GCCTTAAGGCGGGGATACCTTCGCTTAAGCTGCGTTCGTTGTCTGCCAGCAAGGCGAGATCACGGGAGGTCAACGCGTAGTTGCGGTCATCCCACGGCCCGAGGAATTTGAGGCCGGCGTAGTCCACCGACGCATCTGCTCCCCGGGTGGCATCGATTTGCTGGGTAAATCCTGTTGCGGAAAACAGCAGTGCTGCAGCGGCGCACAGGCCGCGTGTCCATTTGCTCATTGCTTTGCCCTCTTTTTGAAAAATCGTTGTCAGGCGTGTGTGTTCTTTATCCGCACAGTGTAGCGCACGCTGCCGCCGAAAATATCACGGCGGCGGCCGGCTAAAGTTGCTGCAGTGCGGTCCGGCGCCGGCGGCGCCGGACGGTCAGTTACAGGCAGTCGTGACGCCACTCGGCCCGGGAGAAGAGAAGAACTGCGACCGTAGAATCGCAAGGTCGCCAAAGTTGATGGCGCCGTCACCGTTTAAATCCGCGTCTTCATTCCATCCCGGGGTCGTTTTGCCCTGGAAAAACGCTGCCTTCATCAGCCCTAAGTCGCCAAAGGCCACGGCGCAGTCGTTGTCCAGATCAGCGTCGCACGCGTTGCCAAAGCCGTCCGCGTTTGTATCTCGCTGGTCTGCGTTCGCGACGAGCGTACAGTTGTCCTGCAGGTCGAACACCTCATCGCCGTCGGAATCTGCTGCCTCACAGCGAGTGATGCGCACGTCGTCTACGAACCAGCCCTTGAGGCCGTTGCAGCCGTCAATACCAAAGTCAAAACGCACCTGGACACTGTCGCCGGGGCCCGCAACGCCAGCGAGGTCAATCTGTGACTGCCCCCAGGTGCCGCTCAGGCTGTTGCCGTCACTGCCAAACCAGGCCGGCTCACCGCCCAGCGGGTTGTCGCCGGGATTCAGCGTGCCGGTGTACGTGTTGTAGCGATAGGCACTTTCTGGAACAAGGTTGAACTTGCCCTTGTTCACGCTCAGCTTGACGTTGCCGCCGTCCCAGAGTGACTCCGTTGCGACGGAGTGCACAAACGAAAGCACAGGGGCGTCCAGCGAAGCGGGCAGTTCGATGAGCGGACTGTCGTAGTAGAGCACGCCGGCTTCCGAATCGTTCGCGCAGTTGCCGATAATGAGGTCAGCCACGAAGGCCGCTGAGCCGGCGCGGCCCTGCGGCAGGTCTGAAACCACCGCCCAGTCCGGCGTGTCGAACGTCGAAGGATCAAGCAGCTGGCGTGTGCCGGCCTGCCAGCCGTCGCCGCCGCTTTCAAAGTTCTCGAAGTACACGTCGTCTGCCGCGTAGCCAGGCTCGCACAGCGGCGGCGGGGCCTGGGCCAGCAGTGGTTCAAATTCACACTGCGACGGCGGCAAGCGCAGTTCGACAGCGCTGATGGCTGCGCTCAGCGCGGCGCAATCGGCCGGTGAAATAACAAGGTCCGACATCACGGCGGCGGGCGCTTCGGTGTCCGGAGTCCAGAGCGTAACGCCGGCACCGCTAAGATCAGCGCAGCTAGCTTCGAGGGCATCGGCGTGGTGCGCAAAGTCGCTGTCTGGCACCTGGTAGTTGGTCATCGCACGCCAGTAAAGGTGCGTCGCCTTGGTCAGGCCAATTGGCTCGAGCGCCGTGCCGTTGTAAGTGCCGCCGTCCACCAGTCGCGCGAACAGGTGGTTGACGATGCCGCTGTTGTAGTGGACACCGCCGCTGTCACCGGAACCGCAGTAGTAGAGCGGATCGGTCACACGGCCCGGGTCGCCGTAGCAGTTGGGATTCCACATGTCGCGGTTGGAACCAGCCGTGCCCGCAAAAAAGTTGAAATCCTCCCGGTGAAGCCAGCGCAGCGATGGGTCAACGCTTTCGCGCACCTCTACCGTCACTACCGCCGTGTCGATGTTGTCGACGAGTGCCTGGCCGAGGGTGCGGCCGATAATTACGGTTGGAATTTCAATCGACGAGTTGTTGCCTGACAACCCGTAGTACACGTCGCTGAACGTGTTGACGTACACAACGGCGATCGCGCCGCCCGCCTGCGCGTTCAACACCTGTGTGAGACCTGCGCACCGGCCGCGATTCTCCACCAGCGCAATCTTGCCCTGCAGTTCGTCGCCATTGGTCACGGCGGTGCAGGCGTCGGTGGGCTCATCGACACCGTCGTCAACAACGGCGAGCATGCCCTGGGGCGTGAGCCCGGGTGGATTGAAGGTGGCATCGCCGCCTGCGTAGCGGCCGGCAAGCTCCGCCGGTTCGTTGATCACGAGCGGCGGAAGCAGGCCGCCAAAGGTTGAACAGGCGTTTTCAAGCCGCGGCTCGTGCGGCGCATCGATGCCCTCGCCGTTCAGGATGTCGACCACCTCGCCGAAGATGTCCGAGTACGCTTCGTTGAGAGCGCCGGATTGCCAGCGGTAGATGAGATCGTGCGTTGCGTCCGTGTAACCGTGAATGAACTCATGAGAAACCACGTCATCGCCGGTGTACCCGGGGCAGAACCGCGCCGCGAGGCCGTTCCAGCTTGCGTTCGGACAACTCATGCCGGGCGGGTGGGTGATTGAATGCATGGTGCCGTCTTCGTTGTCCCACGACAGGAACTGGCCGCCGGAAATGCTCGCCACCAGGTTGTACGTGTCTTCGGAGAACTTGAGGATGTTGTCGACGTCCTGCACGCCGAACGGCTGCGGATCGCCCTCGCGCCAGACCAGGAAGCCCTCGCCGAAACCGCCGTCGTGCACGCTGCGGTTTATCGCATGCTCGATCGCGCTGAAGCGGTCGAGCACCTTGCCGCCGAGCGCGTCCACGTACACAAAGTCGCGCACGCGCTCACCGTCGCCCACCAGCACTTCCCAGGCCAGTCGCGCCGGTTGGCGGCCGCCCACGGGGGTGAGTGCGGAGTACACGAGCAGCCTCGGTTTCTCCAGGGGCTGGGCATCCGTTGCAATAGCTGCTGCCTGTTCGGCGGTGAGGTAGGGCGTGGTTTTCACCGCGGTGGTGTCGACCAGTCCGGCGCTTACCGACGTCATGCGACCATCCGGTGAGAACATCACGACAGCGCCGGCACCAAACACCGGCAGACCGTCGAGTTCCTGGACGTAGCGCAGACGCGTAAAGCCATACGCATCGCGCGCCGCGGGAGCAGCCCGAAGCTCGCCGGCGGCATCACGCAGCGCAAGCGCGTTTGAATGCCGCGCAAGAAAGTCAGCGGCACGCGCCTCGGGTGTTTCGATGCCGCGGGCGGGCCACAGGTCGCCATTGGGCGCTGCGCGCACGAGCCGCACTCGAGCGTCGGACGGCGCACGTGTTACTGCTACCTCACCGCTGGCACGGCTGCTGAACAGCGTGTCCGCGGCGGCCGAAAACCCCACGAATTGCGTCGATACCAACAGGAGAACTGCCACTTTGTTCATTTTTCGCTCCCTCGTCTGCAGCGCGGCCCGGCATGCCGCGTTCCTTTCGGGCATGGGAAAATATACCTGATCCAAAGACACATTTTTGGGTCACCCGCGCTACCATGAGGGCATGACCGTATTCCAGGCGCTCTGTGATATCTGTTCGGCCCCGCTTTCGGTGCATGAGCGAGCCACGGGCACCACCTGTGCCAGGCCTGTCT
>JBCAXP010000455.1:0-3583 GCA_038533995.1 Pseudomonadota bacterium
GACGTGGCGCGCATCGTGCGCGGGCCCGCCCTTCGTCGCGGCATCGTGGAGCTGGACGGAATGGGTGAAACTGTCGCGGGCATTATCGTCATGCGCGACGGTGAAAACGCCCTGGAGGTCATCGCCCGCGTCAAGGAGCGCCTCGAGCAGTTGCAACGCGGATTGCCCGACGGCGTGGAGATCGTAACCGTTTACGACCGCGCGCCGCTGATCGAGGGCGCGGTGGACTACCTGTCTGCCAAGCTGCTGCAGGAAGCGCTCGCGGTGGCGCTCGTGACATTCATATTTCTGCTGCACGTGCGTGCGGCGTTCGTGTCCATCATCGTATTGCCGCTCGGCGTGCTTGGCGCGTTTGTCGTGATGGCGTGGCAGGGCGTTACCGCGAATATCATGTCGCTCGGCGGCATCGCGATCGCCATTGGCGCCATGGTTGACGCGTCGATTGTGATGGTCGAGAACGCCATGCGACGGCTTGCAGAAAACGGTGCCGCGAGGGACGCTGCGGCAAGGCGCGCGGCGATACTCAAATCTGCGCAGGAAGTCGGCCCCGGCCTGTTCTTTTCGTTGTTGATCATTACTGCTTCGTTTCTGCCTGTACTTGCGCTCACCGGCGAGAGTTACCGGCTGTTCGCACCGCTTGCCTACACGAAAACTTACGCCATGGCTTTTGCCGCGCTGTTGTCGGTGACGCTTGTGCCGGTGCTGATGGTGTGGCTACTGCGCGGGCGCTTCGCGCAGGAAAAGGCCAATCCGTTGAACCGCTTTCTCGCGGCGGTGTACCGGCCGGTGCTGGCGACGGCCCTGCGCTTTCGCTGGCAGACGGTGCTGATAACCGTCGCGCTTACCGTCAGCGCCGCCATTCCCCTGTCCCGGCTTGGCACCGAGTTCATGCCCGCGCTTTACGAAGGCGAGTTGCTCTACATGCCAACAACGTTGCCCGGCGTGTCGTCCACGAAGATGCGCGAGCTGCTGGGCCAGACCAACCGCATCATTGCAAGCGTGCCGGAAGTCGAATCGGTGTTTGGCAAAGCCGGGCGTGCGGACACCGCCACCGACCCGGCGCCGCTGTCCATGATCGAAACCTGGATTCGCCTGAAACCGCGAGACCAGTGGCGGCCAGGCCTGACGCCGCAGCAACTCATTGACGATTTAAACGGACGGCTCGCCATTCCCGGCGTCGTGAACTCCTGGGGCTACCCGATCAAGATCCGCATGGACATGGTTTCCACGGGTGTTCGCACGCCGGTCGGTATCAAGATCACAGGCGATGACCTCAGCGAGATTGCGCGCCTGGCGCTCGACGTGGAGGCGGTAGTGGCGCAGGTGCCCGGGGCGCGTTCAGCCTTTGCCGACCGCGTGCTCGGCGGCCGCTACATCGAGATTGCGCCGGACCGCGCGGAACTGGCGCGGCGGGAAATCGACATGGGGGTATCGCAGGCCGTGGTGCAGACGGCGTTGGGCGGGCTGAAGCTGTCGGAGAGCGTGGAAGGGCGGGAGCGTTACAGCATCATGCTGCGCTACGACCGGCCCTATCGCGAGTCTGCCGAGGACCTCGACAGCATCCTCGTGCCAACGCCCACTGGCGCGCACATTCCGCTGGGTGAAATCGCCGACATTCGTTACGTGGAAGGGCCGCCGATGATTCGCTCCGAGAACGCCCGCCTCACCGGCTGGGTGTTTGTGGACATCGCCGGCCGTGACCTTGGTGGCTTCGTGGACGAGGCGCGGCGCGTGGTTGCCGAGCAGGTGGCGCTGCCGCCCGGCTACGCGGTGGCGTGGAGTGGTCAGTACGAGCAGCTCGACGAGGCGGGCGCGAGGCTGCAGGTGGCAATTCCCGCCGCCCTCACCGTTATTTTCCTCCTGCTTGTCATTCATTTCGGCCGGCTCGATCGCACGCTGATGATTCTCCTGTCGATTCCGTTCGGGTTGGTGGGCGGCCTGTGGGCGGTGTACCTGGCCGGCTACAACCTGTCGGTTGCGGTTGCGGTGGGTTTCATCGCGCTGGGCGGCATCGCCGCGGAAACCGCCGTGGTGATGCTGCTGTACATCGATCAGCGGGTGCGTGAGACCGCACCGGATACCGCTGCCGGGTTACGGGATGCGGTGATGGCGGGCGCGGTGCTGCGCCTGCGGCCAAAGCTGATGACGGTGGTGACGGTGATGGCTGGCCTTGCGCCCATCTTCATCACTGACGGGCTCGGCGCTGACGTTATGCGGCGGGTTGCGCTGCCGATGCTCGGCGGGATGGTGACAACGACGGCGCTAACGCTCCTCGTGGTACCGGTCATCTACTCGCTGTGGGTGGGCGGCTCGCTGCGTGCCCATGCAAGTCGCGGCTGAAGCCGCTCCCACAGAGCAGGTTTTACTGTGGGAGCGGCTTTAGCCGCGATTGAGCTGGGATGCCAAGAAGTACCGAGCAGTCTTGCCTACTCGACGCGCTCGTAGATGATCTTGCCATCAACAAGCGTCATCAGGATGCTGCCATCGAGCAGTGCTGCCGGGTCGGTTTCTCCGAGCACGAACGGGTCGATGTCCATTACGGTGAGGTCGGTACGCTTGCCGGTTGCGATTACGCCCGTGTCGGTTTCACTGAAGCTCGCGTAGGCGGACCACGTGGTGTAGCCGCGAATGGCCTCCTCGGGGGTCATGGCCTCTTCCGGGTACCAGCCGCCGGGTGGTTGTCCCTGCTTGTCCTTCCGCGCAATCGCACTGTGCAGGCCGTAGAAAATGCTGTGATCCGAACCGGGATTGTCGGCATTGAACGTTAGCCTTGCGCCAGCCTCGCGCAGCGACCGCCAGGCGTACGCGCCGCGAATGCGATTGGGGCCGAGACGATCCTCGGCCCACGTCTTGTCTTCCATCGCGTGCGGCGGCTCCATCGAGGCGATGACGCCCAGGCGCGCAAGCCGCGGCATGTCATCCGGGTGCAGCACCTGCGCGTGTTCGATGCGGTGCCGGTTGTTGGCGGTCGCAGGCTCGCTTCGGTAAACGTTCTCGATGATGTCCAGGGCCTCGCGGTTGCCGGCATCGCCAATTGCGTGAATCGCAACCTGGAAGCCGGCCTTCATTACGCGGGTATTTAGCGCCTGGTTGAACCCGTAGCTGTCGCCGCTGATGCCGCGGTGGCCGGGTAGGTCTGCGTAGTCCTCGAGCAGCCGCGCACCGCGGGACCCGAGCGCGCCGTCGTAGTAGGCCTTTACCGAACGGGTCACCAGCATGCTGTCCGTGTCCACATCCGGGCCGCGGGAGATCCACTGCTCAATGAGAGGCTCGTCTCGCAACGACAACATCGCGTAGACGCGAATCGGCAGCTCGCCGCTGTCTTCGAGTTGCTGCAGTACCGCCATGCCAGCCGCACTGACACCGGCTTCGTGAACAGCGACGTAGCCGTCGGCGGCCATGCGCGCCAACGCTGCGCGAAGGTAGCCCGCCAGGGTTTCGGGCGACGGCGTCGGGATACCGCTGTCCAGCAGTTCGAGCGCGCGGTTCAGGAGAATTCCGCTGGGCGTGCCGTCGTCAGCCAGTCGCAGCTCGCCGCCGACCGGAACCGGCGTGGATGCAGTTATGCCCAGCGCGTCGAGCG
>JBCAXP010000456.1:0-3558 GCA_038533995.1 Pseudomonadota bacterium
TCCTTCACGCCACCGATGGGCAGCACCAGGCCACGCAGGCTGATCTCGCCGGTCATGGCAACGTCGTTGCGCACCACGCGACCGGTGAGCAAAGACACCAGCGCCACGAACATGGCGACACCGGCGCTCGGACCGTCCTTCGGAATGGCTCCTGCCGGCACGTGCACGTGGATATCGCTCTTGCTTAAGCTCTCGACGTCAATGCCGATATCTGACGCGCGTGACTTCACGAGGCTGAGCGCCGCCTGCGCGCTCTCCTTCATCACGTCACCGAGCTGACCGGTTAGTATCAGCCTGCCGTTACCCGGCATGCGCGTCGCTTCGATGAACAGGATGTCACCACCCACAGGCGTCCAGGCAAGGCCTGTCGCCACGCCGGGCACGCTGGTGCGCAACGCCACTTCGCTGTCGAAGCGCTTGGCCCCAAGAATGCCGTGCAAATCGTCCGGCCCGATCGCGATCGGGTCGCGCTCGCCTTCCGTCACGCGCACCGCGGCGTGCCGCAGTACGGCGCCGATGTCGCGTTCCAGGTTGCGGCAGCCGGCTTCGCGGGTGTAATCACTCACGATTGCGCGCAGCACCTCATCGCTCACGCTCGCCTGGGTGTCGTCAAGGCCGTTCGCCTTGAGTTGTCGGCCGACGAGGTAGCGGCGCGCAATCTCCACCTTTTCGTCTTCGGTGTAGCCCGGCAGCTCGATGATCTCCATGCGATCGCGCAGCGGACCCGGAATCGTATCCAGGCGATTGGCGGTCGCCACAAAGAGCACCTTGCTGAGATCAAACGGCACGCCGAGGTAGTTGTCGCGGAACGTCGCGTTCTGCTCGGGATCGAGCACCTCAAGCAACGCCGACGACGGATCACCATGGAAACCGGCACCGAGCTTGTCCATCTCGTCGAGCATCAGCACCGGGTTGCGGGTACCGGCGCGGGAAATCGCCTGGATGATGTTGCCCGGCATGGAACCGACGTACGTACGGCGGTGACCGCGAATCTCGGCTTCGTCGTGCGTGCCGCCGAGACTGATGCGGCCAAACTCAAGACCCAGCGAGCGGGCGATGCTTCGGCCAAGCGACGTTTTGCCGACGCCCGGCGGGCCGACAAAGCACAGAATCGGGCTGCGGCCTTCCGGGTTCAGCTTGCGCACTGCCAGGTACTCCACGATGCGCCGCTTGACCTTGTCCAGGCCATAGTGGTCCTCGTCGAGCACTTCACGAGCCGCGGCAATGTCAATGTCCTCTTCGTCCAGCGCGTTCCACGGCAGGGTCACGAGCGTCTCAAGGTACTGGCTAAGCATGCCGAACTCCGCCGCCGCCTCGGGCATGGCCCGCAGCCGCTTGAGCTCCTTGCGCGCATGGGTCTCGACCTCTTCCGGCATGCCGGCCCTGTCGATCTTCTCCGCCAGTTCGTCAGCAGTCTCGCCGCTGTCGTCTTCGCCAAGTTCCTTCTGGATAGTCTTGAGCTGCTCGCGCAGCATAAACTCACGCTGCCGCTCGTCCATCGACTCGCGCGCCTGCTGGTCGATCTCGTTGGACAGCCGCAGTACTTCCATGCGCTGCCCCAACAGTTCCACCACTCGGTCCAGCCGCTCCAGCACGTCGCCGGTTTCCAGCAGCGCCTGCTTTTCCTCCACGTCCACGTCGAGGAAGTTGGCTACAAAGTCCGCGAGAGCCGCCGCCGAATCGATGCCGCGAATCGTGTTCACCAGTTCCCTGGGTGCCTGCGGGAAAAGGCTCACGGCCTCCAGCGCCTGTTTTTTAAGCACGTGCAGGCGAGCCTTGAGCTCGGTATCCGGAGCGCTCGCGTCAGTCATGCGTTCGACGCGGGCGACACGGTAGGGGTGGCCCGGCAGGTAGTCGAGCACTTCAAAGCGCTCCTCGCCCATGCAGACAAGGTGATGTTCGCCGTCAGGGCCGCTCACAAAGCGCATAACGCTCGCGATCGTGCCTACCTCGTGCAGGTCATCGTCCGACGGGTCCTCGAGTTCTGGATCCTTTTGCAACAGGAAGCCAACTTTGCGCTCGCTGCGCACCGCCTCGCGCGCCGCCGCAAGCGACGCCTCGCGACCGATCGCTACCGGAACCACGAGACCGGGGAACAGCACCATGTTGCGCACCGGGATAATCAGCAAAACGTCGTCGCTGATCTTAGAGGGAGTATCCGGCGTTGCGTCGCCGGCCTGGGCTTTACGGGTATCGTCAGTCATCAGTACGTTCTATTCCTTGCAATGCGGTACAGGCTGATTTCCAGGCAGCCGTTTTCCAGTCGGCTGGAATCCAGCAGGAAGCGGCCCAGCGGCAGCGCGATGCGGCGGCTGAACTGTCCGTGAGGAATCTCCATGTGGCGCACCCGCACGTGGGCGGGGATGCGGCGCCTCGCTGTTACCACCAGCGCGTCCGGATCGGCGTGCACTTTCACGCTGTCAGGATCGACGCCCGGCAGCGCAACGTAGATGGCGAGGCGGTTTTCGTCTTCAAAAATGTCGACCGGCGGTTCCCACGTGGGCACCGGCAGCGTGGAAGGCACGGGGGCAAAGAAACGGCGCTGCAGCTTGTCTGCACGTTCCAGCGCATCACAGGCGCGCTCCCACATCCATTCCTGGCGTTTGTCCCGATTCATTAAGGATCCTGTTCCATACGGCCGCCCGTCACGGCGCCGTGTTTGCTGTGTGAGTAGTGGGATATGGGGCCGGTGCCCCCGGTTTCAAGGACGCGCTTTCAAGCCGGGGTGGTGCCCAGGCTTTAAGCCCGGCGGAAGCTGCCGGTCGTCATTGCAACGCCCAGAAAGATGGCGCCGCACGCCGCAAACATGCCTAAGGTCAGGGGTTCCTTGAGAAAAACAAGCCCCCAGAGAATGCCGAAGACGGGCACGAGGTACGTCACCGTGATGGCCCTGGCGGGGCCGATGCGGGCAATCAGCCGAAAGTAGAGAATGTACGCAATGCCGGTGCAAACGACGCCAAGGGCGATCGCGCAATACCAGGCCCGCAGCGACGGCGCCTCGTCCGGCCAGTACAGCACGGCAAGGGGCACGAGCATGACCGTGGCAGCAATTTGCGAGCCGGTAGCATTGACCATGGCCGACACGCCGGACAGCCGCTTCTTCGTGAAGTTGACCGCGAAACCGTAGGACAGCGCAGCAACAAGGCAGGCGCCGATCGCAATGGCAGAACCTGCGCCACCGAACTCGACGCTGTCCCCAAGCAGTACCACGATGCCGGCAAAGCCCACCGCAAGACCAATGGCCTGCAGCCGCGTCAGCCTGTCACCCAGCCACAGGTAAGCCACCACCGCCGTAAAGAGCGGCGCCGTTGCGTTGCCCACCGCGGCGGTGCCGGCGGTAATGCTCAAGGTAGCAAAGGCAAACAGCACAAACGGAAACGCCGAGCCGGTGGCGCCAAGCAGCGCCATGGGCGCTGCGAGGCCAGACAACTCCTTCAGCCCGCCACGCACCAGCATCACCGCAACGAGGAAAACCGCCGCAATGCCCACACGCAATTCCACAAGAGCAACCGCACCGAACTCCGGCGCGGCGATACGCATGAAGAGAAACGAGGCTCC
>JBCAXP010000457.1:0-3544 GCA_038533995.1 Pseudomonadota bacterium
TGCGCATGCGCGATGCCAGCGGCAGTGTGACCAACTACACCGGACAGAACGTCGAGCCGATGCCGGTCATTGTGCTCGCCGATGACGCCAACGAGACCGCGCTGCCCCCGGCCGGCATCACCTGGCTAAACGATGCCGCGAATGCGCCCGAGGGCTATTTCCGTTACGCAGACGACGCCGTAGCGGCGAGCTTCACGATGCCCGACACGTGGGACATCACCGAGGCCACACCGCTCGTGCTGCAGGTTACGGTTGCCGACGCCTCCAACCAGCAGCTCGATGCCGATCCCGCCACACCAGTCGACTGGAGCGCCGGTCACTGGACGGGCTACCAGAGCACCGACGGTGCGCCGGAGGATCTTGGAGGCAGCGACTGCGGCTTCAAGCTGTTTGCGGCGCCGACCGACATGGCCGATGCGCCGGCGACAGACGTCACCTGCCCCGCCGCG
Source organism: Pseudomonadota bacterium (assembly GCA_038533995.1). GTDB lineage: Bacteria > Pseudomonadota > Gammaproteobacteria > Steroidobacterales > JBCAXP01 > JBCAXP01. The sequence goes on from JBCAXP010000457.1 coordinate 450, forward strand.
GTGGCAGCCACGCCGCCGCCGGCCCCGGCGCCAGCACCTGCACCCGCACCGACCCCCGCAGCCGGCGGTGGTGGTGGTGGTGGCGCGGCCTCCGGCCTTCTTCTTGCAGGACTCGCGCTACTTATTTTGGTAGCCCCTGCCAGGCGCAGGACGCACGTATGAAGCCAGCTGGCCTTGCCCGCCGCATGGCAGCGGTGGGCTACGACTGCCTTGTGCTCATTGCGTTGCTCATGCTGGCTGAAGGTCTGCTTCTGCTGCTGACGGCGGGCGAAGGTCTGCCGCCGGAGTCGTTTCTGCACAGGCTGTACCTCGCCGCGGTACCGCTCAGCTTCTTCGTGGGCTTCTGGCACTTCGGCGGCCAGACTATTGGCATGCGTGCCTGGCGAATCCGCGTAACCGGCGTTGACGGCGGCACGCCGGCATTGAGCCAGCTACTGCGGCGGGCGGCAGCCGCCGTGCTTTCCTGGCTTCCGATTGGCCTTGGCTTCTGGTGGGTACTGGTCGATGGCCAGCGCCTGGCATGGCACGACCGGCTCTCGGATACCGTGCTGGTGCACGAACCCGGAAAAGCAGGTTGAGAGTAGCGGGTTAGCGAACCCTGTGCAGCGCCACAGCCGTAACCAGCGACAATATGGTAACCGGTAACCAGGCCGTGACGAACGGATTAAATCCGTAGAGCGTGCCGCTGTTGGACAACGCGTTGTTGCCAACGAACCAGCCCACACCCAGTAGCACGCCAACCAGGATGCGCTGCCCGGCGCCCGCCGATCTGAGAGATCCGAACACGAACGGCAGCGCCAGCAAGGCCATGACGAGGGCCGAGGCAATGTTCGCGATACGCGACCACAGCGCCAGCTCGTAGCGTTCGGAGTTGAGGCCGTTGCTGCGCAGGTACGACACGTATTCCCACAGGTTCACCGACTGCAGCGTGTCCGGGTCCACAACCGACAGGCCAAGGATGTCTGCGTTGAGCCGCGTGGGTTCCACGTGGCTGCGAGCGACATCCGACTTCGTGCCTTCGTCGGAGAACCGGGTTTCCCGATAGTCTTCGAGGTTCCAGCGCTGACCTTCGTCAAAGCCGGCGGTACGCGCGACGCCCATGCGTACGAGCCGCGGCCCGTCGACGGTGAAGATTGACACCTCGCCGGTGCGCCCGTCGCCAATGATCCTGTCAATGTTGACGATGATGTTTCCGTCGCGCACCCATCCGCCCTGGCCCTCGGCAACGCTGAGCTGCTTGTGCAGCGCCAGCGCACGCATGCTCTTTGCGTAGCGCTCCATGGGCGGCGCAATAAACTCACCGAGCGCGCCGTTCACGAGCGTAATCACCAGGCCGGCCACCGCGACGCCCCGCGCCAGCCGCCAGGGCGAAATGCCTGCTGCTCGCATGGCCACCAGTTCGCTGTGCGATGCAAGGCCGCCAAGGCCGAGCAGACCGCCAAGCAGCGCCGCGATGGGCAGCATGTCGTACGCGGCAAGCGGCAGCGTCATTAGCGTGTAGATCGCCGCGCCCGACATCGTGTACGAGCCCGAACCGACATCGTCGAGCTGGTAGATGAAGTTGATGAAGCCGGTAAGCGACAGCAGCACGGAGAGCACGATGGCCGTGCCGACGACGACGGTGAGCGCCAGGTAGCGATCCAGCGTACTCATGACACTCTCGGGCGCGGCCGAAGCCGGTTGATAATGCCACCGCCGCTTTGATGCGCCATCAGCTGCAGCGCGATGCCGGCAGCCACCAGGTGCACCCACCACAGGCCAACCACGGTCGGCACTGTGCCCTGCTCCACCCACACGCGCGCCGCGCCGAGGAAGTTGGAGTACAGGATGTACACCAGCACGGCGAGTGCGAGCTTGCCGTACCGGCCCTGGCGCGGGCTCGTGCGGCTCAGCGGCAACGCCAGCAGCACCAGCACGATTGCCGACAGCGGAATCGACAGGCGCCACTGCAATTCGGCAAGCGAGGTGCGGTCGCGCGTCTCCAGAAGGGCGCGCGTCGACAGAATGTCCGGATCGTCGGTTTCCGTGTCGGGTGGCGGCAACCGGATGGGAATGCCGTGCTCGGCAAACCGCACAACCTCGAACTCGAGCGTGCCCGGAACGCCCTCGTAGCGTTCGCCGTCGTAGAGCACCATCGAGCGGATGCCGGTGACCGGATCGGTAATCTGCTCACCGCTGGCAGCCAGCGCGACTTCGATGACTTCGCCGTCGCGTCGCTGCAGGAACACGTTGCGCAATCGCCCGTCCTCGTCGATGGCCTCGGCATAGAACACCGCATCGCCGTCGCCCGCGGCGCGGAACCTGCCGGCCTCAAGGCCAGTAACCTGCGCGTCCTGCCGCGCCGTGCGCTTCAGGAGGTGCACCTGGTTCGCCGCCCACGGCGCCACCGACAGCGACAGCCAGGCGAGCAGGACGGCGAGCACGCCGCCAAGCATCATCAGGGGCCGCAGCAGCCGGCCGGGGCCGACGCCACACGCGCCGATGGCGGCCATCTCCGAATCCTTGTAAAGCCTGCCCAGCGCCAGCATGACCGCCAGGAACAGGCCGATGGGCACAAGAATCGTGAGGTAGTTGAGCGTGCTTAAGCCCAGCAGTACAAACACCGCGTCGCGCGGCAGATTGCCCTCTGCCGCCTGGCCGAGAACGCGGGCGAACTGGTTGCTGATCAGAATAAACAGCAGCACGCCGGTGACGGCCACCCACGTCACCAGCGTTTCCTTCAAAACGTATCTGTCGAGAATTCGCAAGCCAGCAAGTCCTACACGTGGTGTCTGCCTTGAGACCCCGGCCGCGGGGTGAAGTGCCCGGCGCCGCGAGCCGGCCAGGCCGCGCGTCGCCTGATGCCACGGAATCTTGTACACTACGCCGCCAAAGCTGGGCCCTTCGATGAACCTGTCGCCCGGGGACCGCGACTCATGCAGTCGCGAGGTGGGAGGATAGGCCGATGGCACTGCCACCGCAATGTTTCCGCACGACAGGCCAGACGTGAGGCCGGCCGGCTTGTGCCGGGCTGCGTCGGGCGTCCAATGCTGTAAGCCAAGGCGGCCGGTGCGACAATCTGATCTACGGAGAACTCAATGAAGTATTTTGCGACG
>JBCAXP010000458.1:0-3537 GCA_038533995.1 Pseudomonadota bacterium
GCCCCAAGTGCCTCTGGCAGGAATAGAGCAATGAACACAGTACGCCCTTCAGCGCCGATTGCAAAACACACTGTGATCTTGCGACCACGGCGCCAAACATAGAAGCACGTATAGATCGAGAGCACGATATACCCCCGAGGAAAATTTGAGTACGGTGAGCGCCTCCAGGCCGGGTGACGTAGACGCCGCCTCTGGCCCTCCGCCCGTGCCTCGGCCGGCAACTCGGCCACGGCATGCGTCTTTGCAAGGCGTCATTGACAAGAATTGAGCCTGCCGTCGGTGATCGGACCGAGCAGCAAGCGAAAGACCCAAAAGATTAAGAGAAAGCCGGCGAAGGAATTTACCGGCTAGCCTTCGAGGTGCTTCTTAAGCTCGGCCAGCCGGCACGACCAGAACATCTTGGCGTCTTCCGCCGCGTCTGTGTCCGCGAGCTTGCGGTGCTGAATTGCCACTTGCGCGCGCTCGTCGCCGCGCGGGTAGAAGTTGGCGTCGACGTGCGTGTAGCCGTCTGACCAGGTCAGCCGCATCGACTTGTCGCGGGTGGCACGTCGCACGACAACCTCGTGATCGGGCAGCCACTGCTCGCGCATGTCCAGGTCGCTCCAGGCTTCGAACAACCTGTTCACGGTGACGCCGATCGTTTTGCTGCGTGAGATTTCGAAGCCGTCGGGCTTTTGGTGTTTTTCGCGGAGGCCGCGGGCTTCTTCGTAACCCGTGGTTACCGTTTGCCGCCACCACTCGGGAACGCCAGGATGGTTGCGGCCGATGTGCGCAACGATTTCCTTGTGATCCATGCTGACTGCTTCATCGGCATCAAGCAGCTCGAACCACTCGCCCCACGAGTGACCCGTCTTCGAACGCATAGCATCGTCGCTGACGCGTTCCATGGCGCTGCCTGATTTCTTTGAAGCCATGCGGCAATCCCGTAACACTCATCGCGCGGCCCGTGAGGGTGCGCGCTCCAGGGATTATTCTGCCACAGCGACAGCGTGAGGCAATTGGACAATAACCAATAACGTTATGAATTGCCTGTAGATATTTGAAACTAAACGTGAAAATTACCAATCAACAACTTACGGTTAAACCGGGTCAAAACACCTAGTTTCCGGTGTCAATGTTGATGCTGCCGGACTCGCTGAACGGCACCGCGCCGACGAACGGAATATCCACCTGCACTTCGCCGGTAAGCTCGTAGTCCAGGGCCTTCGGGGCGCCGCTGAACCAGTCCGCCAGGCGCCGCAGCGAGTCCACCAGGTTGGTCGATACATCCACCTCGACTTCGCTTGCGCTGTTGCCGGCGATACTGAATGAACGCGGCGCCTCCCCGGTCGCAAAGTCGATGCCCGCGAGGCTCACCGAGTAATTCAGCCCCTTGATCGGCAGCGAAATGGAATTCGGATTGTCGACGCTCAGCGTAAGCCGATACTTCTGCTCGAGAAGTCCCGCCTCGACGAGCTGCAGGCCTACCAGCTGCACCGTGGGCGTCTGGATGTTCTCCATGATCGTTGCGCAGCCGGAAGAAAGCGCCGCCGCGCAGCAGACGGCCGCAAGTCGCAGCCAGCTCGTCGCCAGGTGATACATCGATTTCAACTCCGTTATTAATGTGACGACGATTGTACGGGATGCGAGGCGCCGTTAGCGGTCATGAAACAATCGTCGACGTTTGGCGTCGGACAGGTTGCGCATCGTCTCGATATTCCGCTCGCTGATGGACGACGTGTCTTCCTCCCTTGCCAGCGCCGCGTCGATACTCGCCTCGCGAATTACGTGTAGCACCGGCCACGGTGAGCGGTTGGTCAGGTTACCCGGGTCGTCCGGCTCGGTGTCGGCAAACTGGTACTGCGGGTGAAAGCTTGCGACCTGATACACACCTTCGCGGCCGGTGTCGTGCAGCAGGCCGTCTACAAGATCGAGAAACTGGTTGAACTCCTCAAAGTCCGCCAGCATGCGCTCCACCACGAGCAGCGTGGTTTCAAGACCCTCCGGGCCAGCCGCGTCCAGCCGGCGCAGTTCGACTTCAAGATCGGTCAGCAGCGACTCGTCGTCACTGGCCTGCGAGCCCGTAACGCGCACCAGGCCGGCACGCCGCGGCGCGGCTGCAAATGGGCACAGCTTGAGGCCAATGACGGCCTCGTCCAGCCAGTCGCAAACCTGTTCAACGGCAGAAGCGCTCATTCGTGTACAAACCAGTAGACTAGCCAGCAGTTACCTTACCAGCAGAGAACGGCGATGAAAGAGATTTCCTGGGGCGACTTCGAGCAGGTCGAGCTGCGAGTTGGGCGAGTGCTTGAGGCACACCCGTTTCCCGAGGCGCGCAAGCCTGCTTACATCCTGCATGTCGACTTCGGCGAGGAGATCGGCGTGCGCAAGTCCAGTGCGCAGATCACCGAGCATTACACGCCCGAGACGCTGGTCGGCAGGCTTGTGGTGGCGGTCGTGAATTTTCCGCCGAAGCAAATCGGCCCGATCAGGTCCCAGTGCCTGGTGACCGGCTTCCATGACAGCAACGGCGCGGTCGTGCTGTGCGCCCCGGACCAGGACGTACCCCTAGGGTCAAAGTTGCTGTAATTCCGGCTCGGAAACCAGCCTCCGCCGCGACACCCACTGAAAGCGCGCCACGTTGAACACGGCCGCCGCGAAAAGCGCGACTACCATGGCCATCCAGATACCTGTCGGGCCGTTGCCGCGCACGATGCCAGACTGCCACGCCCACACCAGGCCAATCGCCCAGAACGACACGAAGTTGAGCAGCATCGGAATCTTCGTGTCCTTGTAGCCTCGCAGCGCGCCGATCGCGCCCACCTGCACGCCGTCGGCGACCTGGAAAACCGCCGCCAGCGCGATCAGCGAAATTGCGATGACGCGCACCGAAGGCTCGCTCGTGTAAATCGCGATGATCTGCTCCTTGAACACCAACATTGCCAGGGCGGACACCGCCATGAACGCGCCGCACATCACGGTGCCCGCGATACCCGCGGTACGCGCTGCGCTGAACTCCTGGCGGCCGAGCGCCTGACCGATGTGAATCACCATGGCCGAGCTGATGCCCATGGGCACCATGAACATCGTGGCCGCGTAGTTGATGCTGATCTGGTGCGCCGCCGCCGCGTCCACGCCCAGCGTGCCCATCAGAAGCGAGCTGCCGCTAAAGAGCGCAACTTCCGCCACGATGCCGATACCAATCGGAAGCCCAAGCCACAGCAACTCCCGGCACACCGGCCACTGCGGCCAGGTAAAGCGTTCGAACAGCGCGTAGCGGCCGTAGACGCCCGGCGTGCTGCGCACGTAAAACGCCATGGCGGCGAGCATGACGTACATGTTGATGGCGCTCGCGTAGCCGCAGCCTACCGCGCCCATCGCGGGAAAACCGAGTTTGCCGTACATCAGCACGTAGTTGCCGGCGATGTTTGTGGCAAGGCCGATCAGCGCGATAAACATGATCGGGCGGGTGTGGCCGATGCCCTCGCTGGTGAAGCGCAGCGAGAGGTAGGCGAAGATTCCGGGCATACCCCAGCTAATCGCGTACAGGTAACCCCG
>JBCAXP010000459.1:0-3534 GCA_038533995.1 Pseudomonadota bacterium
GTCAACGCGGTTGACTACAGTGGTTACCCGGACTGCCGTCCGGCTTTTGTCCACGCGTTTTCGGAGCTGGCGAGCGTCGCGACGCGCGCGGGCGTGGAAGGCGCCGAGTTCATCATTCACACGCCGCTGATTGACCTGACCAAGTCCGACATCATCACTGCCGGCACAGAGCTTGGCGTGGACTACACGCTCACCGTCTCGTGCTACCAGGCCGACGATGAGGGCAGGGCGTGCGGCGTCTGCGATTCGTGCCGGATTCGCCAGGCCGGCTTTGCCGCCGCCGGCCTGCCAGATGCGACCCGCTACGTGTAATCGGAGTTTGGCGTTTGGCGGGGTTTTGGGTATCATCCCGCCCTCACTTCGTGGGTCGTTAGCTCGGTTGGGCGAGACCCAGCCGCGGCGAAGCACAGCTTCGGCGCGCGTCGAGCGACCGCACAGGACGTGCGGGCAGGGGCTCAAACTGTGTGTTGACGCCCCGCCAGGGAAGGCAGGCAGTACGTTTCCACTTGTGGGTCGTTAGCTCAGTTGGTAGAGCATCGGACTTTTAATCCGCTGGTCGCAGGTTCGAATCCTGCACGACCCACCATTCTTCCGTACGCTCTGCGCACCGTGCTGCCATCCTCGCCGGCAACTCAGGACGTGTCTCCCAGCAGGCCCGCGCGCCCCAGGTCGCGGCGATAAATCTCATCGACCATCGCGTAACCAGCGACGGCGGTCGAGTCTGATTTGCTCAGCACGAGGCGCTTCTCGCCGATGCCGCGTAGCTGACGGTCTACCTCGCGGCTCATGCGTCGGGCGACAAAGAAGAACAGGCTCGCGGCCAACGGGAGCGGCAGGAGCTGCGCCAGCACGATGAGGCTGGCGGTCATCGGTGAGAGGTTCTTTACAAACTCGAACTCAAGGCCAATCAGAAACAGCACGGTCACGGAATACAGCGCCACGAGCACCGCCAGAAAGGTGATGCCGGCCAGGATGCGCTTGAGGGCACTGAGACGTCCGGCAGATTCATGCCCGAGGGTGTATAGCTGGTCGAGCAGGCTGTCGTTGTAGTCAACCCAGATCGGGTTCTTGAGCGTCCGGAAGGGCAGTTTCAGCTCGAAGGTGTCGCCCGACTTCTCGCGCTTCTGGTCACCCTCGAGAATTTCGCGCTTGAAACGCTCGAGCGTTTTGACCCGTGCCGCGATCTGTTCGATGCGGACGGGAAGTTCCTTCGCGTAAGTGCGTTCCAGAAATGCCACTGCGATATGCAGGGCAAAACCGATTTCGAAAAGGCTGGCAAACTGGTTGAGATCGACTTCCACGAGGGGAGGGTGCGCGCGCCGTCGGCGTTCGTCAACTATTGGTCAGCAAACTGGATGAACTGCCGGATCGCTGCCAGGTAGTCCGGCGTGTCGCTGACGGTATTGTGGCTCGTTCCCTTAAGCTCGACGACCGTCAAGGGTGCCTGTGTGATCGCCTCGATCAGTGCTTCGGTGTGGCGCCTGGGAATAATTTCGTCATTCGACGCCGCCAGAACCAATGTTGGTGCAGTGATCCTCGCGGCCCGCCCGTGCGAGTCGAAGCGATCCTTGATCAGCAACGACACCGGCAGCCACCGGAAGTGCCCCTGCGCAACCCGGCTGATGCTGTCGAACGGTGTCACCAGCACCAGCCAGGCAATGTCACGCTCCGTTGCGAGCTTGGTGGCTACACCGCTGCCAAGGCTTCGGCCGATAACGGCTACCGACTCGTGAGTGCCGTCGAGCTGGTCGTACAGAAACAGCGCATCGTGATACAGCCCCTGCTCAGAGGGCGAGCCGCTGCTGCCGCCGTAGCCGCGGTAGTTGACCAGGTAGATCGTGTGATCCGGGAATGCCGTCGCGAATTCTCTGGCGTTCTTTGAGACTTCCTCGGCGTTACCGCCGAAGTAGAGAATGGCCCGTGATTCCACAGCGCCGACGCGCCAGAGTCTGATGGTGGCCTCGCCCGTGTCGACGTCCAGCCGGACCGCATCGGTGCTGTGGACCACCGGCGTCGGGAAGTAAATCATGGAGCGCTGCACGAAGAACAGGTACGCGCAAATGCCGGCGTAGCCGACGGCCAGCAGAATTGCGAAAGTCTTGAGCGTAGCCACAGCGGCGTTCAGGAGACGAGAGCAGGCATGCCCCGCAGTGTACTAGGGAACGCAGACTGTGGGGCAGCTTGGCCCCGGTGCTCCGAAAAAGCTCGCTTTCATGATGCCAAGATCGAAGAAGTTCACGGAGCCGTCGCCATTCAGATCCGCCGCGAGGTCGCCTGCCTGGAAGAAGACGGCCTTCATGTCGCCGAGGTCGGTGAAGTTGACCGAACAATCGTTGTTCAGGTCCGCGTCGCAGGCGTTTCCGAAGGAGTCGCCGTCAGTGTCAAGCTGCGTCGGGTTGGCAACGAGCGCGCAGTTGTCGATGGTGTCTTCGATGCCGTCGCCGTCGGCGTCCTGCGAAGCGGACAGGCCCGCGGAAATCTGCAGGTCGTCGAAACCGTGCAACCCATTGCCGGCGGCGCCGGTCCAGGCAATCTCAACCGTTGCCGCGCCGACCGCCGATACAATGCCGCCAAACCGGGGTGCCGGCTGGGGATCGATTATCAGGCTTTCGATAGTGTTGCCATCGCCGTCAAGCAGGGACAGGCGCAGCTGATCGTCGCTGGTGGAATTGTAGATGCCGGCGGCCGTAATCGGTGCGCCATCGATGCGTGCAAGGCGGATCGGTTGTGTCGAGGCAGTACTGATCGGTCGGTTGGCCAGCGAGTTGGGCGGCGAGCTCGGCGATGATCCCAGGCCAGCGACAACCTCCGGAAAGCCGTCACCGGGGTCCTCGAACTGAATGCCAATGCAAGGCAGGAACTCAACTTCGGCTCCAACCGGCAATGAATCGAAGCCTTCGGTCTGAAGTCCGGGCGCGGCCGCATGAAACGCTAACGCGTTGTCGAAGGTCTCGGCCAGGGTTGCCTGCGCGGGCAGCGCCATCAAGGTGATGGACGCAATGTGTCTGAGATTCACGGGGTGTTTCTCCTGCCAGCGTCGTGGAGTGCCGAGCAGGCACTTCCACGATTTAACCTGATGTTTTCTTGTTTGTTTTTGTACAGGGTACGCTGTCGATCCTAAGCGGACCGGGAGAAAGCGTCAATGCCAGTGGACAGCCCGGCGAATGCGCCGGCGCCTCACTGAGACTGTTGAAGCGCGCGAAAAACTGCCAACGCGCCAGCGGCGAAACCCGGATCGCCTAGCGTGCTTTCTCTGGCGGGGCGAAAGACAGGCCCTCATTGATGACTACCGCCAGCAGCAGGTCGTCATCGCCGATGGCTTTGAACGTGTGCCCGGAACCTGGCTCCATGAAGGACACGTCGCCGGGGTAGTACACCTGCCCGTCATGATCTTCCAGGCAGCCGGCCAGTATCAGTGCGGTCTCGGTACCGATGTGCGTGTGATACGGAAACTGGGTGCCGGCTTCGATACGCACCAGCCCGCAGTCCGCAGTGGCCACCGCCGGACCGCCTGCAAAGTGCAACAGCTCAACG
>JBCAXP010000460.1:0-3501 GCA_038533995.1 Pseudomonadota bacterium
CACTGAATGAAAACGCCGCCACGCTGCACTACACGGAACTCACTGACAGCTATCCGGAGAACAGGCACTCGATGCTGATCGACGCCGGCGCAAGCTTCAATGGCTATGCCTGCGACATCACGCGCACCTACGGTAGCGCGGGCGAGTTCACGGCACTGATCGCCGCCGTCGACGAGTTGCAGCAGGCACTGTGCGCAAGCGTCACAGCGGGCCGCTCCTATGTCGACATTCACCTGCAGGCGCATGCGCTCGTTGGCAGCGCGCTGGCAAACCTTGGCCTCGTCAACTGCTCCTCCGAGAGCGCTGTCGAACAGGGCATCACATCGGTGTTCTTGCCGCACGGCATCGGTCACTTCATCGGCCTGCAGGTGCACGACGTGGGCGGCCATCAGGCGAACCCCGAAGGCGCGGTCGCCCCGCCACCAGAGCGTCATCCGTTCCTGCGCCTGACGCGCACACTTGAACCTGGTCACGTGGTTACGATCGAGCCCGGCATTTACATCATCGACCAGCTGCTCGAGGACGCCCGGAATCAGGCGTTTGCAAGCGACATCAACTGGAGCCAGGTTGCGCGGCTGCGCCCGTTCGGCGGGGTACGGATTGAGGACGACGTGGTGTGCACCGACAATGCACCGGAAAACCTGACGCGCGACGCCTTTGCCGCGCTGTGAGCCAGCCTTGCCTACCCTGTGCGTGACGCCGCCGCGGAAAGCGTCTCGCCAATCTCCTTTCTGCCAGCGACGAAGTCTTTCGCGCGATTGATCGCGTCAACGGCCAGCAGACGATCGCCGGCGTAGTAACGCACAGCCATGGCGTCGTCGGAGTCGGGCTGGCCGTCTACCTCGACACGATCGTAGCCCTGCGCCAGTCCGGCGATTTGCAGCTTCACAGCGTACTGGTCTGACCAGAACCAGGGCACGGCGGTGTACGGCATCGGTTTTCCGGCGATCGCGCTCGCGGCAACGAGCGCCTGGTCGTTGGCGTTTTGCACGGATTCCAGGCGCACGCGCCGCCCGTAGCCGGCGTGCTCGATGCTGGCGCAGTCGCCAATTGCATAGATGGACGGGTCGGACGTTGTCGCGTGGCTGTCGACGCTGATGCCGTCATCGGTTGCTAGCCCGGCGGCGGCAGCAAGGGAAACGTCAGGATCAACACCGATGCCGACCACGACGAGACTGGCCGATATGGCGCGTCCGTCTGCCAGCAGCACCTGCTCTACGCTGCCAGCACCCGTGAACGCCTGCACGGCGGCGCCGGTTTGCACCGAGATGCCGGCCTCGGCGTGGAGACGGTGAAAGAACTGCGAGACCGGCTCACACGTCACTCGCTGCAGGATGCGCCCGGCTGCCTCCAGCAGCGTGACCTCCATGCCCAGCACGCGGAGCGACGCGGCCGCCTCCAGGCCAATGTAGCCACCGCCCACGATGACCGCACTGTATCCGGGCCGCACCCGCTCGCGGATTCCCTGTGCATCGTCAAGAGTACGCAGGTAGAACACACCATCGAGGTCGGCGCCCGGAATGTCGAGTCTTCTCACCCTCGCACCACTGGCAAGCACGAGCGAGTGGTAGCCTATGGTGGCGCCGTCATCGGTTCGCACCTCGCGGCGCAAGCGGTCAATCTCTACGACGCGGGTGCCGCCCGCAAATTCGATGCCTGCTTTCTCGTAGGCTGCCTTTTTGAAAAGCGCCACCTGGTCGGCGTTTCTTGTACCCTGCAGCACCGCCTTGGACAGCGGCGGACGGTGATACGGAAGAGCCTCATCGCCATCGAGCAGCAACACGCGGCCCCGCCATCCGAGCCGGCGAAGACGATGCGCACACTGCGCGCCGGCATGCCCTGCTCCCGCGATGACACAGGCGCGTTGTGAGTCGTCGATCATGGCGGCAGTGTGCTACGGGCAAGCCGCCGATTCCAGTTGAAATACCCATGATGAAGCGGTCCGAGGGCAACCGCACAAAACGTTTCAACCGGCCCTGGGGCGGGGCCGTGTCGGCTGGCTAGTGGAGGCGGTTTGTGGTCTGTGCGGCGACTGACGCGGGGTACTGCGCGGGCATATCGGCGTCGGGCCAGAAGCGTTCAATGCGCGACAGTTCGCGGGCGATATGCCGCATTTCGTTGCAGATCATTGCAGCGTTTGCAGGCACGAGGATGCCGGCCATGGCCTGCATGTAGCTCGCCTCGTCGTTGGCCTGAAGACAACGCCAACCCGCGATAAGCGCGCGCTCGTAATCGGCCACGCATGGACAGGTCGGTTCGTGGACCGGCAGCGGTCGAAGAGCCGAAGCGCGCAACACCCACAGAACGGTCATCAGTGCCTCAAAGAGGCTATCCAGCTTTGCCTCGCGGAAAGTGCTTTCCAAGACCGCAGGAATGGGACGATGCTGCATGACGTTGTACAGGTAGGTTCGCGACGCCCAGATCAGCACGTCCGTTGGCTGACTGAAAACCACGTCGCCTTCCAGAAGGTCCGCGTTTGCCATGAGCGCTACTCCCGCCCGCTTTCAGGGGCATTCGGCTTAAATGAGAATGATTACCATTTGTATCTTACTGCCAGGCAGCAGTTTCTGCAAATGAGAATTATTCGCAATGGAGGCTCAATGGGGAGAACGGGTTACGGTGTGCAACTGATGGGCGGCCCTGGTTACTCGCTGTCGTGGCCCCGCAGGGACCACAGTTCGAAGATCGCTATTCCGAGCGGCACGGTAAACCAGAGCAGGGCTTTGCCAGCAATGAGGACGTGTTCCGCTGTCATGGCTCGTTCTCGTCACGCGACCGTTCCTCGCGATGCATGAGCCAAAGGTCCAGCAACGGCAAGCCAATGAGCACTCCGAAGGTCAGGAGCAGCTTGCCGACGATGAGGGTAAGGCCACTTTCCACAGAGACGCTCCAGGTATTACTCGTTACTTCGAGTTCAGCGACGGGCAGTGCAACCGGGACCAGAGGCTACAGCCCGACCCTGACTCCCACAAAGGCCGTTCGCGCCTTGTTGGACCGGGCCCCGTACGGCGTGCGAGCAACGATGTCCAGTTCGTCAGTCAGGTTTTCAATCGTGCCTGTAAGCGTGATCCGCTCGTTGACCTCGTAGAACACAGATGTATCGATGGTGAAGCTCGAGTCTGTTGTCTCGAAGGCGCCGCAGCTTGCGCGTACGCAGGTTTCACCGACGTAGTTGCCGGACACAAACGCACCCCACTTCGCACCTTCAATGCCGGCGGAGATCAATCCCTGCGTTTCCGGGATGTACGGCAGCGGGTCGCCCGCGCTGACGTCGCCGAAGAAGTTTGTGTCTGCGATATCGCTGTCGAACTCGGCGTCGATGTAAGTGAAGGCGAGCCGTACCGGAAACTGCAAGCGCTCCGTAGCAAAAACGTGGCTCAGCGACAGCTCGAGGCCAGCCACGGTTGCCGCGTCACCGTTGAACGCATCGCCCACTTCACAGTCAACGCCCGAAGCGGCCGTGCACGTGCCGACCAGATTGTCATAGTCGGTGAGGAAAAG
>JBCAXP010000461.1:0-3491 GCA_038533995.1 Pseudomonadota bacterium
CGAGGCGAAGGCCGCCGACGCGCCGCGCCTTGAGAATGGCGGCGACACTGCGCGTGCCGAGGCCTGGGACTCGCAGCAATTCGCGCCGCGATGCGCGGTTAACGTTTACCGGAAACAGCCCACGGTGCTTCAGCGCCCAGGCGAGCTTTGGGTCGATGTTGAGGTCGAGCATGCCGGCCTTGCCGCCGGCGACGATCTCGTCAAGCTCGAAGCCGTAAAAGCGCAGCAGCCAGTCGGCCTGGTACAGGCGATGCTCCCGCTGCAGCGGTGGCGGCTGCGGCGGCAGCTGGCTGCTCGGGTGCGGGGTTGGGCTGAAGGCCGAGTAGTAAACGCGGCTCAGACGGTAGCCTGCGTACAGCGACGCGCTCGTCGAGAGAATCTTGCGATCGTCGGAGCCGTCCGCGCCAATGATCATCTGCGTGCTCTGGCTGCTGGCCTTGATCGCTTTCGGATTGCGATGGCGGCTGCCGGCGCGCTTTTGCTCGCGCTTTTCTTCGTGCTTTTCGTCGAGCTTGACACGCACGGCGGCCATCGCGGTGCGGATGCGGCCGGCGTCTTTTTCCGGTGCAAGCTGGCCGAGACTCGTGCGGCTGGGCAGCTCAACGTTGATCGACAGCCGGTCGGCGTAACGGCCCGCTTCTTCGAGGAGTTCCGGCGCGGCGTCCGGAATCGTCTTCAGGTGAATGTAGCCCTGGAACTGGTGGGTCTCGCGCAGCGTTTTCGCCACCTGCACCATCTGCTCCATCGTGTAGTCCGGGCTGCGGATGATGCCGGACGACAGGAACAGGCCTTCAATGTAATTGCGCTTGTAGAAGTCCAGCGTGAGGTTGGCGAGCTCATCGACGTTGAAGCGGGCGCGCTGCACGTTGCTCGACACCCGGTTTACGCAGTACAGGCAGTCGTACTGGCAGTAGTTCGTGAGCAGCACCTTGAGCAGGGATATGCAGCGGCCGTCCGGCGCGTAGGAGTGGCAGATGCCCATGCTCTCGGTCGAACCGATGCCGCCGGTGCGCAGCGAGTTGCGGCGGGGCGCGCCGCTGGAAGCGCAGGACGCGTCGTATTTCGCGGCGTCGGCGAGAATGGCGAGCTTGTCGACAGTGGTGAGGTGGGGCATTGCGATTCAACGTGTTGGACTGAATCCAGATACTGTATAAATGAACAGTACCTGTCAAGAGGGGATCCTCGCACCGTCGCGGTTTCGCCACGCAGGCAGACGCGGGATAATCCGTCGCACTATGAGCACAGATCCCGAACAGCAACCGGACGCGTGGCCCAAGGATGATTGGCAGCTTGAGCTTCGCGAATGGCTGGATTCACTCCGGTCGGTGCACCGAACCCATGGCCCCACGCGGGTTCGCGAGCTGCTGCGCGAGCTGCAGGACCTGTCGCTGAAGGCAGGCGTGCCCCTCGAAGAGGCAACGCTCAACACGCCGTACCGAAACACGATTCCCATTCACGACCAGCCGGCCTACCCGGGTGACGTCGAGCTCGAGCAGCGCATTGAGAACATCCATCGCTGGAACGCGATGGCGATGGTGCTTAAGGCCAGCGACGAGGGCACCGGCGTCGGCGGGCACATCGCGACCTACGGCTCCGCGGCCACCATGATGGAAGTCGGGTTCAATCACTTTTTCCGCAATCGGTCAGACGATTACGGTGGCGACATCGTCAACGTGCAGCCGCATGCCTCGCCGGGCATCTACGCCCGCGCGTTTCTCGAGGGCCGGCTCAATGAGACGAACCTGGTAAATTTTCGCCGGGAGCTTGCCGATGGCGGCGGCGTGCCTTCGTATCCGCACCCGCGGCGCATGCCGGAGTTCTGGCCGTGCCCGACGGCTTCCATGGGCCTGTCGACAGTCACGTCGATTTACCTCGCAAGGTTTGCCAAGTACCTGGAGCATCGCGGCTTAAAGCCCGCCAACGGCGGCAAGGTGTGGTGCTTCATCGGCGACGGCGAAAGCGACGAGCCGGAAGTGCTTGGCACCATCAACATCGCGGCGCGCGAAAAGCTCGACAACCTTGTGCTCGTGGTCAACTGCAACCTGCAGCGACTGGACGGCCCGGTGCGGGGCAACAGCAAGATCATCCAGGAGCTCGAGAGCGTGTTCCGGGGTGCGCACTGGCACGTGCTGAAAGTCATCTGGGGTTCGGCGTGGGACGAGCTCTTTGCGCGTGACGTCAACGGCACGCTGCAGCGGCGCATGGACGAAGCGCTCGACGGCGACTACCAGATGTACTCCGTGCTGCCCGGCGACGAGGTGCGCGCTCACTGGGTGCAGGGCAACCCAGAAATTGCGGCGTTGATGCAGTCGATGAGCGACGAGGAAATTCGCACGATTCGCCGCGGCGGACACGATCACAAGAAGGTCTACGCCGCCTACGACCAGGCGGTGCGCACCACGGGCAAGCCGGCCGTGATTCTCGTGAAAACGATCAAGGGCTTTGGCCTCGGCGCCGAGGGCGAGGGCCGCAACATCGTTCACCAGAAGAAGAAGCTGAGCGACGCTGAACGGCTTGCGAGCGCGCACCGCTTCGGCATTGGCCTTAGCGAAGAAGAAGTGCAGCGCGCCGATTTCTATCATCCCGGCGACGACAGCGAGGAAGTCGCGTACCTGAAGGCTCGGCGCGCCGAGCTCGGGGGCTTCCAGCCGGAGCGCCGTGTGGATTGCCCGTCGCTGCCGACGCCGGACGCGGGCAGCTTTGCCGCAACGCTGGAGGGCAGTGATCGACCGAGCTCCACGACCATGGCGCTCGTGCGCATGCTGGCGAAGCTGATGCGCGACAAAGGCATCGGCCAGTACGTTGTCCCCATCGTGCCTGATGAGGCGCGTACGTTCGGCATGGACGGCCTTTTTCGGCAGGCCGGCATCTACTCGGCGGACGGGCAGCGTTACCGGCCGGTAGACGCGGACTCACTGTCGCCGTACAAGGAGAGTCTGCAGGGGCAGATTCTGCAGGAGGGCATCTGTGAGGCCGGCGGCATTGCGTCTTTTCTTGCGGCCGGCACGGCATACGCACACTTCGGTGTGCCCACGATTCCGTTTTACGTGTTCTACTCCATGTTCGGTTTCCAGCGCGTCGGTGACATGATCTGGGCGGCCGGCGACTCGATGTGCCGAGGCTTCCTCGTGGGCGGAACGGCCGGCCGGACAACGCTCAACGGTGAGGGTCTGCAGCACCAGGATGGCCATTCCCACGTGCTGGCCAACACGGTGCCGAACCTGTTGAGCTACGACCCGGCGTTTGCCTTTGAACTCGCAACAATCGTGCGCGACGGGATTCGGCGCATGTACACCGAGCAGGAGGACGTCTTCTACTACCTGACGGTATACAACGAGAATTACCCGCAGCCGGCGATGCCGGACGGTGTCGAGGACGGTGTGCTGAAGGGTATCTACCGCTTTCGGCCGGCCGACGCCGCCCTGGCAGACAAGGGGGCCACCGCGGTTCACCTGCTGGGCAGCGGCAGTATCATGCAGCAGGTGCTGCTC
>JBCAXP010000462.1:0-3484 GCA_038533995.1 Pseudomonadota bacterium
AGCGCGGGCGCCCGCGCTGGACGACGACACCCAGGCGCCCGACGGCGTTCGCATCGTACGCTTCTAGCGCACTAGTGATTTTACCTGGGCTGCCGCCAGCGAAGGGACATGCAAGACAGGCCGGCATCCAGCTTGCCGATCGCCGTTGTCGGCAGCGCTACCGTCTGGTAGCCGGCCTCGCGCAGCATGGCCGCCGTTGCCGGGAAGCCATCGCCGACTAGCACCGTGTCATTCACGCGTAGCGCGTTCGCTGCAGCGAGCTCGTCGTCGGGCACGACGACGGTAGCGTAGCCGTCGAACACGCCGGACCTGGCGAGCCGTTCCGTGGTCAGCACGGTGCGCTCGTCAAGCACCGAGCAGTCCGACTTGAAGTGCAAAACGTCCGGCGGCGTTTGCACGATGCGCGCCGAAAGACCAAGGGTTTCCAGGCAGGTGACAAGCGCTTCGGCGCCGGCCTGATCGGTGCGATCCGACAGACCAATCATGACCTCGTCGGCTGCCACCAGCACGTCGCCGCCCTCGGCGTGGCCGTTACCCGGCAGGTGAAGCACGCTGAAAAAATGTTCCTTCAGCGACGGCGCCATGGCTTGCGCCTCGCCCTGCCGGCTGGGCGCACCCGGGCGCAGCACAATCGCGGTGTCGCCGAATACCAGCGCCGGGTCTTCCACGAAAACCGCGTCCGGAAAGTCGTCCAGAGCGGGCAGCACAAACGTCTCTACTCCGGCCTGCCGCAGGGCTTCCACGTAGCGGCGATGCTCCTGGCACACCGCCTCGTAGCTGGGCGGCGTGACGACCTGGGCGGAAAGGCCGGCGCTTACCGTTGCAGAAGGCTCCCGCAGAAGCGCTGCGTCAAAGGCGTACACGGGCCGCTCTGCTGTCATTGCCGGGTCTCTCGTCAGGCGTCGCCGAGCAAACGCTGGCGCACCGCGTGGTACTCGTCTGCCATGCGCTCCACCAGCTCAGCCACCGGCACCACGTCGTGGATGCTACCCACGCCCTGCCCCGCGCCCCAGATGTCGCGCCACGCCTTCGACTTCTGGTTGCCGCCACTCCCAAAATTCATCGTCGACTTGTCCGCCTGCGGAAGGTTGTCGGGATCAAGGCCGGCGCTGGCGATGCTTGGCTTCAGGTAGTTGCCAAGAACGCCGGTGAACAGCGAGCTGTACACGATGTCCTTTGCCGCGGTGTCGATCAGCATTTGCTTGTATGCCGAATCCGCGTTGGCCTCGTCGGTCGCAATAAAGCGTGAACCGATGTACGCAAGGTCCGCCCCCATCGCCTGCGCGGCAAGCACGTCCTGGCCGCTGGTCATCGCACCGGAAAGAAGCACCGTCACGTCGAAGGTCGCGCGCAGTTCCTTCACCAGCGCAAACGGGCTGAGCATGCCCGCGTGGCCGCCCGCGCCGGCGCACACAGCGATAATGCCGTCGACGCCCTGCTCCACCGCCTTGGCCGCGTGGCGCATATTGATAACGTCGTGAAATACGACGCCACCGTAGCTGTGAACCGCATCGACAACGATCTGGGGCGGGCGCAGGCTGGTGATGATGATCGGCACCTTGTACTTCACGCACGACTCGAGGTCTGCTTCGAGCCGGTCGTTGCTCGCGTGGCAAATCTGGTTGACGGCAAACGGGGCAACAGGCTTGTCCGGGTGAGCGGCGCGCTCCGCCGCCAGCGTCTCCGTAATTTCGGCCAGCCAGTCATCGAGAAGCGGTTGCGGACGCGCGTTCAGCGCGGGAAAGCTGCCCACGATGCCTGCCCGGCATTGCTCGATGACCAGTTCGGGGCCCGAAACGATAAACATGGGCGCACCCACGACAGGAATGCGAAGGTTGTCTTTAAGGACTTGCGGCAGCGGCATGAGGGCTCCTGGTCAGCGCGAAGCGCGCAGTATACGGTGTCCGGGATGTAG
Organism: Pseudomonadota bacterium; assembly: GCA_038533995.1. GTDB lineage: Bacteria > Pseudomonadota > Gammaproteobacteria > Steroidobacterales > JBCAXP01 > JBCAXP01. The sequence continues at coordinate 1,916 of JBCAXP010000462.1, forward strand.
CTGACAGTAGCCTCGGCCGCGCGAGGGACTACAGCTCATCGCTGCAAATAAACCCCGCCGCCCGTTCGCGCATCGTAAGTGCAACAATGCAAATTCTGCCGAGTATTTGCGGCCATCCATGAAAGGGAAACGCGATGAAACTTCCAGCATCTGTCACCGTATTGCTTGCTTTGCTCGCCGGCACGGCTTTTGCCCAGGAAAGCCAGAAGGAGCTGCCACCCGCCGAGGTGCTCCTGATCGGCACCTTTCATTTTTCCAACCCGGGTCATGACGTCGTCAAGACCGACGTCATCGACGTTACCTCCAGCGAAAGCCAGGCTTACCTCGAAGCTTTGAGCCAGCGCATTGCCGATCTTGATCCGACGGCGGTGTTGCTCGAGTACGATCCTGCAAACCAGGCAAAGAGGCAGGAGGAATTCCTTGCTTACAAAGCCGGCGACTTTGCGCTGCCCGTCAACGAGATCTACCAGCTCGGGTTCCGCATTGCGAAGCTGGCCGGTCTCGACAGCGTGGCTGCTTTCGACGAACGGGAGATCGGTTGGGAAGCCGGCGCGCTGTTCGAGCGTATCAATGCAAGCGCGGCGCTCAAGGCGAAGGTCGACGGACTTGTCGCGCAAATCACGGAAGACACGAATCGGCGGCAGGCAACCCTGCCACTGGGCGAGCTACTCAAGGTGCACAACGACGCTGGAGAAGACCGCCTCAACCGCGGCTTCTACGTGATGACGAACGACATCGGCGCGGGCGACGACTTTGTCGGCGCCGATGCGGCGGCAAGCTGGTGGCGCCGCAACTTCCGCATGTACGCGCGCATCCAGAAGCACGCCACGCCGGGCTCGCGCGTGGTCGTGATTGGCGGTCAGGGGCACACGGCCATTTTGCGCGGCCTTCTCGCGGACGACCCGGATCGCGTGCCTCTTGACGTGCTGCAACTCCTGTAGCAGGCGCGACGTTGCCCCCGCTAGCGCGCGACGATGAACCGCGCGTTTTCGGCGTTGAAGGCGTTGCAGGAGTTCAGGCTTTCCACGCTCACCACCAGGTCATTCGCTTTCGCCAGCAACAACACTTCGAGCGTCGCCCTGCCGCCGGGAGCGAGTATGTCGATAGCGTAGCGGCCTGACGTGTTGCAGCGGTGCAGATCGGCGTCCGGATCGTCGAGGGAAAACATCACAAGGTTGCTGGTCGGCGACGCCCACAGCCCCGCTATGCGCCCTTCCGCATCGCCCGCAACCGCTGCGCCAGCCTGCAGCGCGACTGCCAGAAAACCCGTAAACCAAAGTCTTTTCATCGATTTTTCTTCCTGTTTCGTACGCTAAAAGTTGAGCTCTGAGACGCTCCGACAGTGTAGCCCGGGCAATTGCTGCAGCGCCGCAAGCTAAACTCCCCTCGCCGGACTACCAACGCATACGTCATAACTCGTAATTCGACTGGCCGACGGCCTCTCAAGCGGATACACTGCGAGGTCTGGTTAAAAAATCGCCAATTGTGTGACAAATCAATAAGGCGATCGACGAGACTCATCTACACAGCTGGGGGACACAGTAGTGTTTACAAAAGGACTGACGCATC
>JBCAXP010000463.1:0-3452 GCA_038533995.1 Pseudomonadota bacterium
GGCACAGTTCGTCGTAGTCGTAGAAGATCACGCGCCCGTGTCGTGTGACGCCGAAGTTTTTCAGTAGCAGGTCACCCGGGAAAATGTTCGATGCGGCCAGGTCTCGAAGCGCCTGGCCATAGTCCAGCACCGCCCGGCTTGCATCGTCTTTGCTGGCGTCGTGGATGTACTTGTTCAGCGGTGCGAGCTTGCGCTCGATGTACAGGTGGCTGATTACCACGTAGTCGCCCTGCAGCGAGCAGGTGTCGGCCGCCTCGGTAAGGAGTTCGTCGAGCACCTCCTTCGAGAAGCGGTTTCGATGGAACTTGAGATCGCGAAATTCCTGGGCGTCCACCAGCCGGCCCGCACGGTCGTGTTTGAACACCAGGCGGTACTTCTCAATGACGTCGGCACGAACCGTCGTCTTTGGATACGCGAAGCTGTCCCGAATCACCTTGAAAACGACCGGATAGGACTCGAGCTGGAATACGATCATCACCATGCCGCGGTCGTACGCGGCGTTGACGAAGCTGTCGTCCGACACGCTCAGGTGGTGGCTCAAGTCATGGAAGCGTTCGGTCTTGCCCTGCTTGGCCCGGCCGAGCGACGTGTAGATCTCGCTGATCGACTTGCGCGGCAGCAATGAACTCAAAAACGCAGCCGCGTTGCCCACGCGCTCAAGGTCTGCGTGAACGTAGGAGCGCGCAAAGCCAAAGATGATGCTGACCTCGTTCTCAGACGTTATCACCGCGTCCACGATGAGTCCTTCGTCACGGTTGCGCACGGCGATGACCAGCGGCAGCTTGTAATCGAGTCCGTCGATGCGCCCGACAAGGTAGGCGCGGTTGTCGCGGAAAAACGTGGTCTTCAGAAACTCGAAGGCCTGGATCGAGTCCGGGCCGGCAAAGCTCTCGCACACCGTATCGACTTCGGCAGCGATGAAGTCGATGGCGGCCTCGCGATCCTGCCAGGCACTGTCGATGCGGTACTCGGCGAGGAGTTCAGTGACGAGCCTGCGGGTGCAGCCGCGGTTGGCGTAGCGCCGGCCGGACGCCATTTCAGGCGGGCGACGGGTTTCCTGCTTCTCGTCGATGAGAAACTCGACGTCGGGGTCGACGCCGATCGTGTGGAAAATGCGCCGCGAGACGCTGCTGAAAAACGTGCGGGTGAACGCGGCGTCGTGGTAGCCGTCAATCAGGTTTGCAAAATGGCTCTTGGCGCGGCCCCACAGGACGCGGTCGGTGCGCTGGTCGCCGAGCAGCTCCTGGAGCACGCGCACCGTGCGCCGCACCCGGCGGTCGTAAAGCTCGATGCGTTGTACCGCGTCCCGATGGCTGCCCGCCCAGTCGCGATTCTCGAAGCGCTGCCGGGCGCGCTGCGTAATGACACGGAACTGCTGGTTGTAGGTGGCAAACGCTGCGTCGATGGTTTCGGCGCAGCGTATTGCCAGGTCCTCATCCCCAGCCATGGGCCGCGGATTAGAGGTTGCTGATTAGCGCGTTTGCAAACTCGCTGCACTTCACCTTGGTGGCGTCGTCCATCAGGCGGGCGAAGTCGTAGGTGACGACCTTGCTCTCGATGGTCTTGTCCATGGCGCCGATGATGAGGTCAGCGGCCTCGACCCAGCCCATGTAGCGCAGCATCATCTCGCCGGAAAGTGTGAGCGAACCGGGGTTCACCACGTCCTTGTTAGCGTACTTCGGCGCGGTGCCGTGGGTTGCTTCGAACACCGCCGTGCCGGAGGTGTAGTTGATGTTGCCGCCCGGCGCGATGCCGATGCCGCCAACCTGCGCGGCGAGCGCGTCGGACAGGTAGTCGCCGTTGAGGTTCATCGTGGCAATCACGTCGAACTCGGCGGGGCGCGTGAGCACCTGCTGCAGCGTGATATCGGCGATGGCGTCCTTGATGAGCACCTTGCCGCTGTCCAGCGCTGCCTGCTGCTCGGCGTTGGCGGCATCCTGGCCCTTCTCGGCGGCGGTGCGCTCCCACTGGTCCCACGTGTAGGTGTGATCGGGGAACTCGGTCTCGGCGAGCTCGTAGCCCCACTTGCGGAACGCGCCCTCGGTGAACTTCATGATGTTGCCCTTGTGCACGAACGTCACGCTCTTGCGCTTGTTCGTGATGGCGTACTCGATCGCCGAGCGCACCAGGCGGCCGGTACCTTCGCTCGAGACGGGCTTGATGCCGATGCCGGAAGTATCCGGGAAGCGAATCTTCTCGTATTCCTTCGGGAAGTTCTCGCGGAACACGGCGAGGAATTTCTTGTTGTCCTCTGCGCCGGCCTCGAACTCGATGCCGGCGTAAATGTCCTCGGTGTTCTCACGGAAGATCACCATGTCCACCTGGTCCGGCGTGCGCACCGGCGAGGGCACGCCCTTGAACCAGCGCACCGGGCGCAGGCAAACGTACAGGTCGAGCAGCTGGCGCAGCGCGACGTTCAGTGAGCGGATACCGCCGCCAATCGGCGTGGTGAGCGGACCCTTGATGGACACCAGGTAATCACGGCATGCGTCGATGGTGGCGTCCGGCAGCCAGGTGCCGAGCAGGTCGTTGGACTTTTGGCCGGCGAAGACCTCCATCCAGTGAATCTTGCGTTTGCCCCCGTAGGCCTTGTCGACGGCTGCGTCGAGCACGCGCACCGTGGCGCGCCAGATGTCGGGGCCGGTGCCGTCGCCTTCGATGAACGGAACAATCGGGTTATCCGGCACCTGCAGCTTGCCGTTTTCGATGGTGATTTTCGCGCCGCCTTCGGGCGGGGTCGGGTTACCTTGGGTCATGGCTGTCCGGTTCCTTAACTTGTCTTGTTTTGATGTCAGCTGGCCTGGCGGGGCAGCTTCTCGGGGCCTTCAGGCTTTGTACGCTCCACGGTCTCGTAGATCAGCGTCGGCCGGTCACCGACGCGCGAGAACAGGTGCTCGCTGCGCATGTCATCAAGCGCGGTGTCGCGCTCAGCAGGCGTGGCATACCAGCGAACGGTCTCCCAGTCGTCTCCAAGCACGAGCCGCATGGGGTCGTCCTTCGGGAGTGTCATACGCACGCCGTACAGCTGCTCGCTGTCACCGCCGATGCGGCCTGGGTCGAAGTTCTCGCTGGAAGCCATGGATGCCTTTGCCGGTACCTGTGATGGGAAATCGTGGCCAGCCATTATGTCAGGGTTGGCGGCATGCCGGCAACGCAAACGGCGGCCCCGTCAGTAGCGCCGGTCGCCTGCCCCCTCGCGGTCTGCCCAGCCCATCAGGCGGCGGGTCACGAACAGGTAAACCGGCTTGACGGTGGCCATCCACAGGCGGGAGGTCCACGCTGGCGTCGCCAGGATGCGCCGCTCCCGGGCGGTCAGGAATTCCTCCCGGTAGGTGCGCTTGTGCTTGAGAAAATGCCGCAGGTCCTCGCGTGCGAGCATGCGGAAAAAAGCGCCACGGCCGGGCAGGCAGGCAGCCAGCTGGAAATCCACCACTGCCGCGCGCTGGGACGGG
>JBCAXP010000464.1:0-3440 GCA_038533995.1 Pseudomonadota bacterium
TGTCCGTCGGCTTTGAAGTTGCTGACCCGAGTATTCAGGCGCGCTTTGAAGAGCGGCTGGAAGCGCTCAGAACGAGCGTGATATGCGCGGTTACACGGCCAAGTCCGGCGGGCTCGAGTTTCAGCACGGCGCTGTAGGTGCGCTGCGCGTTTTCGTCGTTGCCGTGCGCGTCGTCCTCACGCTGGATATTCAGGCGCGCCACGTCCACCTGATCGTCCTGCGTGCGCAGCGGCAGTTCCAGCGCCCATGCGGGGCGGTGTTCGCGATCGGCGGCGACCGTGGCGAGCTGGCTGAGGTCGAGCCGGGCCAGCGTGCGTTCCACCTGGGTCGCGATATCGGTCAGCCGGGTGTCCTGTGTGGCCGGTAGCTGCGGGGCGAGCTCCGCCCGAAGACGCAGCAGCGCTGCCTTGAAGTCGCGGCTGAGATCCAGCGCCGGCTCGTTGCTCTTGCCAGCGAGCCTTGCTTCAAGAAACAGGCCGCTGTTGAGTACGGCCCGCTTCAGGCCTTCCAGTCGTGTGACCTGCTCGGGGGTGTTGAGCGCCCCCAGCAGCCGGGCGGCGCCGCTTTCCAGCCGGCCGGACAGGGTCTGCGATGTCCGTGTCAGCTGATGCAGGCTGTCCAGCAGCGCCCGGGAAGGCGCGCGCTGGGATTGCGCACGTGCCGCCGGTGCGTAGGCATCGCGATGCGCCAGGGCGCCGACCCCCGGCGCGGGCGGCCGTGGCGCTGGCCATCGTCGACTCGTGCTGTCGGCGGTGTGGCGCGCGTCGACGTTGCCAGACGGTTGCGCACCGGACTGCACGGAAGGCGGGGGTGTGTTAGGTGCCGGCGATGCTGCACGGCCGCTTCTAGCAACGGTCGGGGGCGCAACGGGCGAGGGCGCAGCCGTCGCGGGCGAAGCCGGCGAGGATGGTCCGGGTGGCGGCGGAACGGTAGCGGCTAGCGGTACCGGGGCCAGCGCCGGCCTGGGTGCCGGGGCTGCGGGTGAAGGCGCGGCACCTGAAGTCGGCAGCGCAGGCTGCGGCGGAGGCGGAACCGTTGCTTGCTGGTTAGCAGGCGCACCCGCACTTGAAGGAAGCGGTGCCTGGGGCAATGGTGTGCCCGCTCGCGACGGGGACCGGGGCGTATTGCCCGGGAGTTGACCGCTGTCGCGGGGCTGGGGTGTGGCGGTGTTTTCTGTCGGCTGCCGTTTGCCGGTTACCGCCAGCGGGTTGGCCGCAAGGCGCGCGGCTGACGCGAGGTCCGGTCCCGGTGGTGGCGCAGGTGCGTTGCGCACCGGTGTGGCCACCGGCAGGCGCATGGCGCGGATCGGCTCACGCGTCCTTTGAGGGATCCGCGTCATCACGCTTGCGCCTGGCTCGCAGTAGGGCGGCTTCCTTGCGCAGTGAGTTGCTGATAAGAATTTCCTTGACCTCGTCGGTCATCCACCGAAAGTCGATGGCGAGCATGTAGCGTCCTGCTTCGTCAGCCACCGGGTCACAGCGGATCACTTCGCCAAACACCACGGCCAGCTCGTAGGACGGCGGGATGATAAGGCGTAGCTTGACGATGCTTCCGGCGTCGAGCATCTCGCCCGTTTCAAAAGCGATACCCGAGGCGCTCAGGTTGCACCGCGTCATGGGCTGTTCCAGCAGACCGTCCTGCCCCTCGGCGCTGAGCGGCAGCAGCGCTGCGATGGCGTTGAGCTTGCGGTTGAGCAGCGTCATGCAGTTGGCCGCCGCCGGACTCGACGCGCGCAGCTTGCCAAGGCCCAGTTCCAGTTCCGCCTGGGTCTGCATGAGGAAGGCGTTGAGCCGCTCGCCCGCCGTCGAGGTGTCCTCTCGCCGCGCACGGGCACGGTCGAGCTCGTCCTGCGACACGACGGCGTAGTCGAGAATGATGTCGTCCTCAACCCTGAAGTAGCTTCTTCGTTCCTTATCGGTCATGGTCACTGTGTTCCTCTACTTCCTGGGCCCCTGCTATCCCGGCCCTTGAGCCGGGAGGCCTTGACTTTGCGGCGCGCTATCCGGCTGTTCCACCGGTGGTGCCGCTGCATCGTCACCGCCGGACGTCTCCTGCAGTTGCGTGAGTGAGCCGCCGTCGAGGTCAACACCGCCGCGCTCGATGCGAATTTCCACCCGCCGGTTTCTTGCCCGGCCCTCCACTGTGTCGTTGGCAACCTGTGGGCGTGTGTCGGCATGCCCTGTGACGGCCATGCGCTCCGGGTCGAGTGTGTCCTCTTTCAACAGCTCGTGGGCGACAGACACCGCGCGCGCCGCGGACAGCTCCCAGTTGGAGCGAAAGCGCGGGTTGGCAATGGGCACGGGATCGGTGTGGCCAGCCACTCGGATCAGGCCGTCGGTTTCCGCCACGAGGCCTGCAATTTTTGTCAGCACAGGCAGGAAGGTGGGCTCCACCGTGGCGTCGCCTGAGCGAAAGGAGCCCTTTTCCAGCACGTGAATAATGACGCGGGAACCGTCGGTTTCCACTGCCACCAGGCCCTGCTCAATCTCTTCCTTCAGGGCTTCGCGAAGACGCTCGGCTTCTTCCTCGGCCTCGCTTTCTTCGCGTTCTTCCGGGTTGACCAGGTCAAGGGTGTTCTTGTCCGAGTTGATCGTTTCCTGCTCGAGCGACGGCATGGGTGTCGGCTCCGGTTTGCCGGGGCTGAACTCGGTGGCGATCAGGCTGGTGCCCTTGGGGATCGCGTCCACTTCAACCTGTGCCTGTACGCCAAAGGCGTTCTTCATGGAGCCCGACAGCAGCTTGAATTTGGCGGCATCCATTTCGGAAAACGCCAGCAGCAGCACGAAGAAGCACATCAGCAGCGTCATGAGGTCGGCAAACGTCATGACCCATGCGGGTACGCCGCCTGACTCTGGTGGGGCGTCGTCGTCCATCGTCAGTCTTCTTCAGGACTGCGCTGGGACTTCGGCAGGTAGGTCTCCAGCGTGCTTGCGATGACGCGCGGGTTCTGTCCGTCCTGGATGCCCATGAGTGCGTCAATGATCAGGTTCTTGGTGCGCTTTTCCTCGGTGCTGCGCAGCGCCAGTTTGTCGGCCACCGGCAATGCGATCATGTTGGCCAGCACGGCACCGTACAGAGTTGTGAGCAGGGCGACGGCCATGGCCGGGCCAATCTGCTTCGGGTCGTCCATGGCCGAGAGCATCTGCACCAGGCCGATCAGGGTGCCGATCATACCCATGGCCGGGCCCACGTCACCGATGGCCTTGAAGATGTTCTGGCCTTCGATGTGCCGCTGCACCGTGAGCGACACGTCCTTCTGCAGCATGTTGCGAACGACTTCCGGATCGTGGCCGTCGATCAGCATGCCAATGCCCTGTTTCATGAAGTCGTCGGGTATTTCGGCGTCTTCCAGCGCCAGGATACCGGACTGCCGGGCCGTTTTGGCAAGCTCAACCGAGGTCTCGATAAGAGACGCAGGGTCCAGGGGCTTGCTCATGAAG
>JBCAXP010000465.1:0-3436 GCA_038533995.1 Pseudomonadota bacterium
GCAAACGCAACGAAGGTGGCATCGCGCGAGTTGTGCAAACGATCGCGCGCGTACTCGGTGATGTGCAGCGGCAGCGGCCCGTTCGGCCCGAAGAGGCCAAGGAAGCGACTGTTGAGCAGCGCGCGGCCAGACTCCGGGTTGAACTCGAGGCTCTCGATTTCGGACACCGAGAAGTTCATCGACGGCGGCTGGCCGAGCCGCACCGGGTCTTCCGCCGGGCGCCGCGAACGACCAAGCCCCGGCGCCTCCGGATGTATCGCATCGATGCGCCTGAGCGTAGCAAGAAGGCCGAAGCGCCAGGGCTCGGCCTCAATCTCGCGCAGAAACGCTACAGCGTCTGTCGCTGTCCGATTGTCGCTGGCCATCGCATGATCTCGCCGCGTTCGACGGTGTTGATTACGGTTTGCGTAAAGGAATTCAGGGACACGTACCGCGCGAAAAACCGCTCCAGCACAGCGCCCAGCAGGAACACGCCGACGCCTTCAAACGCGCTCTCGTCAAACTGGAGTGAGAGCTCGAGACCACGACCGAACGTGATCGGCCCATCTGTCGGCAGGCGCCCGGTGACGGGCTTGCTCGTGATGTTGCGAAAGCCCTCGATCTGCTTTCGCACGTGCGCCTCGCCTATGTCGCCATAGAGTCCGAGAAACTCGCGCATGCCGGCCGCGCCCTGCTGCGGATCGTTGTCGACAAGTGACAGGTAGTTGAGTGACAGGTGGCTGATCAGCTTCCATGCCGTTTCCCCTTCCCCTGCGCCTGAGCGCGGCCGCGTCGGGCCGGCAATGGCGCGCACCACCTTTACTGGCGCACCGGCCTCGATGGTGAAGTCTGTCGCGCCCTGGCCAACCGGCAGCTGCAGGGGAAGATCCCGATTGGTGCACAGCGTGTTGATCGAGAGCTGCCGGATCGTCGGTGAAAATGGTGCACTGTTGTTGTCAACCAGTGACACGTACACCTCGCTCCCGATGTAGCTGGTGCGGGGCCCGTAGCGCTTCTGGCGGCCACTCAAATTTCGCGGCTTGCGCTGCACGGTGAAGTAGGCATGGTCGGGCGTGTGGTCAGTGCGCTGGGTGTGCGAGTAGAACGGGCGGAAACGCTGCTCCCGGTCGCCGCCGCTGCCGTAGCCGTCAACCGTATCGACCGAGTAGACCTCGAAATCCATCGGGCGCGTGCGGTCCGGCACCACGTGATGCTCGACCTGTGATGCGGTCAGGTGGATGCGGTCCGCCCGCCGCGGGAACAGGTTGACAGCCGGCGTGCAGTTGAGCGCAAAGTTGCTGGCGTCCAGAACGCGGTCAAGGTTCTGGTTGTTGCGGTTCAGCAGAATGATGATTTCCATCTCATCGTCCATGCAGCGCTTCACGGCCTGCTGCAGGCCACCAAGACGCACAAACAGGTAGCGCTCGGGAAACGCGAAGTACTCGTGCAGCAGCCGGTAGCCCTGGAATGATCGGCGCGTGTACGGCAGCAGCGATTCGTCATCGCTGAAGCCAAGGCGCTGCACGGCGCTGGGCGGAATGAATTCCTGCCACGGCGATGGTTTTCGGGTTGGCCGCGCGTACATGCCGACGCAGTTACCCACCAGCTGTTCGTAAACTAAAGTCGGAAAATCCTCGCTGCCGCGCAGGAAAAGGTCCAGATCGTCGAGGCGAGTATTCTGAAAGGTCAGGCCCGCCGTTGTCTTCAGCCGCAGGCGAATGGCGGCCTTGACCCCAGGCACGTCCGGCACACCCAGAGTGGCAACCGCGCCAGTGCGGGAAAAGTACTTGGCCTCGGTGATCTCCAGCGGCCACAGCTTGAGTGCATGAGCCGTACGGTACTCACAGGCGGTGTCATCGTTTTCGCCGGCGATGCCTCGCAGCACTGTGTGCCGTGGAAGATCGAAGCCCTCAGCCAGCGCACCTTCGCTTAAGTCCGGCTGCATCTCAACCACGGCCATCGACGGCACGGGCGCCTGGAAGTGCGGATAAATGATTTCCAGCAGGTTGCGGGTAAAACGCGGGAACTCTGCGTCGAGCTTGAGCTGAATTCGCGCCGCCATGAACGCAAAGCCCTCGAGCAGTCGCTCGACGTACGGGTCGGCGCATTCGAAGCCTTCCAGCCCAAGGCGGCTGGCAATCTTGGGGTACTCCTTTGCAAACTCGGCACCCATCTCGCGGATGAACTTGAGTTCGCTGTTGTAAAACTGGAGCAGTCGCGAGTCCACTTAAGAATACGCCGTGCGATTAGCCGTTGGTGTCGGAAACGTCGATCGCGCCGGTCTCAAGATCCAGCGCGGTTTTCAGAAACATCTGCAGCGGCACCGGTTGTGCCCACAGCTCACCCTCGATGAGAAACACAACCGCGTTTCGGTTCATCTCCTCGTGATCGCGGTCGAGCTTTACCTTGAGCGTCTCCGGCAGAATGCGCGGCTCGAAGGCCAGCACGGCACTGCGCAGCATGCGCTCGACTTCGTTGCGGTTAATGGTCGAAACGGTGCTGCCGGCAAGGTCGGGCACCCCGAAGTTGATGACGGACTTACCGACTTCCGGGTAATCGTCGAGGTCGTCGGTAGACTCGAGGTTGCCGCAGTTCAGCAACCACGTCAGGTCCCTGCGAACCGCCTCGCGGAGCTTCTGAAGCGACAGCACACGCTTGTCGCGGGATTCGCGCTTTTTTTCCGGATCGTTGTCGGTAAGCCGGTCGAGAAGACTGGGCTGCAGACGCTCGTTCTGCGTCAGCTCAGCCATCGGCAGCGCCAGCGTCGCTGTCAGCGTCCGGCGTTTCGACCTCAGGGTGATCCCACTGGATCTGGCGCGCGTCCATCAGGGGGGTGTCGCCGGCATCGGTTGCCAGGATTCGTTGGCCCAGGCCGTGGTACACGCCCTCGGCTTTCTCTTCCCACTCAGTGAGGCGTGCCAGCCGAATGCGGTCGTCACTGCTGCCGGCGGAACCCGGATAGCGCGTGGGAACCAGGCCGGGCGCATCGCCGCCGTTGGCCCATGTGAAATAGACCGGCGTCCATACGCTGTCTCGCAGATCGGCGGGCTCTTCCACCGTGATTCTTGCGATGCGGTTCATGGGCACCCAGTAGTACTTGCCGTTAACTATCGCCTCGAGCATCGGGCCCAGCCGCGAATCGGCATCTGCCAGCCACTCGAACGATTCACCGTCGATACTGCCGCTGACTGCGGGTGCATCCTCAAAGGCCTCCTCGCGAAGCTCCTGGGCTTGCGCGTGGTTGCCATCTGCAGACAGCGCGAGTGCCTGCAGAATGCTGGCAACCCACCGCTCGGGGTCGCCAAAAATCAGGGGGGTGTGCTTACCGGCGAAAACGGCCTCACGATAGACCTCGCACGCGATGGCCTCGCGATAGGTCTGCACCATCGGCAGCGCCTTGCCATCGAGGTCGCCGACTACGTTGAGCTGGGTAAGCGCGCGCTGACATTCGCCGGTG
>JBCAXP010000466.1:0-3424 GCA_038533995.1 Pseudomonadota bacterium
TTTCGATATCGGTTTCAGGGTCGGGCAGCGTGCTGTCTGCGCGCGCCTTCCACTCCGCAACGTCATCCTCGAGCGAGTGGATAATCGTCGAGGCTGTGCGAAGTTCCGACTCCAGCCTGAGAACGCGCTCCTGCCGGTCAGACTCGCTGATTTCGAGGTTCATCCAGCGCTCGTGGTTTTCGTTGACGGTCTCTTCGAGACCCTTGATGATTTCGTCCCTCTCGGCGATCTGAGCCTCGAGCGCTGCCATGTCGGGCACGTCCGTGCCGTCTGCCGCCTTCTGGCGTTTGTCGAGTTGTGCCTGAAGTTCCTCGATCGTCTCGTCGCGCTCGGCGAGGGCTTCCTGGGTGTAAGCAAGCCGGTTGGCAAGTTGCCTCGCGGCGGCCGTGTCGGCTTCGACCTGGCTGCCGCGAGCGCGGCCACGGCGATAGGCTGACACAAGCCAGCCGACGATGAGTCCTGCGAGCATCGGCAGGGCTGCAAGGGGCAGGAGCCAGGGGTTACCCCAACCACTGGTCACTGACCGGGGATTGGCCGGCGCCCGTTGCGGCGCGTCGGCTGAGCCGGTGGACAGTTGCCGGCTCAGGCCAAGCTCGACAGACTCGGGCGTGCTGTCGGCGGAGTTACGCGCCGTGCGCTCGGTTTCATCCTGGCGCTTGAGGTCGAGCTGGGCGGCTTTCGACTGCAGCAACGGAAAGCCAATGATCAGCAGCGAGATCGCGATGCCCGCTATGGCCAGTGCGCTGGCGTATTTCATGACTGGAGTCGTTCTCATCACCTGTAAGGTTCTGAAGTCTTACAGAACCCCCTCCGGCAAAGTAGCGACCCTGTCACGCTTTCAATTCAGGCGCTTCCCGTTCGTTAGCCGGGTGCGCGTTCCGGACCGTTGAGGCTTGGACCATTGACCAGGGCGTCACGCGTTATGGAAACGACGAGATCAACCTCTTCCGAGGTGATGTCGAAGTTCGGCGTGAAGCGGAGCGAGTTTTCGCCCCCGTGAATTACTCCGATGCCCTGCTTGCGCATGTACTCCTCGATGCTGCCGCTGCCGTAGCTCTTGTAGCGGCTGCCGTCGAGCTCGCAGCTGAACAGCAACCCCGTGCCCTGGACTAGCGTGATCTTGTCGCCCAGTTCCTCTTTCAATGCGCCGAGCTTATCGAGGAACTCCTGTCCGCGGGCCTGGATATTGGCACGCAATTCCCCAGTTATGGACTCGAGCACCGCGCAGGCGACGTCCATGGCGCGGGGGTTCGTTGTCATCGTGTTGCCGTAGATGCCGCGGCGGTACAGCGTTGCGGCGTGGGCGTCGAGGGCTAGCACCGAGAACGGGTACTGGCCGGCGTTGAGCGCCTTGGAGTAGGTCTCCATATCCGGCGCGTCGCAGTCTTCAAAGCCCGGGTAGTCCACCACTGACAGGCAGCCGTGCGAACGCAGCCCTGCCTGGATGGAATCCATGAGCAGCAGCGTGCCGCGTTCCCGGGTGAGCTTGCGGGCGAGGTCGTAGAACTCGCGGTTCACCGCCATGCCCGGGTTGCCTTCGCCCATCACCGGCTCCATGAACATGGCCTCGATGAAGATGCCGTCCTTGTCGGCCTGCTCAAAGGCTGCGACCAGCTCTTCGCAGTTGTTGGGCTCCACGGTGATAAGACCGCCTGCGGCGCGGAAGCTCGCCAGGTGCTGGCGGTAGTTGTCCATGCTGGCGTCGGAAAACTGCGCCGGGCGTTCGGTGCGGCCGTGGAAGGCGCCGCGCAGCGCCATCGCACCGATGGTTTTGCCTTCATGGCGACCACCGGGATCGGTCATCAGCTTGGCGTTCACGTCGGAGATGCGCGCCGCAACGGTGACTGACTCCGAGCCGCTGTTCATGCACACGAAGCGGTCGTAGGGGCAGCCGTTTTCACGGCGATGGCCAATTTCAGCCCGCAGCGCGTTCACCAGCCGCAGCTGGCTGTAATTGGCGGTCATGATGTTGGCCATGACCTGGCGGCCGGCCATCGCATCCAGCACCGGTGCCGGCGCGTGACCCATGCCCAGCATGCCGTAGCCACCCGAGTCGTGAATCACGGCGCCCTTCGAGGTCACTACCCACGGGCCGCAGGCGGCCACGGATACGTACGGATTTACCGCGTCGTGCTGGTAGAAGTTTACGTAGCCGCGCTGGATTGTTTCGATTTGCTGTACTTCATCAAGGTCGACGAACGCGGCGTCCTCGCGGCGAATGGCCTCGACGGCCTCAATAGCGTCGTCCAGCGCGCTGAACAGGCGCGGATCGCGAAGGGCAAAGCGCCTCAGCGTCTCATCGGGAAGGCCGACCGTCTGGCGTTTGCCGCCAACGGCGCGAAGTTTGTCCAGCCGGTCGAACAGGCCGGCGTCGATGGGGTTTGCTGCGTGCATAGTCGAGAATTCCTTCAAACCGTGTGCGTTCCGTCCAGGCCGTTGCCTGCACGCGGCAGCGGGGCTCGAGTGTGTTGTTTTGAGCGTGCCGCGCCTTGCGAATGCTCCGTAGTATAGCTGAGCCTGCGGCGGGCACTCCACTGGCGCCGAATTCCGTTACAATGCGGATTATGTAGGGTAAAAAAACGCGAGGCTAAGCGCCGGTGCCGATTGACAATCCTTATAAACTGTTCGTCAGTCACCCATGGCAGGAAGACGACGATTACCTGCGGCTGTTTGAGTACCTGGGCGACACCAAGGAGTTTTATTATGTCAATCTCTCGGCGGCCATCGACAAGCCGCTGGGCCACGACGAACTGCGCGCTGAACTCGAGCGCCAGATCAGCGGCGCCGAGGTTGTCATTATGCTGTCCGGGCAATATCCCGAGCACGCCGAGGATCTGGACCTCCAGCTTGCCACCGCCAAGCGCCACGCCAAGCCGATTCTCGCGGTAGAGCCCTTCGGGCCAAACAACATGGACGACGCGATTCGCACCAAGGCTGACAAGATTGTGCCCTGGTACAACCGCAGCATCGTCGACGGCATCAAGTTCCTGGCCAGGGGTGAAGACACCGCGCGCTTCGAGGTGCTGGACTTTCCTTGAGTTGCCAATCGATGCGGGATTTCGAGTGGGTGCGCCAGCCACGGCAGGAGCCGCAAGGACTGTTGTGACATGACCGAACTGCACTTCGAGCGCGTCGTGAAGGCGCAGGCAGACACCGCATGGGCAGTCATAGCCGCGCCCGCCGCGCCCGCCACTCTGTCGCCGCAGGTGCGCCGGGTCGAGGTGCTCGAGGCGCCCGCCGGCCATATCTGGCGGCGCTGCTACGATCACGGTGATCGCGTTTGGGAGGAGCGCAGCGTCGAGCCGGTGCAGGGCGACAGTTTTACTATGGATGTCGAAGCGCCCGCCTTCTCCTGGATGCTCCGCCGCTTGCGCTGTACCTACAGCGTGCGCAGCACGACGGCCGGCGTTGAGCTGGGCCTTCG
>JBCAXP010000467.1:0-3414 GCA_038533995.1 Pseudomonadota bacterium
AACGGGCAGCCGGTTCGCGCGTGGAACGCGGTGAGCAACGCGTGGAAACGCGGGTTGGTGTTCGCGTGAACTGTCTGCACGCGAGCGGAGTAGTCCACGTGGGTAACGGCGGGCACGGTGGAGCGGGGCACGTTCAGCCGGTCGATGCCGAAAAGCCCCTGCTCGCTGTCGCCGGTCACCATGCGCTGCGCTTCCACAACCGGCGCGACGATCAGCATGTACGGGCTGGCCCGGTCCTGATCGAAGTACTCCGACACGTGCTCGGCAAGTATCGCCGGCGCAAAGGGCCGGAACGACTCGCGATACTTGATCTTCAGGTTCATGACCGACTGCATCTTCTCGCTGCGCGGGTCGCCGAGAATTGAACGCGCACCCAGCGCGCGCGGGCCAAATTCCATGCGCCCGTTGAACCAGCCGACCACCTGCTGGTCGTCGAGTTTCGCGGCAACGCATTCCAGCAGCGCAGCGTTACTGTCGGGTTGCTCGTACACAGCGCCGGCAGCGTCGAGTTGGGCACGCGTGTCGGCTTCGTCGAAGCGCGGCCCGAGGTAGGCGCCGCGCATCGCATCACCAGGGGCATCACTCGTGCCAACCGTGCGCTCGCCGCCGTCCAGTTCGTGCCATGTGACGAGCGCGGCGCCCAAGGCACCGCCGGCATCGCCGGCCGCCGGCTGAATCCACAGGTCGTCAAACGGACCGTCCCGCAGTAGCTTGCCGTTGGCTACGCAGTTGAGCGCCACGCCGCCGGCCAGGCACAGCGCCTTTTCGCCCGTTTCCATTTGCACCGTGCGCGCAAGGCGCATCACGACCTCCTCGGTCACCGCCTGCACGGACGCTGCTACGTCCATGTGGTGCTGCGTCAGCTCGCTTTCCGGCGCACGCACGGGCTCGCCGAACAGCGCCGCGAAGCGGTCGTTGGTCATCGTGAGCCCGGTGCAGTAGTTGAAGTAACCCATGTCGAGGCGAAACGTGCCGTCGGCCTTGAGGTCCAGCAGGTGGTCGAGAATGTGCTGGCGAAACCTCGGCTCGCCATAGGGCGCAAGGCCCATGAGCTTGTACTCGCCGGAGTTGACCTTGAAGCCGGCGTAGTAGGTAAACGCGGAGTAGAGCAGGCCCAGGGAGTGCGGAAAGTCGATTTCCCACAGTGGCTCGAGCTTCGCCCCGTTGCCCCGCCAGACGCTCGTGGTCGCCCATTCACCGACGCCGTCCAGGCACAGCACAGCTGCCGACTCGAAGGGACTCGGAAAAAACGCAGACGCGGCATGTGACTGGTGGTGGCCGGCGAAGCACAGAGCCGGCAGCTCCTGCACCTTGCATTGCCCAAGATCGGCCAGCGCGTTGCGCAGCGTGATCTTGAGGAAGAGCTTTTCCTTGAGCCAGATCGGCATCGCTGCCAGGAAGGAGCGCAGGCCGCGCGGGGCGTAGCTCAGGTAGGTTTCCAGCAGGCGTTCGAACTTGACGAGCGGCTTGTCGTAAAACACCACGCGCTGCACGTCGGTGAGCGCAACGCCCGCTTCGTCAAGGCACCAGGCAATGGCTTTCTCCGGAAACGACGCGTCGTGTTTGCGCCGCGTAAAACGCTCTTCCTGCGCCGCGGCAACGATGACGCCGTCGCGCAGCAGCGCCGCCGCGGCGTCATGGTAGTAGGCGGAAATTCCCAGGATGTAGGTTGCAGGCATTTAAGGCATTGCACAGCGGCGACAGTTTCGGCGCAACCTATCATGAATCAGAGCCTGTGGGAGCGGCTTTAGCCGCGATTTGCTCAGCGGTGACGAGTCGGGATCGCGGCTGAAGCCGCTCCCACAGACAGACAGTGTCAGATTTGGCTCAGGGAATGGTCTTGCTGGCGACGTTGGAGTAGGCGCTCTCGTTGCCTGCGGTGTCGAAGGCCGTTGTCACGAAGTACCAGGTGCCTGACGGGAGATTGTCGACCACCAGGCTGGACAGCCCTGGGTTGTTCGCCTCGACCTGGTTGCTGTAGCTGCCCGGCGACGTGCCGTAGTAGACGCGGTAGCCGGCAAGGTCGTTCAGCGGGCTGCCATCGGTGCTCTGGGTGGGTGGGTCCCAGGAGATCGTGGCCGAGCCGCTCGCCGCCTGCACGACGGTCACGCTGAACGCGTCGAGGGCAGTCGTGTCCTCACCGTCAGTTACGGAAACCACGATTCCGCTCGTCGTGCCGGTATCACCCGCCTGCGGTGTTCCGGTCAGCGCCCCGGTGCCGGGGTCGAACGAGGCCCACGCCGGCTCGTTCGCGATGCTGAAGGTTAGGCTGTCGCCATCGGCATCGAAGGCGGTCGGTGTAAAGCTGTAGCCGTCGCCGACGACGACCGTGGTGGCGGGCGTACCGCTGATGGTGGGCGCGGCGTTCACGGACAGCACGGTGATGCTCACCGAGCCGGTATCAAAATCTCCGTCGGCGTCCGTAACCCGGTAGGTCAGCGCGTCGGAGCCAACGTAGCCTGGGTCCGACGTGTACTCAATCGCATTGCCGGCAACCACCGTCACGGAGCCGTTGGCGGTCGGCGATTCGACGGTAACCACGAGCGGTGCATCGAACAGCCCAGTGTCGTTGTCCAGCACGTTCATGGTGAGCGTGGTGCCCTGGAGCACTTCGTAACTGTCGTCGAAACTCACCGGCGTCGCGCCCTGCGTTGCCTCCATCACCGTGATTGTCACGGTGGCCGTTGAACTTGCGCCGTTGGCGTCGGCCACGGCGTACTCGAACGTGTCCGTGCCCACAAAGCGGTCTTCAGGCACGTAGTACACGGTGTTGAACGCCGTCGGGGTCGCGGTGCCGTTTTCCGGTGGCGTCACCACGAACACCTGCAGCGGCGTCGAGACGAGCCCGATGTCGTTGGACAGCACATCCACCGATACCGGTGTGTCTTCCTGGGTCTGCGCCGAGTCAGCAGCGGCAATCGGCAGGCCGTCGTCCTGTGCTTCGATTACGACGCTGTACATGCTCTGGGCGCCGTCGTTGCCGCCGAGACCGACGGTGCCGACGTCGAACTCACGCGAGTACACATCGAACGTTGTATCGGTGGTCTGCCAGCTCTCGCCAGTAGCGGTCCAGTCGGCAAGCCAGTCCGGCAGCTCGCTGGCACGGACGTCATAGCCGACGTACACGGTAACGCGCTTGTTCACTTCAAAGCGCACGAACGGGTTTGCGGTCTCGCGCTTGTCGTCGTTGGCAGTCATGAGGTACTGCAAACCGTCAAACTCGTCCGGCACCGAGGAGAAGGTATAGGGACGGTCCACGTAAACCGGCTTGGACTCGCTCAAGCTGTCCCACACATACGTGGACGGGATGGTGGAGCGCACTTCGAGGGTTGCCGGCACCTCCGGCAGCAGCACCGACAGGTCGAATGGGCCGATGGTGGCAGACGCCTTGCCGTCGGAGGCGGTGATGGTGAT
>JBCAXP010000468.1:0-3411 GCA_038533995.1 Pseudomonadota bacterium
CCGTTCAGCCGGCCGGTGGAAAACTCGCTCGGGTAGTGGGCGTTGATGATGAGTGCATTGGGCATTCGGACGGTTCCTCCATGGTGAATGCGGAAGTTAAGAGCAATTGTGGTAGCCTAGGAAACCAATAGCAACCAGTATACTTTTGGTAACCTAAAGTGAGGGTATGGTGGAAGCAAAAGTGACAACGACAGCTGCCGGCCGGAAAACAGTCGCTGAGCCGTGCCTGGAACCCTGCCCGATCGAGCGCGGCATGCGCCTGATCGGCGGCAAATGGAAGGGCTCGATTCTCTGGCACCTCAAGGACGAACCGGTGCGCTTCAACGATCTTGCGCGTCAGCTCGGCGGCGCCAGCAAGAAAATGGTGAACCAGCGCCTGAAGGAGATGGAGGCGATGGGGTTACTGGAGCGCCAGGTGCTCAGCACGCGGCCGGTGGCGGTGGCCTACGCGATAACCGACTTCGGCCGCTCCGCGCTCGACGTGCTCGATCAGCTCAGGCTGTGGTCGGAAGAACACGGCGTGTAGCGCGTGCCAGCTTGGGGCAGTTCAGGCCAGCGACGCTGCCAGGGCTTCGACCTGCTCGCGAATTTCCTCCGGAAAACGCCGCTGCATTCGCGTGTAGTTAGCCTTGCCGTACATCTGTCGTAGCACGACGTCGGACACAACGAAGTAGCTCATCGCGCCGAGCAGCGGATAGATTCGGCTGAGTGCCTCCGTGTTGCCCAGGTTTTTTTTGCCTGCGATGTCGCGAGTGATGCCGACTAGCGCATCGAGAAACGGCTTCAAGTACCAGCTGCGTACCTCGCTCGCCCGCCGCTCGCTGTCGAGCAACTCGCGCACGAGTATGCGGGTTTCGTGCGGCGCCTCGCTGGACAGCGCGTAGATACCCTGCAGTGCCTCGAGCAGCTGGTCCGCCGGTGCGTCGTGCGCAGACCTCGCGGCTTCCACGCACTCAAGCATGCGGTCGGAAATGCGCGACAGAACTTCCGCATAGAGCTTTTCTTTCTTCCCAAAGTGGTGGAGCAGGGCCTGCTTTGTCAGGCCGAGCTCGTCGGCGATGCCGGCCAGGCTCGCGCCGTAGAAGCCCTTCGCCGCGAACAACCGGGTAGCGCTTTCCAGTAATTGTTCCCGCGTGTCGTCCTGCATGCTGGTGTTCTCCTTCCCCTTTGATATCGCGTTGCGCGCACGTGCAGGCCGCCCCTTGACGGCTTACCGATCGGTAAGCTATGCTTCTGACCATGAACTTACCGATCGGTAAGTCAGGGTAACACCCCGGCGAGAAAATTCACAGGAGCAGCACAATGTCTGAGGAAACCATTAAGTACGCGGTCGACAGCGGAATCGCCACCATCACGTTCAACCGGCCACACAAGGCCAACACGCTGCGCCTGGAAATGATCGAGGCCATGGACCAGGCGCTAGGCAAGGCAAACGCCGACCCGGAAGTGAAAGTCATCGTGCTGGAGGGCGCGGGTGACAACTTCTGCGGCGGCTTCGATTTTTCCGGCGGCCTTGAGCACTACGGTGTGATCGCTGAGCAGGGCTACGACCCCGGCCTTGACGTGCAAATGGTGACCGACCGCTACCAGAGCTACGTGCCGCGATTCATGGGCCTGTGGCGCGGTTCAAAGCCAACGATTGCCAAGGTGCACGGCTACGCGGTCGGCGGCGGTTCTGAGCTCGCGCTGTGTGCCGACCTGGTCGTCGCCGCCGAGGATGCCCGCATCGGCACGCCGTACTCGCGCGTCTGGGGCTGCCACCTGACGGGCATGTGGATCTACCGCCTCGGCCTCGCCAAGGCCAAGTACTACGCGCTCACCGGCGAGTGGGTGAGCGGCAAGGAGGCAGCGCGCATTGAGCTCATCAACGAAGCGGTGCCGCTGGAAGCGCTGGACGATCACGTTGCAGCACTTGCGAAAAAGCTCGCGCAGATTCCGTTGACGCAGCTCGTCGCGATGAAGCTGATCGTTAACCAGGCCTACGACAACATGGGGCTGCAGGGCACGCAGACCCTCGGCCCGATTCTCGACGGCATCATGCGCAACACGCCGGAGGGGCGCCAGTTTGTGAACACCGCGAAACAGGAAGGCGTCGCGCGCGTCATCGAGCAGCGTGACGGGCCGTTCGGTGACTACAGCCAGGCGCCGCGGGAGGAGCAGCCGCGCCGGCGCAGCGACCTGGGCGCGTAGCCAGTGAAGGGGCAGTGTTATTGAGACAGTTGGAACCGTTGCCGGAGAATTCTGACAAACATAGGTATCTCCGGGTTACGTAGAGCCGCATGATGGCCATGCGAGTACTGTTCAAGATGACGATCCCAATTCTCCTCTTCCTGGGTGGCCTGATCTGGGTCGTGCCCCGGTTCATCGAGCCCACGCCCGTCGGCGCGGCGGTCGCACCATCGCCGACTGAGCACAGCGCCCCGGTCGTCCAGGTCTATGGCGCCAACGTGTGGGGCGTACGCGGTCGCTATGCCATGCACACCTGGATCGCGACGAAAGCGCAGGGTGCGGCCACCTACACGATCTACCAGGTCATCGGCTGGCAGCTACGCCGCTACGGGTCGGTCGTGAGCATCTCACGAGGGCAGCCCGACAAGCCGTGGTTTGGCTCGGCCCCGGTGCTGTTGCTGGATCGGCGCGGCGACGCCGCCGACGGACTGATCGATCGCATTGACGCGGCGGCTCGCTCATACCCGTTTGCCCGGGAATACACGATGTGGCCGGGGCCTAACAGCAATTCCTTCACCGCCTGGGTCGGTCTGCAGGTACCCGAGCTGGCCATGAACCTGCCATTCAAGGCCATCGGCAAGAACTGGATGGAGGCGAACTACGAGACGGCCCTCGGCACCGGTTCCGACTGAGCCAGGCCACAGCCAAGTCCAACTCCCTGGCCCCTGGGCGGGCCGGATTCCGCAGGTATGAGTGTACGGCGCGAACACACGGCCCACGGGCCGGGTCGCGGCCCCTTTACACCTGCACAAACGGAGTTGCGTGATGAAAGCCGACAAGCCCCTGAAAAACCTTTTCACCCTGTTGTTCGCCACCTTATTGGCCCAGACCGCAACAGCCCAAACCGCGACAGATAACTCGGCGCCGGTCCCGGAGATCGACTGGGAAACGTCGATCAACCACTTTCAGTTCGATAGTGACAAGTTCGTCGGCCAGCGCCTGTCGGTGGTGTGCCCGCCGCTCACCGCGCGCGACACGATGCCCGACATCCACGGGACCGATGTTTACCCGAGCAACTCGCCGGTCTGCGCGGCGGCACGCCATGCCGGGCGCATCGATGCCGGCGGCGGCAGCGTGACCGTGCAGCTCAATCCGGGGGCGGACGAATACCCGGGCAGCACGCGCAACGGTGTGACCAGCGCCAGTCTGCCGGCGACGAACGCGATACTGCGTTTCGTCGCC
>JBCAXP010000469.1:0-3383 GCA_038533995.1 Pseudomonadota bacterium
CTCGTGCAGGTGAAGGGTGTGCAGGAAATCACGTACGGCACGAGCTTGGCTTTGGCGCCGAGCTTGTTCTCTGCGACCTGAAGGTAGAGGTGCTGGGCCAGGGCGATGACTGCCAGGTTGATGGCGCGTTTGCCCTCCACGCCCAGGCCGGGGTAGTCAGGCCACGGTTCGCTCTCCACCTTGATGCGGCGGTCGAACATTTCCTCGATGCGGGCACGCACCACGTTGAACAGCTCACGCTGTTCTTCCAGTTCCACCATCATGCGGCGGCGCTTGAAGTAGTTCCAGAAACCGCGCAGTGCATCGACGCGCTCCTCGAAGGTCTGGACGACTTTTTTCATGTCGTCAGACTCGGCCTTCACGACGAGGATCTGGTCTGACAGCTTTGCCAGGCGCTTCTGGCGTTCCTGGTTGAACTCCATGATCTGGCGGCGCCGCTCACGGTCTTCCTGCTGCTTGATGAGCTCTTCGCTGAACTTGCGAAGCTGGCGGTTGCAATCAACCCACAGCGCGCACAGCTGGTAATACACGATCGCGTTGTAGCCCGTTTCCGGGTTGGCCAGCCGGGCCTCGAGTGCGGCGAGCTGTTTGCGGACTCGCAGCGTCGCGCTTTCCTCTTCCTTGATTTTGTCCAGCAGCTGGTCGCGGTCGTCCCGGAGGTTGGAAAACTCCTTTTTTAGCTCGGCACGATTGCGAAACAGCCTGACAAGCCGCTCCTCCTCATTCGTGGGAAACGTGGATTGAACGTCGTCGGTGTCGTCGTGCGTTGCGGACATCGCGGGAGTCGCCATGCTTACATCCTGTAGTTCTTGTTCTCTTGCGCTACGCCGAGACCGGAGCGAACCGGTGTCCCTTGTCGGCGCAGTACTCCAGCCACTTATTCAACATATTGTTGCGCGCCCAGCGCCGTTCGAGCTGGCTACCGACACCGGTCGCGTAGCCGCTCAGCGCGGCATGGCGACGCTGATTGACGCATGACATGGCCTCAGCCATGTGCGCGTCCTGGTAAATCCGAATCGTCACATCCGGATCGGCGATCTCCTGGTCTGCATCCTCGAACAGGTAGGTCAACCGCACCGTCGTCGTGTAGCGGCAATTTTCAAGCAGTTCAAGGTACAGGGGACAGTCGTCGCCGATACTCGACTGCCGCAGACCAACGTCGGCCTCCGGGTCGCTAACCAGCCACCCCAGGCGCACGAAATTGCTTTCGTACAGGGTCATCAGGCCGGTGAAACTACCCGGCCGCGCAGGCCTCGGCAGCGCGATTGCGCCGTCTTCTAAGCGGTTGTCGATGGTGTCGGTTGCCATAACGCGAATATAGCACAGCACCCACCGGGCAAATCCCGAACCCCGTCACAAATCGCCTAATGCGCGAGATCAATCTCCGTGGCCGGAATTGCCCCGCTTGATGCGCCTTTCGTGGATGATTTGGCTGGCAATTTCTTCGATTGAGCTCTTGGTGGTATTGATGTACGGGATGGCATTGCTCTGGTACATCGCCTCGGCCGCGCGCAGCTCGAAACCGACCTGCTGAGCCGACGCGTAGCGGCTGTCCGGTTTGCGTTCACCACGAATCTGCTGGAGGCGGTCGGGCTCGATGGTGAGCCCGTAGAGCTTGTTGCGGTAGTCCTGCAAAGACGCCGGCAGGGAGCGCTTGTCGAGCTCGTCTTCCGTGAGCGGATAGTTCGCCGCGAAGATGCCGTAGTGAAGGGCGAGATACAGGCACGTGGGCGTCTTGCCTGACCTGGAAACGCCAAGCAGCACGATGTCGGCGCGATCGTAATTTCGCGTGGTGACGCCGTCGTCATTGGCCACGGCGAAGTTCATCGCGTCGATACGGCGGGTGTAGGCCTCGCTGTCGGCGCGGCCGTGCGCCTTGCCCGTGGTGTGGGTGGATTTCATTTCCAGGGAGCGCTCGAGAGGACCAATGAACGCGTCGAAGAAATCCATGAACACGCCGTTGCAACCGGCCATGATTTCACGCAGGTCGTTCTGCACGAACGTACTGAAAACGATGGGCTTGTAGCCTTCCACCTGGGCGGTGAGATTGATTCTCTGGACCACTTCCGACGCCTTGTCAACGTCCGATATAAATGGCACAGTGATTTGCTTGAACTTGATGCCTTCGAACTGCGTGAGCAAGCTGTGACCCAGCGTCTCGGCGGTGATGCCTGTCTGGTCAGACACGAAGAAAACCGTACGACGGTTCATGGGTTCTCCTTGAAGAAAATAACCCTTGACGCCGATTCTCTTTGCTCATTCGCCCGAACACAAGGAATTTCGTCTTGGAAGATTACGTAATCGAATTTGACGCCCTCGGCATGGGTGATGTTGAACGCGTTGGTGGCAAGAATGCGTCACTGGGCGAGATGATCAGCAACCTCGGCCCGCTGGGTGTAACCGTCCCTGGCGGCTTCGCCACAACAGCGGCGGCCTATCGTGATTTCCTGGCACAGGACGGCCTTGATGCTCGCATCAACGTGGCGCTGGACGCACTGGACACGAACGATGTTACGGCGCTCGCCGAAACCGGGGCGCGCATCCGCAGCTGGGTGTTGCAGGCGCCCCTGCCAGAGCGCCTCACCAGGGAACTGCGACAGCACTACGACGCACTCGTTGGCGACGACGACCAGTTATCGGTCGCCGTGCGCTCATCCGCCACGGCGGAAGACCTGCCGGATGCCTCCTTCGCCGGGCAGCAGGAGACGTTTCTCAACGTCAGCGGCTTTGACAACGTGGTCAGGGCCATGCACGAGGTGTTCGCGTCGCTCTTTAACGACCGCGCCATTTCCTACCGCGAACACCAGGGCTTTGAGCACTCCCAGGTTGCGCTGTCGGCAGGCATCCAGCGCATGGTGCGCAGTGACTGCGG
Organism: Pseudomonadota bacterium; assembly: GCA_038533995.1. GTDB lineage: Bacteria > Pseudomonadota > Gammaproteobacteria > Steroidobacterales > JBCAXP01 > JBCAXP01. The sequence goes on from JBCAXP010000469.1 coordinate 2,873, forward strand.
TGCAAGCGGTGTGATGTTTACCCTCGACACCGAGTCAGGCTTCCCGGACGTAGTGTTCGTGACCGCCGCGTGGGGCCTGGGCGAAACTGTCGTACAGGGTGCCGTCAACCCGGACGAGTTTTACCTGTACAAGCCGTCGCTCACCGCCAACCGCCCGGCGGTGCTGCGCAAGAACCTTGGCGCCAAGGCCATCAAGATGGTGTACGACCCCGACACCGCCACCCCTGACCCGGTGAAAACGGTGGACGTTGACACTGCTGACCGCGGCCGCTTTTCGCTCAGCGACGAGCAGGCCACCGAGCTTGCGCGCCAGGCGGTCACCATCGAAAAACACTACGGCCGGCACATGGACATCGAGTGGGGTCTGGACGGCGTTGACGGCCACCTCTACATCCTCCAGGCGCGGCCGGAAACCGTAAACAGCCGCAGCCAGTCGCAGGTGCTCGAGCGCTACCAGCTCAACCAGCACGCCACCGTGATCTCGTCGGGCCGCAGCAGATGCTGCGGCCCG
>JBCAXP010000470.1:0-3375 GCA_038533995.1 Pseudomonadota bacterium
CTGAACGCGAGCGCCGACGCGAACATGGCGTTCTGGACGTTGTGTGTCGCCTTGCCTTCCATGGTCGCGGGAATCAGGTGGGTCCACAGCAGCGGCATGTGCGAGCCGTTGTCGAACAGCGTAATCATGTCGCCGTTGATGCCCTGCTCCAGCACAACCGCCCTGCCGCCGGAGCGAATGTGCTCGCGAACAAGGCCGTGCTTCGGGTTCATCGTCACGTAGCAGACGTGTTCCGAGTCCGTGTAATCAGCCATCTGCAGGCACAGTGGATCATCGGCGTTGAGCACCGCGGTGTCCGTCGCCGCCTCGATGATGATGCGCTTGATCTCTGCAAGCTGTTCCACCGTGTCGATGCCCTTGATGCCGAGATGATCCGCGCGCACGTTGAGGCATGCCGCTACGTCACAGCTTTCGTAACCCAGGCCGCTGCGCAGCAGTCCGCCGCGGGCCGTTTCCATCACAGCGATGTCCACGGCGGGGTCGCGCAGAACGATCTGGGCAGACGCCGGCCCGGTCATGTCGCCCTTCACGCTCAGGTGGCCGTCGATATAGACGCCATCGGAACTGGTCATGCCGACATGGTGGCCAGCGGTTTTGAGAATATGCGCGAGCATGCGTGACGTGGTCGTCTTGCCGTTCGTGCCTGTGATGGCGGCGATCGGAATGCGCGACGGCGTGCCCTCGGGAAACAGCATGTCGACCACAGGCCCCGCCACGTCGCGGGACTCACCCTCGCTGGGCGCCACGTGCATACGAAAGCCCGGTGCCGCGTTCACTTCGCAGATGGCGCCACCCACATCCTTGTAAGACTGCGTAATGTCCTCGGTCAGGAAATCAACGCCGCCCACGTCGAGGCCGACCGCCTGGATGGCGCGAGTCGCCATGGCCCGGTTGTCAGGGTGCACAACGTCAGTCAAGTCGATAGCGGTGCCGCCCGTGGAAAGGTTGGCTGTTGTGCGTAGATAAAAGGCCTCGCCCGGCGGCAACACCGTTGACTTCTCTACGCCTGCCTTCTTCATGAGGCGCTCGGCCTGGGCGTCGAACTCGATGCGCGTCAGCACCTTCTCGTGACCGATACCCCGCCGCGGGTCACTGTTCACGATTTCCACGAGCTGCTCGATGGTGTGCTCGCCATCGCCAACGACGTGCCCCGGCACGCGCTTTGCGACCGCGACGAGCTTGCCGTCCACGACGAGCATGCGATGGTCCATGCCGCGGATGAAGCTCTCGATCAGGATGGAGCGGCTCTTGCCCTGCTCGCGTGCCTTTGCATAGGCGGTACGAACCTGGTCATCGTCAGTCAGATTGGTCGACACGCCCCGGCCGTGGTTAGCGTTTAGCGGTTTGACCACTACCGGGTAGCCGATGCGATTTGCCGCGCGCACCGCCCGCCGTTCGTTGTACACCACGAACTGCGCAGGCACCGGCAGACCGAGATCGTTTAGCAGCGTATGCGCATCTTCCTTGTCGCAGGCGATTTCCACGCCAATATGCCGGGTCTCACTCGTGATCGTTGCCTGGATGCGCTTCTGGTACTTGCCATGGCCAAACTGGACGAGCGAATACTTGTTGAGGCGAAGCCACGGAATGCCGCGCTCCTCCGCTGCCTGCACCAGCGAGGCGGTACTTGGCCCGAAGTCGTTGCGCTGCGCGAAACGAATAAACGCATCGCGCTCCTCGGCAAAGTCGAAGTCGTCATCCGGCACCGCGTCGCCGAGTTGCTCCTTGAGATGGTCTGGCAGCAGGTGCAACAGCAGCTGCATCGCCAGGTCGCCAGCCTCCAGGCCCACGCTGCGCTGCGTGTAGGCGTACACCAGGTTGTACTGGCCTTCCTCGCCGGTGCCGCGGGTGCGGCCGAAAGTCACGTCGGAGCCGGCCACATTCTGCAACTCGATGGCAACGTGTTCCATGACGTGGCCGAGCCAGGTGCCCTCGTCTTCGCGCAGCCGCCGCACAAAGCCACCGGGTTCGCGGTAGGAACAGCCGTGTTCATGGATGCCTGGGAGCGCCTCAAGGAGGCCGTTGATAAAGTCCTCGCCCAGCTTCGCGGTTGGCCAGTCTTCCAGGATGCCCAGATCGATGACGTGCCGGATAACCGGGAAACTCGCCCAGACGTTTGGGCCGACATACACGTTAGTGGACAAAATTTTCATTGCGGCTCCGGGGTCGAGGTGTTCATTGATGCGCGCTTGTTACGGGTATCGTAGCAGCCGCCAGCGGCCAGCACATGCAGGGTCATGCCAATCAGGCTAACCGGTTCTCCCGGCTCGGCAACGTCCATCGACGAATACTTGAGCGATCCGGGATCGACAATGGTAATGGCGCCGCTGCCAACCACTTCGAAGACGCCATCAGGATCGATGAACGCGGCAGTGTCCTCATCGAGGCCAATCCCCGACACGAACGGGTTGTACGACACGGCGCTGAGCAATCTGCCGAGCCGGTCGCGCTGGCGAAAATGCTGGTCGATTACCAGCGTGTTGGTGAGCCCGAGGCCCGGCGCGAGCGTCACGCCGTCTTCCCGGGGCGTGGATCCGCCCGGCCCGCCGGCGATCATGTGCTCCGGCATGATGGCGGCGCCCGCGGAGGTGCCCGCTACGTGCACCCCCGCCGCGTTCAGGCGTCGAATGCTTTTTGCTATCGGCGTGCCGCCGAGCCTCGTCGATAGCCGCAGCTGGTTACCACCCGTGATGAAAATCCCGTCCACCTCCTCCAGCGCTTCCACGTAGTCCTCCCGCTCGCAGTCCTTGCGACGGGTGATGGGCAGATTGCATACGTGCTTTGCACCAAGTGAGGAAAAGAGCTCGACGTAGATCGGTCCCGTGTCATCCAGTCGCGACGCGGTGGGTATCACCGCGAGCCGCGCATCTTGTCCGCCACACAGCTCCACAAAACGCTGCAGAATGACGGGGTCGTTGGTTTTGTTCTCGGCGCCGCCAATGGGTACGACGTATCCCCGCTTGACGCCGCGGGTGCCGGGAGATGGGCTCATCTGCTGCTCCTGGGTGTGGTGCCTGGCACCAGTGATTACTTGTTTGCAGGGGCTCCGGCCGCCTCAAGCGCGCGTTTGAAGCGTGCTTCGAGCGCGTCATGTTCTGCGCTTTCCACCGGGCCGGTTGCGTACCACTCGTCAATCAGTGCCCGCGCCGACTTACCTGTGCTGCCGCCGCCAGACGACAGCGCAGCCGACAACTGCTGGACGCGATGTTGCATGCGCGCTTCAGCGAACTCGGCGGGCGACTCAATGTCAGCCGCGATCTCAAGGTCCAGGCAAATGCGCAGCTTCTGTTCGAGGTTTCCAGCAAGCGACGCCGCCAGCTTCTTCCTGGCACCGTCGTCTTCCCCGCTGGCCGCGAGCGCCGCTTCGAACCGCCG
>JBCAXP010000471.1:0-3349 GCA_038533995.1 Pseudomonadota bacterium
GACAAGCTCAACGAATGGGCAGGCCCACGTAATCGATGAGACTCATCGGCGCGGCGCCGGTGCCGCCGTCGGCGCTGTCTACGGTGATGAAGTCAGGCGCGCTCTCGATGCCGCGCTTGAGGATTTCCGGAAACAGCTGGTCCAGCCAGCCCCAGCCGCCGATGACGGCCTTGAAGCCCACCGGTTTGCCGGTAACGCGGCGCACGCGGTCGATTAGGTCGAGCAAATCGCCCGCGTCGTTTATCTCCGGATGCCGGTTCGGACTGATGGAGTCGTGGCCCACTTCAATGCCACGAATTTTCGCGATCTCCGGAGTCACTTTGCCGCCCGGCAGGATTCCGCCCTTGCCGGGCTTGGCGCCCTGGCTGAGCTTGATCTCGAACATCCTGACCTGCTCATGTGCCGCAACTTCGCGCAGTTTCTCGTCGCTGAGTTTTCCGTCCTTGTCGCGCACGCCGTATTTCGCGGTTCCGATCTGGAACACGATGTCGGCACCGCCTTCCAGGTGAAACGGCGACAGGCCGCCTTCGCCGGTGTTCATCCAGCAGCCGGCTTCCCGCGCGCCATTGGACAGCGCAAGCACCGCCGGCTTCGAGATTGCGCCGTAGCTCATGCCGCTGATGTTAAACACGGAGTTGGTCGTGTACGGCGTGTCGCAGTACGGGCCGACCGTCACCGCTTCGGCTTCCGCCGCGTCCTCGTCCAGCGTGGGATACGGGCAGTTAACGAAGATCGCGGTGCCTACCGGCCGCAGGTCCCGCGACGATCCGAAGGCTACCGTGTTGTCGACGTTCTTCGCAGCGCGATAGGCCCACGAGCGCTCAGCCCGGTTGAACGGCATCTCTTCGCGGTCCTGGGCGAAGAAGTACTGCCGAAAAAACTCACCCATGTGCTCGAACAGGTAGCGAAACCTCCCGACCACGGGAAAGTTGCGGCGAATCGCGTGCGTGCGCTGGGTGCGGTCGACAACATACATGACCATTACCGCGAGCAGGCCGATGCCAATCAACACGACGAACAGCGTCGCCATGATTTCGAGTACGTACAGAACGACGTTGAAGACTTCAACCATTGTGGCGCCCCCCCAAGGAATTGTGCGAACAGCGTGCCCGCATGGCGGGCAACGCGGGATCAGTCCTGCTTCAGCATCCGACCAACAATGTGATCGACGCTAGCCTTCCCTGGGCCATACATTAGCAGCGCCAGCAGCATAACGAAGTAGGTGGCGGCCCATTCAATACCGCTGTTGGAAACCACAAAGCTACCGGTCTCGGTCAGCCAGTCGTAGTTGCCATGCTCCTGGAGAATATCCTTGGCGCGACCCAGCCGGTCTGCGGCGCCCTCGGCGTTGGCGTTTGCGAACGGGCTCTTGAGGTCGTGAACAGCCTGCCAGCCGTTCTCCCAGTGCACCGTAACCGCTGCAACGATCATGGTAATCATGAGCGGAATACTGATGAGCCTGGTACCGAAGCCAACGAGCAGCAGCGCTGCACCGACCACCTCGGTGAGCGTCGCCAGCCATGCCATCAGGAAGGGAAAGGGCAGCCCCAGCCCCCACTGGTCATTGCCGAACCATTCGATGACGTTTTCGATGCCGGAAATCTTGTTCATGCCGGCTACCCAGAAAACAGGTACGAGGTAGAGCCGCAGCGCCAGCGGACCGAGCCAGTCCACGTGTCTCAAGGCCTGGGCGAAATCGAATTGGCGAACAGTCGCTGCAAGGTTCATGGCAGAACTCCTGGGTTTGGTTTCGTTTTATAAGAATTGGGCTCAGCGCGTGCCGAGCAGTATGTCGTGTTGATACAGGTTAGCGAAGATTTCGCGGCCGCCGTCGACCACCGTGTCGACGTTGGGGTGCTGAATCTCGGCGGCAATAGCGGTTAACGCTGCACGACCGGTCAGTGTCCGGTCGTTGTCGAGCATCTCCAGCAGCCTGGCCGTGACGCCGTTGATCTGCAGAAAGCCCACCTTGTCGTGACGGTTGCGATAGACCACAAGAAAGGTGGCTTCTGCAGGCGCCTCTTCAGGTGTAAAACCTGGTTGAATCTGATGCACGGGGAAGCTGTAGCACAGGTACCACGCACACGGTGAGACCAGTGGTACAGCATCCACGAAGTCATGGCTTGCGCTCGGATCACCGAACTCGGGCTGGTCTTCGAGAATCTGCACAGCAAGCTCCGCCCACTCGTAGTGAGCAAGCTCCAGCAACCATGCCGGATCGGTCTCCCGCTGGCCGCGCTCTTCCTGCAGGTAGCGCAGGAATTCCCGCGGCACCTCGAGAAACAGCGGCGTGTGCGACTCGTGCTTTGCGAAGTACTCGCGAATAAGCGCGTGCCACGCGTCGTCGTCAAGCACCTGCCGCAGCACCGGGAAAGTACCGGCCAGCAGGCTTTCCGTGTTGTTGTAAAAGAGCTCGCGGTAGATCGCCAGGCGCCGGTCTTCGATGCCACCCGGCGCCGGCACGTTTTCCGGATCGCGAATGTGCGCCGTCAGCGCGTACTGCGAGCGCTGAAAGGCCGGCATGTCCTGCCCGTTGTCAGCCACGGTTAGCCACCGCGGCGTCGCGCTGCCTGCCCGGTCCGCCGCCGAAGCGCGCCTGCAGGGCAGCGATGTGGTCCACTTCCTTCAGCAACTGCGGCACCGGCGGAATGTTGAAGTCGCGCTCGAGCAGCGTCGGCACCGGACCAAAATGCTGATACGCGGTTTCCAGCAGTTCCCAGACGGGGTCGCAAACGTCAGCGCCGTGCGTGTCCACGCGCAGGTCTTCTGCCTCGACGTAGTGGCCGGCAACGTGAAAATAGACCACCCGCTCGGCGGGGAGAGCCTTCAGGAACGTGTCTGCGTCGTAGCGATGGTTGATGCTGTTGACGTAGATGTTGTTGACGTCCAGCAGCAGGTCACAATCGGCTTCGTTCAGCACCGCCGTAACGAAGTCGATTTCGTCCATCTCCTGATCGGGAGCGGCGTAGTACGACACGTTCTCGACCGCGATGCGGCGCTCAAGAATCTCCTGGGTTCGCCGGATGCGCCCGGCCACGTAGTGCACGGCTTCTTCTGTAAACGGAATGGGCAGCAGGTCGTACAGGTGCCCGTTGTCGCCGCAGTAGCTTAAGTGTTCGGTGTAGAAAAGAATGCCGTGGTCGTCAAGAAACTTTTTCACCCGCGCAAGAAACGTCTCGTCTAGCGGTGACGGTGCGCCGAGTGACAGCGACAGACCATGGGTAACGAAGTCGTACGCTTCAGTAAAGTGCCGAAACTTTTTCGCCAGTGCGCCGCCGACACCAATCCAGTTTACCGGCGCGACTTCCATGAAGCCAACCTGCTGCGGTGGGTTTTCGGTGAGCGGGTC
>JBCAXP010000472.1:0-3303 GCA_038533995.1 Pseudomonadota bacterium
CTCGCACCGCTGAGTGATGCTGACTTCGAACGGCCCACGCAGTTCAAGCAGTGGACAGTCAATGACGTCATCACGCACCTGCACGTCTGGAACCAGGCCGCGGATCTTTCCCTGCACGACACCGAGGCACTCGCCAGTTTCCTCGGTAAGGTTCGTATCGCGATGGCCTCCGGTGACCTGCGCGAAGCCGAGCGCGCGTTTACCGCCGGACTGAAGGGCACCGCGCTTCGGGAGCAGTGGCGTGACGGTTGCCGCGCTACCGCTCAGCGTTTTTCCGCTGCCGATCCGAAAGCGCGCGTGAAGTGGGCGGGACCCAGCATGTCGGTGCGGTCGAGCATCACCGCACGGCTGATGGAAACCTGGGCGCACGGCCAGGCGCTGTACGATCTGCTTGGCATCGAACGCGAAGACGCTGAACGCATCCGCAATATCGTGGTGCTGGGCGTTAATACCTTTGAGTGGACCTTCAAAAACCGCGGTGAGAAAGCTCCTGGCGATGTGCCGCGGCTGGCATTAGCGGCGCCCTCCGGCGAGTTGTGGGAGTGGCACACGGAAAACACGTCTGACAGCATCACGGGCCTTGCGACGGAGTTTTGCCAGGTCGTCACCCAGGTGCGAAACGTCGCCGACACGGCGCTCGAAGTTAAGGGCGATGTTGCCATCGCCTGGATGGCTAACGCGCAGTGCTTCGCAGGGCCACCGCATCCACCGCCAAAGCCGGGCACGCGCTTTCTGCAGAAGCACTGATCGCGCGGCGAACGCGTTCTAGCCGGGCATGGCCTCGAGTTCGAGGCCGCGCGTCTCGTGGACCATCTTCAGGACAAACACGATAGACAGCGCTGCGGCAGCAGTGTAGAGGCCGTAGGCGCCCGCCAGTCCGACGGACGTCAGCAGAATCGGAAACGTGATCGTGATGCCAAAGTTGGCAGTCCACTGTGCGAGGCCACTGACGGCAAGACCAGTGCCGCGAATCTGGTTAGGGAACATCTCTCCCAGCATGACCCACATCACGGGCCCCCACGATAGGTTGAAGAAGACGACGTAGGCATTGGCCGCCACCAGCGCGACCGGGCCTGCCAGGCCTTCGAGAGCAAGCGAACCGTCGGGGCTTGTCGATGCACTGGAAAACGCACCGACCAGAATTGCCAACGAGACTGCCATGCCGATGGAACCAACCAGCAGCAAAGGCTTCCGACCAATCCGATCCACAAAGATCAACGTAAAAATCACCGCGGCAATGCTCAACGCTGCGCTGAGCACGTTGATTAGCAACGCGTCGGCTTCGGCAAAACCGACGGATTGCCACAGTACGGCACCGTAGTAAAACACCACGTTGATGCCGACGAGCTGTTGAAAGGTGGCCAGGCCAATACCAACCCAAACGATACGTCGAATGCGCTTCGTGGCCGGATCAACCAGGTCCCGAAGCGTGGGCTTGTGATGGTCACTTGCCAGCGACGCATCAATGACGTCGACCTTGCGCTGGGCCTCGCGCGCGTCACCGAGTTTCGTCAGCACACGCAGCGCCTCGTCGCGCTGACGGCTCAGCACGAGATAGCGAGGACTCTCGGGGATAAAGAAGAGGGAAACAAGAAACACCGTTGCGGGGATAATCTCCATCCAGAACATCCAGCGCCAGGCTTCGTAGCCAAGCCAGAATTCGCTCACGGATGACCCGGCAGCAGCGGCCAGCCCATAGTTGCTCAGGAAGGCGACAAACAGGCCGAAAATAATCGCAATCTGTTGGACTGTCGCCAGGGAGCCACGATAGCGCGCGGGCGCCACCTCGCTGATGTAGGCAGGGGCCAGGATGCTGGCCGCGCCAACGGCAAGGCCGCCCAACACCCGGTAGACCACGAACTCGACGGATCCTCCTGCGATGCCTGAGCCCCAGGCACTGATGATGAAGAACGCGGCCGCCACCCGCATGATGGCTCGCCGCCCGAAGCGGTCGGCGAGGCGCCCGGCAAAGTAGGCGCCCACCGCGCAGCCAAGAAGCATTGAGGCAACGTTGAATCCCGTGCCCACGCTGTCGGAGTTAAAGGCAGACTGCAGACCGTCAACGGTACCGTTGATGACGCCGCTGTCGAAGCCGAAGAGAAAACCGCCAATGGTGGCGATGCAGCAGACCAGCACGACAAACGCTGTGTGCTGGCCGCCCCCCGACTCAGCGGTCATGGGCAGGAGTATTCAACTAGCAGTCCCCTCTCACAATGTAGTCATTCACCAGGTTTTCGAAGAGCTCCTGCCGCCCGCTGCGGGGCCTTGGCTCACCGTTGTTCACGGCTATTTCCCGGAGTGCAGGGAAGTCGAGCTCGCCTTCTTCAAAGCGCTTGCCGTCGCCGCTGTCGAAGCTCGCATAACGGCCGAAACGAAGCTCGCTGCTTCTTGGGTCGCCAAGGATTCGATCGGCGATAACCAGCCCTCGCGCAAACGAATCCATGCCGCCGATATGCGCAATGAAAAGATCGTTGCTGTCGATCGATTCGCGCCGAACCTTTGCATCGAAGTTGAGGCCACCCGTCCCCAGGCCACCGTTTTCCAGGATTACCATCATGCCGTGAACGCAATCATACAGGTCATTGGGAAACTGGTCGGTATCCCATCCGTTCTGCGGGTCTCCACGGTTGGCGTCGACCGACCCCAGCAGTCCCGCATCTGTACACATACGAAGATCGTGGGCAAAGGTATGACCGGCCAGCGTGGCGTGATTCGCCTCAATGTTCAGCTTGAAGTCGCCGGCGAGGCCGTGGTGACGGAGAAAGCCGATGACGGTCTGGGCGTCAAAATCGTACTGGTGCTTCATGGGCTCCATCGGCTTGGGCTCAATCAGGAAAGTACCCTTGAAGCCAATGGACCGGGCGTAGTCCCGAGCCTTGCCAAGGAACATCGCCAGGTGCTCCAGTTCCCGTCGGGTGTCGGTGTTCAGCAGGCTGGCGTAGCCCTCGCGGCCGCCCCAGAACACATAGTTCTTGCCGCCCAGTTCGACGGTAGCCTCGATTGCCGCTCGAACCTGGGCAGCCGCGTATGAGACCACGGCAAAGTCCGGGTTGGTTGCGGCGCCGTTCATGTAGCGCGGATGGGAGAACGCGTTGGCGGTGCCCCAAAGCAGCTGCATGCCCGTTGCCTGCTGCCGCTCCTTGGCCAGTTCCACCATGAATTGCAGGTTGCTTTCCGACTCGGAGATGCTGTCGCCTTCCCACGCCATGTCGAAATCATGAAAGCACCAGTGCGGCACGTTGAGCTTCGTGAAAAACTCGAAGGCGGCGTTGATTTTCTCTATGGAAGTGGCGCGCCGATCGC
>JBCAXP010000473.1:0-3289 GCA_038533995.1 Pseudomonadota bacterium
CCGAACTCACGAACACGCGGCACAGACATGATGTCCTGCGCGAAGTCGTAGGCACAGCGAATGGCCGTTGAGCCGTCTGCAGCGGTGTTGCCGATGAAGATTTCACCGTCGTTGTCCAGACCCCAGGCGTAGCTGTTCGGGAATTCCTGAGACGAGCCAACCGTGTCGGGGCAGCGCGCGTCCAGGTTGGTCGTCCCGCTGTCCAGGCCGATAGCCGTTGCCGGGAAGCCGAACGAGCTGATACCGCCGTTATCCGGTGCAGAGTCTGCATAGGAAACGTCACGGTAGTACTGCGGCTTCTGCGACAGCGAAGACAGCGTGAAGTAGATGTTGCCCTTGGCAGAGCTAACACCGACCGTCGCCGACCCGCGGACCTGCTCAGCACCATCGCTCGGGAACGTCTGCTGGTAGCTCAGTTCCGCGCCATCGAAGTCACGACGCGTGATGATGTTGATTACACCGGCGATGGCGTCAGAACCGTAAACAGCCGAGGCGCCGTCACGCAGCACTTCAATACGGTCAACAACCGCCAGCGGAATCTGGTTCAGGTTCTGTGCAGCGCCGCCCGAGCCGCCCGTGGCAGCGATACGGCGGCCGTCAAGCAGTACGAGAGTACGGTTCGAGCCGAGACCACGCAGCGAAACTTCGTTAACGGCAGCCTGGCCGTTAGCGAAACCCGAGGTAGCACGGAAAGAGCCGAAGCTGTTGAAGACACTCGTCTGCAGAACTTCTGCAACCGTGGTGTCACCCGACAGGTCGATGTCTTCGCGATCGATAACCGTAACGGGCTGGGCCGTTTCGATATCAGCACGCGAGAGACGCGAACCCGTGACCTGGACGTTGTCCAGTTCCTTGGTGTCGTCGTCCTGCGCGAATGCAGCGGGCGACTGGGCAAGACCGGCGACGGCGCCGGCAGCCAGCGCCGTGCGCACTGCGCGGCGTAGCAGGGTGTTACTCATGAATTCCTCCTGAGGTAACGGTTTTCTCGTTATTTTTGAACAAGATTGGGTATGCGACCAGTTGCAAGGTGGTTCCCCAGAAAGCCCCCGGGTCCCCGATTGTTATTGCTTTCCCACGCAGCCAATCGACACATTCGATGACGAATGAGTGCGCCAATAATACCACGCAAGCCTTTTTGGCCAACGGAGTGTTGCAAAAAGCGCACAAGCCCCCCGGTGTCCGAACCGCCTCAGTGCGCGCCTACTGACGACTTAGAGTGACTTAACTCGTTGTAAATTAGTATTTTTTTGTCTGAAAGAAAAATTGATGCAGTTTTGCAACGCACTGAAAATAGCGTGGCCTTACGCACACTATATGCTGGAAACAGGCGCGTCCCGGCACGCGAAAATGCGCAAAAAGTGCCTCTTTTTGGCTTTATGTTGCGAAAAGCACACAAGGTTTCGAGTGATTTCGCGGGCGCTTTGAAGCCGCGCGTGAGGGCGGTTTTGGGCTAGACTCGGCGCCCCTGTCTTGACGGATTCTTAAGCCATGTCGAATACGCTGAGCCCCCTGGGCCTTGCCGCCATTCTGGCGGTCGCCAATGTCACCGCGTCGGCGGCAAACCCGGTCGAGACAGGTCTGACGGCTTGTCGAGCGGTAGCAGCGAATGCCGAGCGATTGGCCTGTTACGACGCCCTGGCCAGTGACGTCACGGCAGCGAAGGCGCCGCCCGCGGCGCCCGAGCCGCCCGCCGCGCAAGTGGCATCGGCACCAACGACACCCGCAGCGCCGGCTTCGGTCACGGTAGAAGCGGCACCCGCGACGCCGGCCGAAGCAGAGACGACAGGCACATTGGCGGCACCAGACTCGCCGGAGCGCTTCGGCATTGAGCAGGTGGAACGAGAGGCGGAAACGCCCGACATTTTGGAGTCACGCCTTGTTGGCGACTACACGGGTTGGACGGGCGACACCGTCTTCGAGCTCGAAAACGGGCAGGTGTGGCGGCAGGTTCAGTCGGGGAGCGCACGCTATCGCGGTCCGGCGAATCCCACGGTCTACATTCGCAAACGGGCGTTTGGCAGCTACCGGCTGCGGGTAGAAGGCTCGAACCGCACGATCCGCGTCGAACGCGTGCGCTGACTCAGGAGTCCTCGAATACGAGCAGGCGGGCCTCTTCGTGGAGCCCCAGCGCCTCGACACGGCCCGCATTGAGCTCAAGTACGTAGCGCGCGGGTCGCGTTGAACGCATGCTCTCCAGCGACAATGGCTTGCCGCGGGCGACATTGATGATGTCGCCGTCCGCGTCGGCGAAGATGATGTCGAGCGGGATGAGCGTGTTCTTCATCCAGATAGATAAGGTAACCGGTCGCGGATAGGTAAACAGCATGCCCGCGTCGTCGGCCATGGATTCGACAAACATGAGGCCGCGCGTGCGCCGTACGGGGGTGTCGGCGAGCAGTGCATCGAGCCGGTAGCAGGCTGTCGCGCCTTGGGCAATTACCATGGCCTCCGGGAACGCCGAGCGCAGGCGTTCGAAGGGGATCGGCTGCTCGGGCAGCATCTGGGCCCGGGCGCCCGACACCGTCACGAGTGCGAGCACAATCAGGTGCGTCGCCTGCCGACAATGGGCCTTCAGGGAATTTCGAGTGCCGAAAAGCGTCATTAATGAGGATCGCCAAAACGGCGGCCTGCGTTGAGCCGCCCGAGGCGGATACTCTACACTCGCCGGCCCAGGTAACAGCAACGGAAACGGTCTTGGCTCACAGCGACGCGTTCAGACAACTAGAAGCCCACATCAGTGAACGGGTGGTCGGCCAGCCGCATCTCGTCAACCGCATGTTGCTGGCCCTGCTCTGCGATGGCCACCTGCTCGTGGAGGGCGCACCGGGACTGGCCAAGACGCGTGCCATCAAGGTGCTGAGCCAGTGCATCGAGGGCGACTTTCACCGACTGCAATTTACGCCAGATCTGCTGCCCGCTGATTTGACGGGTACCGAAATCTATCGCCCGCAGGACGGTTCGTTCCGGTTTCGCCAGGGCCCGCTGTTTCACAATCTCGTGCTCGCGGACGAAATCAACCGCGCACCGGCCAAGGTGCAGTCGGCGCTGCTTGAGGCTATGGAAGAACGCCAGATTACGGTCGGCAAGAAGACCTACCCGCTGCCGTCGCTGTTTATGGTCATGGCGACCCAGAATCCGATCGAGCAGGAGGGCACGTACCCGTTGCCCGAAGCCCAGCTCGATCGCTTCTTGCTGCATGTCCGGGTCGCGTCTCGGCCTGCACGCGCCTCAGCACGGTTGATGCGCAAGATGCGCTGCTCGTTCTCGGCATCGGGGTAGCCAACCCGGA
>JBCAXP010000474.1:0-3278 GCA_038533995.1 Pseudomonadota bacterium
CGAAGCCGGCGCGGCAATCTCCTGATGCACCGCCAAGGCATCAGGAGATTGCCGCGCCGGCTTCGCCGGCTCGCAATGACGGTAGGGGCTTCGCCCCTCGTCAGAACTCCGTTTTGAACCGCACGCCGAACTCGCTGGCGTCGTTCGACAGAATCACGAGCACGTAGTCGCCCGTGTTCAGGCGCGCGTTGTCGTAGCGCTCGTCGGTGATGTTGCGGCCGTACAGGCCCACCGTCCAGTTGGCATCGTCAGGCGCGTAGCTGAAATCGAAGTTCAACAATTCACGGCTGTCGATCTGCGTGAAGCGGCCCGGGTCGCTTGTGGGCTCGCCGAACATGTCATCGCGGAAAGACCAGTCACCGCGCAAGGTCAGCTCACCGCTCGCGAAGGGCATCGTGTACTCAGGGCTGATCGAAGCCGTGATCTCAGGGGTCAGCGGCGCGACGGCTGTCGGTGCGCCCGGCGCATCAACATCAGCATCGATGTAACCCAGCGTCGCCTGCAGCGTGAAGTTATCCGTCGGCGCCCAGGCACTTTCGATTTCCACACCGAACGACTCCTGGTCGACGATGAGGTTCTGCGTGTCGAAGCCCGCGCCCGTCGTCGTCGACACCTGGTAGGGCAGGTCCGAGTACTCGGTGAAGAACACGGCAACAGACAGCTGCAGCGTATCGAGCGGCTGACCCTTAAGGCCCGCTTCGTAGTTGATGGCCGTCACGTTGTCGTTGGCCACGAAGCAGTTGGGCGTGCTCACGTTGCCGGGCTGCGTGAAGTCCAGCGAGCCGAACAGGCAAAACGGACGCGGCGGGAACTGGCCCGACTGGTAGCCGTTCTGGATCGTGCCGTAGGCGTTGATGTCGTCGTTGATGTCGTAGGTCAGCGCGATTTCCCAGGCGATCTCGTCCCAGTCACGGCTGGCGCTCGTGTTGATCAGCGAGTCGTTGATGTTGACGCGCGCGTCCTTCTCGTCCTCGGTGTAGCGCAGGCCCGCCGACAGACGCAGGTCGTCGGTGAGCTGGTAGCCAACATTACCGAAGATCGCGAAGCTCTCGGTGTCCTGGCCCAACGTGAACGTGCCCGGACCGCCCAGGAAGACCGTGGGGTTCTGGTCGTTCTCGCCCTCTTCCTCGAACCAATAGAGCCCTGCGACGAAGTCCAGCGCGCCCGACTCACCCGAGAGCTGAATCTCGAACGACTGCTGGTCGGCTTCGCCGATTTCCGGGAAGGACAGGAAGTCGTCGATAAAGCCATCATCATCAAGGCCGCTCTCATACTCCGAGTGGCGGTCCGAGAAGATGAACTGACCCGTCAGCGAGTCCGTGATGTCCCAGGTCGCCGTCAGCGAGATGCCAAAGGCCTGGTTGCTGACACCCGTCTGCTGCGCCTGCCCCGTGTTGTTGTCGTAGGGGTCGGCGGCCAGGTCCGAGTTGCTGTAGCCCGCCTGGAAGACGCCGCCGTTCGGCACTTCATCGATGAGCGTCGTGTAGGGGCGCAAGCCACCTTCGCCGTCGTTGCCATCCGCCGTGAACAACAGCGAGAAATGGTCGTTGGGCGTCCAGCGCGCGGCGATGCGTGCCGAGATGTCGCGCAGCTCGCCGACGTCGGCCTCTGGGTCCGGCACATTCAGGAATTTGCCGATGCCATTGCGGCGCTGGAAGGCGCCGTTGAAGGAAACGGCAAACGTATCGTCGAGCACCACGTTCGAGTAGAAATCGCCGTTCACGCGACCGCGCGTGCCAACCTCGATGCCAGCGCGGCTGACTTCCTCGTCGCCGGGCTTCTCGGTGATGATGTTGATGGCGCCGCCGATCGAGTTACGGCCGTAGAGCGTGCCCTGCGGGCCGCGCAGCACTTCGATGCGCTCGATGTTCGAGAGACTCCAGTTCTGGCCCACCTGGCGGCCCAAGTAGACACCGTCGACGTAGACCGAAACGCCCGGGTCCGTCGTGATCAGGTGGTCCTGAAGACCGATGCCACGGATAAACGGATTCGCGGTTGAGGTGTGGCCGGCGGAGAAGCCCGTGACGTTGAGGTTCGGCACGAACTTGCCCACGTCGATGAGGTTCTTGATGCCCTGCTTCTCAATGGCTTCCGCCGAGAAGGCGCTGATGGCGACGGGTACTTCGTAGATGCTCTGCTCACGGCGCTGTGCCGTGACCACAATCTCTTCGAAGACGGAATCGTCAGTCTGGGCTTGGGCGGGTTCGGGCAAGGCGGCCAGCGGCAGCAGCGCTGCGGTGGCGATGACACGGCGAGTTGCGCTCACGATACATCCTTTTGGGTCGGCGACCGGGCCTGAGTTCAACGCGGCAGGAGCACGGCAGACCGATCGGTTTTTGGCAGAATAACGGCCGGGCGACCGTCGATGGCGCCACCATACACCCGCCCGCTCAGGCGCTCAATCGCGTTCTTGCAGCGCCCCTCGTTGCGGCAACGCAACAAACAGCCAGCTCGCAAACCAGACCTGCATCGCAAGCGAGAAATTCCACTCAATGACGTTCTCGGCCTGGTCGTCCTGCAGCCCAAAAGTACCGAGCGGAATCTCGGCGAGCGCGAGCATGCCCATGAGAAACAGCAGTGTCTGTTGGAATCGTTGCGCACCGCGGGGCAGCCCGCTGCGCGCGAGTCGCCGCGTGGCGAGGATCTGTGCAATGAAGGTGCCGAGGAAGAACACGAACACGCCGTAACGCCGCATGAGTCGGTAGATGTCCCCTTGCGAACCCAGGAACACCGTGTAGAGCACGAGGAAGGCTGCGCCGACCAGACCCGCAATGAGCAGCGCGTCGCGCGAGCCCGATGCCGGGAGGCCGCGCGCGAGACGCCGCCAGAACAGCGCCAGCAACAACGCCTGCGGCAGCATGAACACCTTGAACAACCAGTAGCTCACGCCGTAGCGCCCTGTGGCGCTGATCGACGTGCAGCCCTCGAGGTAGACGAAGCAGTCCGGAATCAGGTCCGCGCGTGAGGAAATCACGTAGTTCGCGTTGACCGAGACGATGGGAATAACGGCCACGATGAACACGAGCAAACCCCAGCGGAAACCAGGGTTTGCGGCAGTGGGCGAGTCTGCCGTGGTGGGGGGTGCCATTGCCGGGGAGCATAGCACCCCGGCACGAGCTAACGCATAACGGCCAGCGGGCCCAGGAAGTCGCGCTTCTCCAGCGGCACACCCGCGATCCGCAGGATGTCGTAGGCCGTCGTGGCGTGGAAATAGAGATTGGGCAACGCAAACGACATCACGAACTGCTCGACTTTGAAGGGCAGCTCAACGCCCGGCA
>JBCAXP010000475.1:0-3261 GCA_038533995.1 Pseudomonadota bacterium
ACCCAGCGGCGTCACCATGGACAGCAGAAGATGCAACTCGGCATGCTCCGGCACCTTGGACTGTACGAACATCGTAGCCAGCCGCGGATCGAGTTGCATCTTCTGCTGTCCATGGTGACGCCGCTGGGTTGGCTGGAACGCGTACCCAGCTACAAGGACCAGCAGGAAAAGCTCAAGGAACGGGACCTCGCCACCTACGGCTTTCTGGGGTACCCGCTGCTGCAAAGCGCGGACATTCTGATTTACAAGCCGTCGTTTGTGCCGGTTGGTGAAGACCAGGTCGCGCACGTTGAACTGACCCGCGAAGTTGCGCGGCGGTTCAACCACATTTACGGTCGCGAGCCGGACTTTGAGGCGAAGGTTGAGCAGGCGATTCGCCGGCTTGGTGGAAAGAACGCCAAGCTCTACCGGAACAGTCTTCGGCAGTTCCAGGAGCAGGGCGACACGGAGGCGCTCGCAGATGCTCAGGCCATGGTGCAGGGGCACGGCAGCCTGACCCTGATGGACAAGGAACGCCTGCTGGGTTACCTGGAGGGCAGCGGCAGAACCATACTGGTTGAACCGGAAGCAAAGCTCACGCATGTGCCGAAATTTCCAGGTCTCGACGGGCAGAAAATGTCAAAGTCCTACGGCAACACGATTTCGATGCGTGAATCGCCAGACAAGGTCGAAAAGAGCATTCGCACCATGCCGACCGACCCGGCGCGCGTGCGCCGCACGGACCCTGGCGACCCGGACAAGTGCCCGGTGTGGAGCCTGCACCAGGTGTACTCCGACAGTGACACCTGCGAGTGGGTGAGAAACGGCTGCACAACGGCCGGCATCGGCTGCATCGAGTGCAAAAAGCCGGTCATCGACCAGATGATCGCCGAAATTGAACCGATGCGGAAACGGGCCCTGGAACTGGAGGAAGATCCGGAGTTCGTCCGCAGCATCATTGCAGAGGGCAATGAGCGTGCTCGTGACGCCGCGCGCGAAACGATGGACGATGTGCGCCATGCAATGGGGATGAATTACCGATGATGCCCGACCCGGCAGAAGAACTCGAGCAGGAAGAGGCAACGGCAAGCACGGTCGAGGAGGCCGCGCCCGCTGACGCCGAACGGCCTGCGCAGCCGCAGCAGCAGGAAATGCCGTTTGCCGTTATCGACGGCGAACCAGTTACCCAGATGCCGCAGGATCTCTACATTCCGCCGCATGCGCTCGAGGTGTTTCTCGAGGCGTTCGAAGGACCGCTGGATCTGCTGCTCTACCTGATCAAGCGCCAGAACCTGGACATCCTGGACATTCCGATCGCCGAGATCACTCACCAGTACGCTGAGTACATCGAGCTGATGACGGAAATGCAGCTCACGCTTGCCGGCGAGTACCTGCTGATGGCCGCCATGCTGGCGGAAATCAAGTCGCGGCTGTTGTTGCCGCGGCCAACGTCCAGTGACGAGGAAGAAGAGGATCCGCGGGCGGAACTCGTGCGGCGCCTGCAGGAGTACGAGCGCTACAAGAAGGCGGCCGAAGACCTCGACACGCTGCCGCGCCTCGAGCGCGATGTTTTCTCCGTAAGCGTCGACGTGCTGGACAAAACCGCTGGCAAGGCCTTGCCGCAAACCACGCTGAAGGAGCTGGTGCTTGCGTTCCGTGATGTCATGTCGCGCAGCGAGATGTACGCGCATCACCACATTCAGCGGGAACCGCTGTCGGTTCGGCAGCGCATGTCCGACGTACTCGCCAACCTCCAGGGCGCCGAGTTCCGTGAGTTCACGGGCTTGTTCGTGCCGGAAGAGGGGCGGCTTGGCGTGGTGGTCACTTTTCTTGCCATCCTGGAACTCATTCGCGAATCGCTGGTGGAACTCGTGCAGTCCGAAGCCTTCGCACCCATTCATGTGCGTGCCGCCGTGCAGGCGACACACGACAGTGAGGACGCCTGATTCATGTCACTAACCGTAGTGCAATCCAGTGTCGACAAGACGCAGCTTCGCAACATCATCGAGGCAGCGCTGCTGGCCGCGGGTCGTCCTCTCAACGAGAACGCGCTCATGGGCCTGTTCGGCACCGTGGATCCGCCGCCGCGCGAAACGCTGCGTGAGGTTATCGCTGAGCTGAAGGAAGAATACGAGGGGCGCGGCATTGAACTTGCCGAGGTGGCGAACGGTTATCGCGTGCAGGTCAGGTCTGATATGGCGCCCGCGCTGTCGCGCCTGTGGGAATCGCGGCCGCCGCGGTTTTCCCGGGCGCTGCTCGAGACTCTTTGTCTTATCGCATACCGCCAGCCGATCACGCGCGGCGAAATCGAAGACGTTCGCGGAGTCAGCGTGAGCGTCAACATCGTGCGCACGCTGCTCGACAGGCACTGGGTGCGGGTCGTTGGGCATCGCGACGTGCCCGGCAAGCCGGAAATGTTCGGCACGACAAAGGAGTTCCTCGACTACTTTGGCCTGAAAGGCCTGGACGACCTGCCAACGCTCGCCGAGCTGCGTGATTTCGAGAACCCCAACGCCGAGCTCGATTTCGAGCCCGCAATCGATACGCAGATCGAGCTGGCTGCCGATGACGCGCAGGAAGAGACCGCCCTGGACGAAACGTCGGACACGGATGAGGCTGACAGTGACGGCGATGAAGAGCCGTCCGAGAGCCTCGTGACCGACGACGTGCATCGCGCCTGACGCATCGCCGGTGGCTGAGCGACTGCAGAAACTGCTGGCGGCAGCTGGCCTCGGTTCACGCCGCGAGCTGGAACGCTGGATCGAAGCAGGGCGCGTGAAGCTCAACGGTCGCGTCGCAAAGCTCGGTGATCGCGCTGGCCCGGACGACCGCGTCATGGTCGACAACGAGCCTGTCAGACTGCTTCCCACCTCGCAGGTTGCCCCCCGAGTTATCGCCTATCACAAACCCGTTGGTGAGCTGGTTACCCGTGACGATCCCGAGGGGCGTCCCACGGTATTCGAGGCACTGCCGCCGCTGGAAGGGGCGCGCTGGGTCGCGGTGGGCCGGCTCGACATCAACACGGCAGGGCTTCTTCTGCTGACCAACGACGGCGCCCTTGCAAATGCGCTCATGCACCCGTCGCGACAGGTTGCCAGGGAATACGCGGTGCGCGTGCTTGGCGAAGTCAACGATGCGACGGTTACCAAACTCAAGCGCGGCGTGCAGCTGGAAGACGGACCGGCGAGCTTCGAGACAGTGAAGGCGGCCGGCGGCGAAGGTGCAAATCGCTGGCAGCACGACGTGATACCAGCGATTTGCACCTTCGCCGCCGGCCGCCTT
>JBCAXP010000476.1:0-3257 GCA_038533995.1 Pseudomonadota bacterium
CGTGCAGGGGTTTGGCGAGCACGGGTTTGCGCCACTGCAGGCATTCACTGATAAGTTCAAAGCCCTGCACGGCCAGATGGAGCAGCTGTCAAACGCGCAGGCGCTCGACGAACTGGGCTACGCGGTCACCATGCACTCGCTCTCCGAGTCGGCCATGCGGAACTGGCTGGAGTATCGGCCCGCTGCGCCCGACGTTGCCTTCGCCGATGTAGCCACCAGCATCGCCGACTGGCTCGCCGATGGCGGCACCGAACCGCCGGACGCGCTTGCACAGCGCCTGTGGCACGGCAGTCCTGCCGTACAGCCCTTTCCTCTCAGAAGCGTCCGCTAGCCGCTATTCCACGCGCAACCTACTGTAATCGCTGAATTTCGCGCCTCCATCGAGGCTCCGCAGACCGGCTGAACCAAACCCTTATGTTGTAAAACGCTTGCGTTTATTCCGTGCGAGCGATTGAATTTGGTAGCCGGTCACGAATCATACTGAGTATCAATAACAATCCGTGGCACCGGCATCGCCTGCAACATGGCTGTACCAGGCGCACGAAAACCGAGCGACCGACGGGGTTGGGCCCCAGAGTCGGCACCAGGGAACAATGGAAGAGGATTCCACGCGAAATGAGCGCTAACACTACACCCTTGAGCGTGGGAGCGCTGCTGTGCGCGACCCTCCTGTTGCCGTTCGCCGCGAACGCGCAATTCGTACCCAACGACATCATCGTGTCCGATCCGGACGTGGATGTGCGCGATCCGGAGTTCGACGACAACGGCAACCAGATGGTCTGGCAGGACGTTGCCGGCAACCTGTGGCTGGCTGACATCGACCCGGCTACCGGCGACCTGACTCCAATGAACGGCCGCGGCACGCTTGTTGACGTTGGCCTTGCCGACATCGGCCCGGTCGGCAACGGCCCAGAGTGGGTATACGACAGCAACGGCAAAGCCGCCATTTGCTACACCAAGGACGTTGGCGGTGTGCTGACGCTGGCGGTGGCGGAAGAAGACGAGTTTGGCGTCTGGAGCGGCGGTGCGCTGCCGAACGGCAGTGATCGCTATCGGCCCGAAGGCACGCGGGCATTCACCGATAGCCCGCCGCGCGTTATCTACAACCGCATTGAAGGCGAAGACGTTGTTGTCAGCTGGCGAGACACTGCGGACGAGACGACGGAAAAGACAATCAACGCCGCCGGCCAGGGCGGCCGCTGGCTGCCAAGCGGCCAGCGCTTCCTTGCAACGCTCAATGTGGATGGCGTAACGCAGGTAATCGAAGTAGACCAGGACACCGGCGACGTGGAGCAGATCACGTTTGAGCCGCAGCCTGTTTTCAACCCTTCCATCTGGTGGTCGCCGGAATACGGTGCAGCAGGCTTCTCCGCGATGGTCGGCCTGAAGCGCGTTGGCATCTGGGTGGAGATGGACGGCGCGTGGGTCAACACCTACACGTTCAACCTGCCGACGGCTTTTGAATTTGTGAGTTCGCCCGAGGTGTTCGTGCACAACGGACGCTCGTACGTCGTGGTGGTTGCCGCGGAGGAACTGGGTATCGGTCCGTTCCCGTTCCAGCCCGCCAACAACAGCGAAATCTGGATCGCCGGCATCGACCCCGACAACCCGTTTTTCCGACGCATCGACGAGGGCACGCCAAACGTCCGGCGCACCGAGCCGGAGTTCTTCCACACCGACACCACGGTGAAGGTGTACTACACGGAAGACCCCGGCACGAAGGCCCTGGTGCGCCTGGCCGACACTGGCCTTGGCCTGAGCAACGACTACGACGTCAGCATGCTCGGCGGTCCGTGGGCAGTCATGCACCGGGACAACCGCAACAGCGGCAGCGTGCCCTTTCAGCTACCGGCGCTGTATACGGTGAACGGCGCGGTCGTCGAAAACACGGCTCAGACCATGCGTCCGACCCTTGGCCCCGAGGGCAACCTCACCTTCCCGTTCATTACGCCCAACGATGGCAATCGCCAGCTGTGCAGCATCGACGGCGACACGCTGACGGAGAACTACCGGCTGACCGACAAGCAGGTGGGCACGAGCACCGCTGCGCTCAACGGACTGGTCAATGGCGACGGCGATATCTTTACCGTGAGCGGTGAGTACGTCAGCCGCATCACCCCGGAAGGCCAGATCGTGTGGAGGCTTGCCAACCCGGGCTTTGCGCGCTCGCCACAGTTTCTGCCTGACGGCAACCTGATCATCTACACCTGGAACGGCTGGGAGCGCATCGTTTCCCGCGATGGCGAGCTGCTCTGGGATCACCGCCTGACGGGCAACCGCAGTTTCCCCAGCGAGCCGATCTGCCTGAGCAGCGGCCAGCCGTCGGACTGCGCGTTTGTCGGCGTGCCTGCCGTGGACCCGACGCAGAACCGGGTGTACTCAAGCTACACCACGCCGAGCGGCAACACCCGCATCCTGGCGCGTACCTACGACCCCGACACGAACACCATGGGTTTCACCACGCGCCTGCGCGCGAGCTTCCTGCCGGGCCTGGCCACGACCCCCGTGCTGTCAGCGGATTACGCAACGCTGTACGCCCAGGACGGCGTGGGCAACCTGGTCGCGATCGATACAAGCACCGGCATGCGGCGCTGGACCTTCGCCCTCGGCTTTTTCAGCAAGCGCCCGCCGGTAGTCTCCGATAACGGCTTCATCATGCCAGGCGGCATGAACTCGGAGATTCCGGCCTACAACTTCGTCGGCATCGTGCAGGACAACGGCACGTCCGCGAGCTGGGCCTACCAGGACTTCCTGTTTACGCCGCAGTCGTCCGCCGCGGTGGACCCAAACAACCGCTTCGTGCTCGGCGTGTTCAACTCCCAGACCGGCGATCCGTTCCTGATGACCGTTGACCCCACCGGCATTGCGGGCCTGGCGGCGTACGGACAGGGAATGCCAACAAGCATGAACGGGCTGGCTGTGCGAAGTGACGGTAGGGTATTCTTGCACGCGTCCGGCGGCATCTCGGTCAAGGCATTCGACCCGACGCCGTAGGCTCCGCCAGGGAACGGCGACACCCCGTCAGCGTCGTGGCGCACCTTTGCAGTGCGCCGCGCTCCTTTGTGTTCCCGTGGCCTCCCAGGAGTCGCCCATGCTTTCCAGGCTGCTTACCGTCGTTCTCATTGCCGCTGCACTCGTCGCGTGCCGCGACCAGCCGATCAGGGGCCGGCGAGCACCGCCGCCCGCTGACAACCCCACGGTCTCGCAGCCGCCGCCGCAACCGGCGCCGCGCCCGACAGACGGCGATGCGCCGCTGG
>JBCAXP010000477.1:0-3255 GCA_038533995.1 Pseudomonadota bacterium
ACGCCAGTTCGGCGAACGGCTGCACCAGCTCCGGGTTGCCGCAGTGAAGGCGCTCCGCCGCGAATCGTAAGGCGGCGGCGCGCTACAAGGTAAGAATGATCACGATGCCCAGCAGCAGCCGGTAGACCGCAAAGGGCAGCATCCCGACCCGTTCGAGGAAGCTCAGGAACAGGCGAATGCACAGGTAGGCGCTGAGCGCCGACAGCAGCGTACCGAGCAACAATGACAGCCAGTCTACCGCCACTTCGGACTGCACCAGCTTGACCGTCTCCAGGCCGCCGGCCAGGAGAATCAGTGGAATCGACAGCAGAAAGGAAAAGCGCGCCGCACCGCTGCGCGTCAAACCCAGCGCAAGCGCGGCGGTCATCGTGATGCCCGACCGTGACGTGCCGGGAATCAGCGCCAGCGCCTGGGCGCAGCCCACCAGCAAAATGTCGAGACGGTCGAGGTGATGCTCGTCGCGCCGCTGGGGACCCCACAGGTCCGCCAGCCACAGCAGCACGCCAAACCCAATCGTGGTGCCGGCAATCACCATCGGCGAGCGCAGCGTCGTCTCGATGAAGTCGCCAAACAGCAGGCCGCACAGGCCCACGGGAATAGTCCCAAGCAACACCGCCCAGGCAAGCCGCGAATCGCGGCTGCGGGTGCCGCTGGACAGTGAGTGCAGCCACGCGGCGGAAATCGTGCGCAGGTCCTTGCGAAAGTACCAGACGACGGCAGTGAGCGTGCCGACGTGCACCGCCACGTCAAACGCCAGCCCCTGGTCTTCCCAGCCAAGAAACCGCGGCACGAGAATCAGGTGCGCGGAACTCGACACCGGCAGAAACTCCGTGAGCCCCTGCACGATGGCGAGCACGATGATGTGGATGAGTTCCATCGCGTTACAGGCTAAGCTCGCGCAGGCCAAAGCCACGCAACGGCTGCGAGTAGTCTTTCACCAGACCAATGACTTTAAAGCGCTCGCCCATCTCGCCGGGCAGCGTAAGCTGCTTCACTTCCCGCGCGAGGCTCAACTGCGCCGTGGTCGACGCGTCACTTGCCATGGCCGCCGCAAGCACGCCCTCGAGATCGCAGCCAAACAGAAAGTGCGCCTGCGTGGAGAAACCGGCGACTGACAAGCCGGCTTCCGTGGCCGCGGCGCCGACCGCCGAAAAATCCACCCAGGCGGTAATGTCATTCAGGCCAGGCAGAAAGAACGGATCGTCATGGAAGCGGTGCCGGTAGTGACACGCGAGCGTGCCGCCGTTGCGCTCCGGCAAATAGAGCTGATCGCCTGACAGACCGTAGTCAGCCAGCAGCAATACGCCCGCCTCGAGGCCCGCCGTTGCGGTTTGGAGCCACGCCGACAGGCGCAGGCAGCATTCACCGCGATAGCCGTCGGGCAGCGACTGCCCCAGCAGTGCTTCGATGTTGCGTACGGCCTGGACCAGCTCATTATCAGCAGGCCGGCTTTGCCACTGCAGGTGACCGTTCTCCAGCGACACGCCCCGGTTCTGCACCTCGTGCCCGGCGACTTCGAAGCAATCGACCGGCAGCGCGTCGAGCACCTCGTTGCCGACCATGACGCCGCGAAAGCCACTTGTTGGCGGACTGTCCAGCCAGTGCACCCGGTCGGCCAGTGCCGGGCAGCGTTCCCGCAGCGTTGCCTGCTGACGGTTTTTAAGGTCAGCGCTCACCTCGACGATGCTGTAGCGCCGTGGCAGCGCGTCGAGGGTCTCCAGCGCCAGCAGCATGTCGGCGGCCATCACGCCAGTACCGGCGCCAAATTCCAGCAGCTCGCCGCCGCCGAGCGTCGTCAGAACATCGGCAACCTGCGTCGCAAGGCAGCGGGCAAAGAGCGGCGAGATTTCTGGCGCGGTCACAAAGTCGCCGTCCTCGCCGAACTTGCGCGCACCGCTGCTGTAGTAGCCCAGCCCCGGCGCATACAGCGCCAGCTCCATGTACCGGGAAAACGGCAGCCAGCCGCCGCTTTGCCGGAGCTCATCGGTGATGCTCTGCACAAGGGCCTGGCTGTGCGCGGCCGCGGCCGGATCAGGCGGCGGCGGGCGCGAAGCAGCGGCGCGGGTGGGTGTATTCAAGAAGATGGGTGCAGGAAACGTTAAGGTTATGATTCGTAAGACTAGCCGCTGCGCGGCTGGCCGACAGGCCGCCAGCATAAACTACCCATCGGAGATCACCAATGCCGTTGAGTGGAAAATCCGTTCTTGTCACGGGCGCCGCTCGCCGGCTGGGCGCTGCCATGGTCAGGGCCTTTCACGGTGCCGGCGCCAACGTGGCCATTCACTATCGCTCATCCGGAGACGAGGCCGAGGCCCTGTGCGACGTGCTCAACGGGCTGCGGCCCAACAGCGCCATGACGGTCGCGCTCGACCTCAACGACTCCGATGCCCTGCCACGCCTGCCGCGCGCGGTTCACAACCGCTTCGGCTCGCTGGACGGGCTCGTCAACAACGCCTCGAGCTTCTTCCCGACGCCGGTGGGCGACATCACGCAGGAAAACTGGGACGACCTGGTTGGCAGCAACCTCAAGGCGCCGGTATTTCTAACCCAGGCCGCCGCGCCGCTCCTCACCGAGAGCAGCGGCTTCGTCATTAACATGGTGGACATTCACGCCAGTCGCCCATTAAAGGACCACCCGGTGTACTGCGCGGCGAAGGCCGGGCTGCACATGTTTACCAGGTCGATGGCGCGCGAGCTGGGCCCGGCGGTACGCGTCAACGGGATAGCGCCGGGGCCGGTGCTATGGCCGGAAACCGACATGTCAGACGACGACAAGGCCGACATCGTGCAGGACACGGCGCTACAGCGCTGCGGAGACGAGTCAGACATTGTGCAGGCGGCGATGTACCTGGCTACGGCCGGGTTTGTGACCGGGCAGATTATTGCCGTGGATGGTGGGCGCAGCGTGTAGGTTGAATCGCGGCTAAAGCCGCGATGAATACTGGAGAACTACCAGGCGCCGATGAGTTGGCGCTGACGGGCTCGCCGCGAAGGCAGCTCTGCGCTGCTTGCTCTGGGCAGAGCCCGCCCCTGGGCGGCCGCAGCGGTCACCGAGCACGCACCGGTGGCGAGGAAGTTGATCGCCTCGGCGAGTGAGGCTTCCTGCGGATCGCCGAGCGGGTTTTCCAGGTCGTCCTGCGCAGGACAGTCCACTTTGAAGCCATCGTGCATCCCACCGCGTTTAGCGCCGCCAACGCCAACGGCGAGGGTGATTACTACGATGGCTTCAAAGTGGACTGTCCTGCGCAGGACGAC
>JBCAXP010000478.1:0-3239 GCA_038533995.1 Pseudomonadota bacterium
CGCAATTACATACGGCCCGGTAGAGGCGATCACCGCGGAGGCATGCGCCTTGTCGGGGATTTGCTCCTTGATGTCGGAGAGCATTTCGCGCGGTCGGGTATCGATTGCCACCTTGCGGTCTCCTTACAGGGCTCGGGGGAAGACGAAGCGCCACGGGCCGCCGTCGACGCGCTGCAGGCGCCAGACCCGGGTTAGCCAGCTGTCCTTGAAACTGCGGTACTGGCTCTCCTCGTTGCCTACATGCTCAACGATCACTTCGCATTCCTCTACGAGCGGCGTGCCCTCTGCGGAATTGGCCGGCAGCACGGTATGAACTTCGCTGTGTGCGAGCACCTTGACGTCGAACACGTCTGAGAAAAGCCGCTTCTGGCTTTGTTCCCACCCTGTTCGCTTGTCGCTGGGGCCGTAGTCGCCGTACGGCAGGAAGATCGGCTCCGATGCGAAGTCGCGGCTCACTTTCCAGTCGGCAAAGAGCGCTCTCCAGCGGTCCCGGCGCAGTCGCTTTACTGCCTCGATGCGTTGCATCGCAAGCTCCCGCGGGCTTGCGTCGTCCGCGGGCGGGTCCATCGCAGACCCTTGCAGTAACTCAGCGCCCGCCATTGCCGGCGCCTCGAAATCCAGGTCGCTGATGAAAAGCTCCCGCCCGATCCACGCGGCCACCAGCTGCGTCTTGAAACCCAACGCGACGTTGCGCCGCTCCCTGGCACGCATCATGGGTTCTTCCGTGAGCCGCAGGTAGAAGCGGTAGCTCTCCGCAAGGTGCGGCGTAACCTGCCGGTGGTAGTCGTCAATGACGTCCCACATGCGCTTCACCGCGGGGGAGTAAACGTCGAGGAAGTACCAGCCCTTGTACTTGTCGCCGAGGATGTACCAGGCGCGCACGCCGTCGTTGCGCATGTTGCGTGGACTCACCCGGTCGATCATCACCAGCCGGCCAGCCACCGAGCCCGGCTCGGCCTCGTACGGGTCCGGAGCGGGAAACGCGTCGGTCAACGACTCTGACACAGCTTTCTCGAAGGCGGCGTGGGCATCGTTGCCGGCGGCCTTGATCTGCTCTCGCCGTTCCTTCGCGGCTTCGCGATACGACAGGTCGATGGTCTCGGCCGGCCAGGCGGCGCCTTCCAGCTTTTCCTTTACGTCGTTCCAGCGCGCGTCGATGTGGTCGGCAAAGGCCCCCGGATGCTGTTCCTTGAGAAACGCAACGACCTCGTGCTCATCGTGGTGCTCGGCAAGCAGCCTGCGCGTGTCGAAGCTGCGCTGGCGCCAGCCGTCACAGAGCACGCGTGACCATGCCTTGATGATGCGCTCGTACCAGAGCGACCAGTTCTCGCCGGCCGGCGTGCGGCCCGAGGAATAGGGGCCACTCGGAAAGAGAGAGCGCTTGCCGTCGTCGGTCTTGTAGAACTGTTGCGGCACTGCCTGGAGTTCGATCTCGTGCTCCGCATCGCCACGCTGCACACGCAAGGCCAGCGGTGTGCCAGGCTTGACGCGAAGGGCGCCCCACAGCGCGGAGGTGCCGCCAGGCGGGTATTGCAGGTAGGGGAGGGCGGCGCGGTCTATCGCGCTGCCGTTCGCACGAACCTCTGTGATCACATCGCCCATCGCGAGCGCGCTGGCCGGGCTGTCCCAGGCAATCCAGCGAACCTGCTGGCCGATGGTCGAATAATGCTGGTACCGATCGGTCAGCAGGCCAAGGTAGTCTGCCGTTCGTTCTTCATTCGCAGTCATACCGATTCCGTTCGTGAACCTTGCGCCAATTCAACGCAAGTATAGTTCAGGATCCGGAATGTTCATCCTGCCGCGGTGGGGCCGCGCCTGTGGGAGCGGCTTCAGCCGCGAATCATGCTACCGCCGTCGCGACCAGCCCACGGCCGCAAGAGCCGACGCAAACAACCAGAGCGCTGCGGGCACCGGAACCACGGCGCTCGGAGTGATGGACAGAATCGTCGCGTCAACGGTGCGCACCCAGTTACCCTCGTCGGTGAAGTACAGCGAAATGAAGCCATTGACCGGGTTCAGCGGAAACTCGTCGGGCAGGCTGCTGTCGCCTTGCAGCCAGCCGTCAGGGCCGCCGGGTTCGATGAGGTCAAAGACCATGTTCCAGCCGTTGGGGTCTTCGGACACAAAGCTCTGCATCGTCATGGTGTCGTTGACGTCGCCAGGCGTCACGACAATCACGCGGGTTTCCATTGACAGGAAGAACCCTTCTTCGCCGCGGGCGGTCAGAAACGCGGTGCCCAGATCGGGGCGGTAATCCATGCTGCCGATCTGGCCAGACGCGTCCGGATCATAGGTAAACGTTCCCGTCAGCAGGGTACCGGTCGGTGCGCCCGGCCGGTCGGACGAGTCGATATGTGCGACATAATCAAAGGAGAGCGGTGCAGCAATGCCGGTCGTCGAGATCAGCAGTGCCAGTAGCGAGAAAAGCCTCAGTCCATTTTTCATTTTTGTTACTCCCGGTGTTGTTTGGCTTCTCCCGTATTTATAGCACGAAAAACGACCGGCTCAGAGTTTGCTGCCGTCAGCCGGCGGCAGCTTGATGATCCGGCGAATCTCGTCAGTGAGCAGGCCAATGGTCATCGGGCGTTTAATGCCCGGCATGATCGCAACGTCGTAAAGCTCTTCGATAACGCCGGAAAAGCGCAGCCAGTGCACGGCATCGCCGGTGCGAAGGTCAATCACCTGGAGACCGCAATGCGCCGTTGCATCGCGTTTTTTAAGCTCCTCATCGAGCTGGAGCCCGGAGAAGCTGCCGTCCTTGCGAGGTCGGGAAAGGCCGATGATCGCAAAGTTGCCGGCAAAGGACAGGCCGCGGGTGAAGCCCGGGCAGAACGCTACGCGTTCAAAGCGTCCGGCTTCAATGTCGACGTAGCCAAAGTAGCCGGTGCCTGAATCCAGCAGCCACAGCTTGCCGTTGTGCCAACGCGGCGAGTGCGGCATGGAAAGGCCGGTGATCACCACCTCGCCGCTCTCCACGTCGGTCACCGTGCCGCCGGCCGTGCGCCGGTCGCGCCAGCCGTCGGCAACATCGGTTTGGGCAACGCTGGTCACGTACCGCGGGCGCCCGTCGATCATGGCCATGCCGTTCAGATGGCAACGGTCCTCGGCAGCGATCCGCGACAGGAACGGTGGCTTCCACAGCGGCTGGAAGCTGTATTTCTCACTCACGGTGGCGAGGCAGCCAAAAAGCGTGTTGACGAACACCGGCGACGTTGACATTCACGATATCGGACAGGATC
>JBCAXP010000479.1:0-3237 GCA_038533995.1 Pseudomonadota bacterium
ATCAACCGCAGTACGTGTGAAGCGGCTATGCGGCTTCTCGGGCAATCGCCCAAACAGGCGGTAGCTACGGTAGCCGAAGCCTACCGCCTGGCGGATGACTGAGCGCCCGGGTCCGTCAATGGCATCCGAGCGCCGGTACTGGGGCCTGTTCGCCAGTCAGCTGGCCATGTTGCTGCTGGCGCCGGCCGTGGCGGGCCACGACTCGGTGCTTGTGGCGGCCGAGTTTGTGTTTGCCTTGCTCCTGGTGTTCGCGGTGTGGTCCGTGGGACATGACCGAAAAACAACCAGCATAGCCGTCGCGATGGCAAGCGCGGTTTTCACTGGCAGTCTGATGGTGCGGATGGCCGGCGCGGGAGTCGCCGTTGAAATCGCGACACTTACGCTTGGCTGTGTGTTCTTCGCCTACGTTGCCACCATCGTGCTTCGCGATATTTTCACGTCGAACACGGTCACTTTGAACACCATTATTGGTGCTATATGCGCCTATATTCTTTTCGGTGTGCTGTGGGGATTTCTTTACGGGGTAGTCGATCTGCTTGATCCGTCTGCATTTCCGGGTATCAGCGATTCGCCGGCACGGGCCGACCGCTTTGTGTATTTCAGCATGGTGACGCTGACGACGCTGGGCTACGGCGACATCACGCCGGCGTCGGGCGCGGCCCGCGGGCTGGCCATTGTTGAGGCAACCATAGGGCAGGTTTACCTGACAGTGCTTGTGGCGCGCCTGGTCGGCCTGCACCTGACGCATGCCAGCTCGGAGACTGCTGGCAATCAGGCTACCGAGCAGAATCGCTGAGGCCAGCCGGTTGCCCGCCCACGGCCGCCTGGTTCTGCTTGCGCCTACCGGCCGCCAGCAACGCTGATGAAGCTCCCGGTTGTGAACGAGGCATCATCGGAGAGCAGCCAGAGGATGGCGCTGGCAACCTCATCCGCCTGGCCGCCGCGTTGCATCGGCACAGAGACCTTGACGCGATCGACGCGGTCGGGCTCACCGCCGCTCGCGTGCATCTCCGTGTAGATGTACCCCGGACGTACGGCGTTGACGCGTATGCTCTGGTTCGCGACTTCTTTGGACAGGCCCACCGTGAGGGTGTCGATGGCTGCTTTCGAGGCGGCGTAGTCAACGTATTCCCCTGGCGCGCCAAGCAGTGACGCAATCGACGACACGTTGACAATCGCACCGCCCTTGCCGCCGTGTGCCGTGGACAGGCGGCGCACGGCTTCCCTGGCGCACAGGAACGCGCCGAAGACGTTGGTTGCAAAAACACGCTGCAGCCGCTCTGCGCTCAACCGTTCGACGGTGGTTTGTGTTTCGAGTACGCCGGCGTTGTTGACGAGCGCATTCAACGCTCCGAGTTCCCTGTCGCAGGTGTCAAAGAGCCTCGTTACGTCCGCTTCCAACGAAACGTCTGCCTGCACCGCAAGGGCGCGGCCGCCTGCCGCCTCGATGTCGCGGACGACGGCGTCAGCTGCTTCACGATTGCTGCGGTAGTTGACGCAGACTGCGTAGCCCCGCCGGGCCGCCAGGGCGGCGGTCGCCGCGCCGATGCCCCGGCTGGCACCTGTGATTAACAGTGTTCCCCTGTCGTTAGTCACGCTACTGCTCGACCTGACGGACCGTGGCGTACTGCGGGAGTTCATCAGAAATGACAACCCAGCCGGGCTTGTCACACACCCAGATGTGATCCTCAGGCGTAACGGACGCGGGGTTGTCGAGCGATGCCAGCGTAATGTCGATTTCCTCGCCGCGCAGGTGATGCCAGTACGTGATTGCAGAGCCGCACCGGCTGCAGAAGCCTCGCTTGACGCCTTTTGACGATTCGCGGACTGTCAGTTCACCATGCTCCACGTGGAAGTCGCTCAAATCGACCGTGCCCCAGGCAACGGGAGTTGCACCGGCGGCGCGCCGGCAGCTCTCGCAGTGGCAGAAGCAGGAATCGCGAAAGTGCCCAACGGCGCGGTAGCGCACGGCGCCACACAGGCAGCCACCGTGGCGGCCGTCACAAACCTCGTTTCTGTCGGGCGAATTCACCGCGTGTGATCCTCAATTTCCTCGAAAGCCTCCACCGAGACGCGCGTGCCCAGTTGACGCATTTTCTGCATCGCCGCCGGGTTCTGGTTTCCCCAGAACTTGCGCCACCCGTCGAGCGAGTCCCATTTTGCAATGGTCACAACCTCGGAAGGGTCGTCAACGGACCGTAATAAAAAACTCCCCTGCGCCCCTGGCACCGTGGCATGAATGCCATTCGTGGTGGTGCGCCACGTGTCTGTGAACGCGTCAAAATTCTCCGGAGCAACCTGCCATCGATAGACCACGCGTACCATCATTTCACCTCGACAACAGACGGGTGCTCGGCTGTGGCCCATTCGTGAAGCAGGTCGTCCAGGAAACCAACGATCTCCTCTTCGCCCAGGTCGGCGGGAATGAGGATGTCAGTGAGCCTACGGCGCTTGCCATCGTTTCCCGGTGCAAAAACTACCCAGCTGCCATCAATCCGTTGGATAGTCAGGCGCCGACCAAAGGCGTTGACCTTCATTTTCTGCTCCAGCCGATGTGCTAGCTGTCCGTCAACGGTGCCGAGATCCAGCCAAGGATCTCCTGTCGGTCAGTCCTGCCCTGTAACCAGTACTTGAAATCCACTATCCGGTCGTAGTCTTCCCCGAATCTCTCGCGGAGCGTTTCTTCGTTCATGCGCCAGGTGTCCGTTTCGCGCAAGCGGCGCTGCCAGGGCTCGCTGAACACCGAGCCGAGGTTTTTCCGCAGACCCATGTTCTCGAGTTGTGTCCATTCGCCACCATCCAGCCATGCGGCGTCACAGGCGCCGCAGTAGTCGAGGCGATTTTCCGCATCGGGCGATACGCGAAACTTGGTCATGATTCTCGTGCAGTTGGGACACAGCACGGCTTTTGTCGTGTCGTCGATGGAGACATCTGCGCCACCGTCGGTGCTCGCAGCGTCAATGCCGCGTTGATCTGCCCATGCCCTGTATCCGACAAGGTCGAGTAACGCTCCGGCGCAACTGTGACACCCTCGGGCTGACAGGCCGGCGGTCAGGACGGTCGGTAACAGCAAGCGGTCATCACACTTCGGACAGGTGGCCATTAGAATTCTCCCTCGTGCCGGCACGAAGCCGTTCAACAGATATACAGGACCATGCCAAGCCTGTGTTTTGCGCAGTGCGCGATGAACGTCTTGAGGTCGGTATAGTACTCGGCAATGTAGTCAAAACCCTCATC
>JBCAXP010000480.1:0-3232 GCA_038533995.1 Pseudomonadota bacterium
GTATTTCTCGGCACCCCCTTTGCGTTGCGCTTCGTAATCCTTGAGCGCCTTCAAGGCCGGCTTGCCCATAAAGAACAAAATGAGAATGCCAACCACGTTGAGCCAGGCCATGAGTCCAACACCAATGTCGCCAAGGCCCCAGGCCAGTTCGGCAGTGCGAACCGTGCCGTAAAACACAGCCCCCAGCATCACCAGCTTCAATACAAACAACTCACCGGGAATGCGCAGTGTGCGGCGGATATAGGCCACGTTGGTTTCCGCGATGTAGTAGTACGCCAGCAGCGTGGTGAAGGCGAAAAAGAACAGAGCAACGGCAACGAACGGTTTGCCGACGCCGGGAAACACGCTTTCCACGGCGTACTGGGTGAACGCCGGACTGTTTGCATCAACGTCCGCCGCGAGGTTCTGAATCAGCATGGCGCCGCCTTCCGGCTGCACGTTGTACGAGCTGGTGATCAGAATCATGAGGGCAGTTGCAGTGCAAACAAACAGCGTGTCGATGTACACGGAGAACGCCTGCACCAGGCCCTGCTGTGCGGGATGATCTACTTCCGACGCGGCCGCTGCGTGCGGGCCAGTGCCCTGGCCGGCTTCGTTAGAATACACGCCGCGCTTTACGCCCCAGCCGATGGCTGCGCCGATACCGGCCATGGGGGAGAATGCGTCGCCAACGATCATGCCCAGAATCGCCGGCACCTGCGTGATGTTGAGCAGCACGATGATCACGGCGGCCACGATGTAAGCCAGTGCCATAAATGGCACCACCACCTGGGTCACGTGCGCAATGCGCTTGACGCCGCCGAAGATGATTATTCCCAGCAGGATAACGACCCCGGTCGCGGTGGCCAGCTTGGTTGTGCCAACTTCGCCGAAACCCACCAGGTTGACGACGCTGCCCGGGCCCATGGCTACTTCTACCGCGCTGCCAATAGCGTTGGACTGCACGGTCGGCAGCAAAACGCCTGTCGCTAAAATCGTGGCGATGGCAAAAATCCACGCGTACCACTTTTGCCCCATGGCCTTTTCGATGTAGTACGCCGGTCCGCCGCGGTACTCGCCCTCGTCCTCTTCCTTGTAGATCTGGCCGAGCGTTGACTCGATGTATGCGGTGGACGCGCCCAGGAACGCCACGACCCACATCCAGAACACCGCGCCTGGACCGCCAAAGCCGATGGCCGCCGCGACACCGGCAATGTTGCCTGTGCCGACTCGGCCGGACAGCGATACAGCGAGCGCCTGGAACGAGGAGATGCCCTGGTCGGATGCCTTGTTGGCGAACAGCAGCCGCAGCATTTCGCGAAACAGGCGGACCTGCACGAAGCGGGTAAGTACCGAGTAGAAAACTCCGGCGCCCAGCAGCAGGTAAACAAGCGCGGGACTCCAGATAATTCCGTTGAGGCTGCTGACCAGCTGATCCATGAGCACTCCAGGCGATGATTCGGGTTAATCGAAGGACGTGAGCCTAACCTCTCGGGCGGTTTTGCGCTATGGCAACAGCGATTTAGTGCAGGTCGAAGGCGGTGCGACCCGCGTGCCCGGAATGCTGCTGCGGATTTGGTCTGCGCCGTATTTTATAGGTTAAGATGGAGGTCAGGCCCATCTACTGGATTGTGCATTTGCACAATAAAGCCGGCGCCATGACACAACACGGCTCATCCGGCGACGACCGCGTCGCGCGCATCGTGCAGCTCGTCGAGCAGCACGCCAACCTTGAAGGCCCGCTGCTACCCGTGTTGCATGCGGTGCAGGACGAATTTGGCTGCGTCGACCGCGAGGCAGTTGCTACCATCGCCGACGCCATGAACCTGTCGAGGGCCGAAGTGCACGGCGTGGTGAGTTTCTATCACCTCTTTCGCGAAACGCCGCCCGGTCGCAAGACGCTTTACATCTGCCGCGCGGAAGCGTGCCAGTCCATGGGCGGCAACCAGCTTATCGAGCACGCCCGCGCGCGCCTTGGCATCGACTTTCACGAAACCACTGCGGACGGAAGCGTCACCCTTGAACCGATCTACTGCCTTGGCAACTGCGCCTGCGCGCCGGCGGTAATGGTGGACGACACTCTTCACGGCCGCGTCACGAACGCGAGGCTGGATGACCTTGTCGACTCGTAGCGTCTTTGTTCCCAGCGATTCGTCGGCGCGCTCGGTTGGCGCCGACGCGGTTGCGGCAGCGGCCGAAGCGCACCCGGCCGGTTTCACCGTGCATCGTAACGGCTCGCGCGGTTTGTATTGGCTCGAGCCGATGGTGGAATTTGACACGGACGACGGCAGGCTTGCGTTCGGTCCTGTAACAGCGGAGGAGTTTGCGAGTCTCATTGATGCCGATGGTGTTCTCGACACCAGTCATGCGCGCTGCCTTGGGCGAGTGGATGAACTCGAGTGGCTGACGCGGCAGGACCGCCTCACGTTTGCCCGCGTGGGCGCGACCCGGCCGCTGTCCATTGACGACTACCGTGCGCATGGCGGCTTCGCCGGACTGGAGAAGGCATTATCGCTGTCGCCCGCCGATATCGTTGCCGCAGTTAAGGAGTCTGGCCTGCGCGGCCGTGGCGGCGCGGCGTTTCCCACCGGCATCAAGTGGCAAACCGTGCTCGACACGCCGGCCAGCCAGAAGTACATCGTGTGCAATGCCGACGAGGGTGACTCGGGAACGTTTGCCGATCGCATGATCATGGAAAGTGATCCGTACGTGCTCATCGAGGGCATGACGATTGCGGGACTTGCCACGGAAGCGACGCGCGGCTATGTCTACCTTCGCGCCGAATACCCGCAGGCCATCAGTACGATGAACGCCGCTATCGAAAGGGCGGTCGAGGCAGGCTGGCTTGGCGACAGTGTCAACGGCAGTGGCCGTGAGTTTCACCTGGAAGTGCGCGAAGCGGCGGGTGCCTACATCTGCGGCGAAGAAACCTCGCTGCTGGAAAGCCTGGAGGGCAAGCGCGGCATGGTGCGATATCGTCCGCCGCTGCCCGCCGTCGAAGGCTTCATGGGTAAGCCGACCGTTGTGAACAACGTCATCAGCCTGGCAACCGTGCCGATTATCCTCGCGAAGGGTGCAGCGTTTTATCGCGATTACGGCGTTGGCCGTTCCCGCGGCACGCTTACGCTGCAGCTTGCCGGCAACGTTGCTCGTGGCGGACTGTTTGAAGTGCCGTTTGGCCTGACGCTCAAAGAGGTGCTGTACGACCTGGGCGGTGGCACCGCGAGCGGACGCCCCATAAAGGCGGTGCAGG
>JBCAXP010000481.1:0-3216 GCA_038533995.1 Pseudomonadota bacterium
ACAGCTCCTCGCGCAGGCGCAGCGCCTGGCCGTAGAGGGTCTCCGCCTCCCGGTATTCGCCGTTGTGACGAAGAATGGTCGCAAGGCTAACCAGCGTGTTTGCTAGCGCGTCGGGCACAGGTGGTTTCACTGTGCGCTGGATGTCGAGCGCCTCGCGAAGCAGCGGCTCGGCTTCGGCGTAATTGAATTCAAAAAGGTAAGACGTCGCGAGCTGGTTCAGTGCGACAGCAAGCTCGGCAGACTGCGGGCCAAACACCTCGCGGCGCTGTGCAATCTCCTCCTCATACAGTTCTCGGGCCGCCTCGTGCTCGCGCCGTTCGTCCAGCACCATGGCAACCTCGAAGCGGCTGTCCAGCGTGTCCGGGTGGCTGCTGCCGAGCGTTGCCTTACGAATCTCCAGCGCCTCCGACAGCAGCGCATACGCATCGTCATACAACGCCAGGCGCGAGTACACGCTGCCGATCACGTTCATCATTCGGGCCTGCACTTCCGGCTGGTCCGCCAGTTCCAGGCTCACGCGCGCCGCGCCCTCGTCGAGCAGTTCGCGCGCGGTGATGGTCTGGCCGCGGGACTCAGACGGATCGGACACGGCGAACATGTCCATCATGAAAGCCGCGATCTCGTCGGCCTTGGCGGCTTCGGTGCGGGCCGCATCGCGCTCGGCCGCAAGCTGGATTGTGTAGAACGTCACCAGGCCGGCAATGAGAAGCAGCACCGATGCGCCAGCGATGACGGCGCTCAGGTTCCGCTGCAGGAACTTGCGGCTGATGTAGCCCAGGGTTTCGGGCCGAGCGTTTACCGGTTCCTTGCGCAGGTAGCGGCCAAGGTCCTCGGAAAGCTCGCGCGCCGACCCGTAACGCCGCTGCGGTTCCTTGCGTAGTGCCTTCAGTACGATGTTGTCGAGATCGCCAGCCAGCGTCTTGTGAAGGCTTTCAATGGATGTGTTGCGCGCCGTGCCAATGTCGACGCCCTGGGCCTGCGCAGTAGTGGCCTCGGCGGATTCGCGCCACGTGACCACCGCGGTGCTGGGGCGGGGTGCCTGGGTTTCGCAAATGGCGTGCTCCAGTTCCCGCGGCTCGGCGGTGTCGACGCGGTAGGGCAGGCGGCCGGTCAAAATCTGGAACAGCAAAACGCCGAGCGAGTAGACGTCGCTCGCCGTCGTTATCGGCTTGCCCTGCACCTGTTCCGGGCTGGCATGCGCCGGTGTCAGTACGCGGGCGTTGAAGCGGGTGACAGCCGGGTTCACGGCAGCACCGCCCGGGGCCAGCAGCTTGGCGATGCCGAAGTCCAGCAGCTTCGGCTCGCCGTCTGGCGAAACCAGGATGTTGGACGGCTTGAGATCGCGATGCACGACGAGGTTCTGGTGGGCAACGTGTACCGCCGAGCACACCTTCTGGAACATCGCGATGCGCTCGGCGGTTGTCAGCCTGTGGCGGTCGCAGTACTGGTCGATGCTTTCGCCATCGACGTATTCCATGACAATGTACGGCAGGTTGTTGTCGCCGGTGCCGCCGTCCAGCAGCCGAGCGATGTTCGGGTGATTCAGGTTGGCGAGAATCTGCCGCTCGGCGCGAAACCGCTGCAGGATTTCCTCGCCAAGGCCCGGGTCCTTGACGACCTTGACCGCGACGCGCTGGCGAAACTCGTCGTCGGCCCGCTCTGCGAGAAACACCATGCCCATGCCGCCTTCGCCCAGGGGCTTGAGCAGCGAGTAGGGGCCGATGCGGGTGCCGGGTCCGATGGCGTCTCCGCTCAGTGCGCCGTCCGCGACGTCGCCGATGATGCGCTCGATTTCCGGGCCCGCGTCGCTGTGCGCCGCAAGCAGCGCGCGCACTTCACGCTCGATAACGCGGTCACCGCCGCAGGCGTCGCCAAGAAAGGCATCGAGCTCAAGGCTAGCGATTTCCAGGGCTTCGTGAAATATCGCCTGGATTCGTGCCCACTGCTCCGGCCCGACGTGTTCTGTTTTTGCAGTCATCGCTGCTTTTTCACACCGGGTGGCTGAGTTGGACTCATTCTGCGCAAAGCCCCGTGGCACCGCAACCGGGCGTGCGCGTTATGTCGGATGCGTGTTGCCTAGCCAGCGGTTTCGCGCCGGGCGAGCATGCGCCGGTCGAGCTGGGTGACAGACGAGCAGCCCATCAGCAGCATGTCCCGCTCGATTTCAGCCCGCAGCAACGTCATGGCGCGGCGCACGCCCGCTGTGCCAGCCGCCGCGAGCGCGTACAGGTACATGCGGCCGCCGGAGCAGGCGTTGGCGCCCATCGCCAGCGCCTTGAGCACATGGGTGCCGCGGCGAATGCCACCGTCGAGGATGATTTCGATGTCACCGCCAACGGCATCTGCAATAGCGCCGAGCTGGTCGAACGGCGAGCGGCTGCCGTCGAGCTGGCGGCCGCCGTGGTTCGACACCATGATGGCGGAGGCGCCGATGTCCACGCAGCGTTTCGCATCGTCGACCGACATGACGCCTTTCACGGCGAACGGCCCGCCCCATTCCTCGATCATCGCTGCGGCGTCGTCCCACGAGATGCTTCGCTTCATTTGCGAGTCGATGTAGTCGACAACGGAAGAAGCAATGCTCGAGCCTGACGTGATGTAGCGTGACACGTTCGGCAGGTCGAACTTCTCCCGCGCGAGATAGTTCAGGCTCCACCCCGGGTGGGTGGCGAAGCTCAGCAGGCTGCGCGGTGTCAGTTTTGGCGGCGTCGTCATGCCGGTGAGGTAGTCGCGCTCGCGGTTGCCCGCCACAATCGTGTCCACCGTGAGCGCGAGCGCATTGAAGCCTGCCGCCTTGCAGCGATTGATCAGGTCAGTGGTCAGCGCCGGGTCATTGTGAATGTACACCTGGAACAGCTTCGGTACGTCGGCATAGCCGCCAAGCTCCTCGATGCTGCGGGTGCCGATGGTTGAGACACCAAAAAGGGTGCCCAGCTCACTTGCCACCGTTGCGATAGCCCGCTCGCCATCGTGGTGGAAAAGTCGCTGCATCGCGGTGGGTGAGAAAAACAGCGGCAGCGACAGGTCGCAGCCTAGCACCGAGGTGGACAGGTCCACGCTGTCCACGCCGGCGAGCACATTCGGCACAAGGTCGGTTGTCTCGAACGCGTCGGTGTTGCGTCCCCGATCTTTCACTACATCGACGGCGGTGCCGACGACGAGAGCACCCTGCGACGCAACACCGACGCGTTCGAGACAACCGACCTTGTGCCGAAT
>JBCAXP010000482.1:0-3206 GCA_038533995.1 Pseudomonadota bacterium
CACCTGCTGACAGAAACCAGCAGGCAGCAACTCGAACTTCTACAACAATTCAACCAGATTACCGGCCAACTGCCGGAAGGTGTCGACATATGATCAGAGCAGCAAGCATTGTCCTGGCACTGCTGGCAAGTACGCAGGCCGTGGCCGACCAGCCCATTTCCAAACGGGCAGGCATGGCATCCGGCGGCGAACTGGACGTCACCAACGTGGCCGGGTCGATTACGGTCAGCGGCTGGGACAGGGCCGAGGTACTGCTCGAGGGCACGCTGTGGGACGGCGCCGAGGAGCTGATTTTCGACGCGGACGGTGACCGCACGCGCATCGAGGTGCGCCTGCCCGACCGGGTGCGCAATACCAAGGGCAGCCGCCTGGACATTCGCGTACCCGTGAATACCGATGTACTGGCCTCGGCAGTGAGTGCCGACGTTGACATTCGCCGCATTTCGGGCGACGTGCGCCTTCAATCCGTCAGCGGCGACGTGGACGCCAACGTCAGCAGCCGGGACGTGGTCATTCGCACCGTCAGCGGCGACGTCGACATGTCGGCCGACGGCATTACCGACAGCGTGCAGGTTGGCGTGGTCAGCGGTGACGTGCTGCTACGGAACATCAGCGGCGACCTGACCGTTGAGGCAGTCAGCGGCGATGTCGACGTGCTGGACGCCAACCTCGAACGGGTAGACCTCGAAGCGGTCTCCGGCGACCTGGATATAGACCTCGCCTTAAGCGAGGGCGGCCGCCTGGATGCTCACACGGTGAGTGGAGACGTGCTGATCCGTCTCAGCAACGCACCCAATCTCGACGTGCTGATGGAATCGTTCAGCGGCGATATCCGCAGCCTGTACGGCGTGAAGTCGGCACGGACCAGCCGCTACGCGCCGGGCCGGGAACTGCGCCTTGAAGTCGGCAGCGGCGACACGCCGTTTCGCGTCGAGACACTCAGCGGCAGCATTACCGTGCGCGGTGACGGCAGGGTGTCTTCGGACGACGTGCGCGACCTCACGAATCGCCGCCGCTCCGACCGCTACGACGATTAAAGCCACAGGCGCTTCGCCAACTAGATTCGTTCGAAGCGATTGCGCTCCCGGTTTTTGCGGACGCCGTCGGCAGGGAATATCTGCCCGTTCATGGCAACGTAGACGCCGGGCTGTGCGACCTGCACAGCTGCAAAGGCCATCCCGATATTGAACAGCGCGTCGCTATCCCGAAACATGGCCGGCGCGAGCGCGCCGGTAATCACCACCACCTTGCCAAGCGCCGGAATTCCGGCATCCAGTAGCGACTGGCCCGTGACGGTCATCGTGTCGCTGCCGTGGGTGATCAGGACGTGCTTTTCTTCGGCCTCCACCACGGCCTTGCAGATGGTCTGACGGTCCTCATCGGTGAGTTCGAGGCTGTCCTTGCGCATCAGGGGCGTCACAGCGTAGTCCAGCGTCACCTGGGCCTCGTTGAGAATGTGGTGAATCAGCGGCTCACCCACCTCGTACGCGCTTTTCTCATCGAAGTACACCTTGTCGATAGTGCCGCCGGTGCTGAATATTCTGAGCATGGTCTCGCTGCCTCCACGGGTTAGCCGAGCGGGCCGCAAGTATAGCGGGCCAGTTCGGGAAAGCACGGCTTTCTTGCTATCATCAAGACTATGAGCCCTGCTGCCGAAGCGCCCCTGCGGGACGCGATGCGAGAGCGGCGAGCCCGCGCCTGCGGCCTTGTCGTTGCGGCGCTGCTGGCGCTGCTCTTCCTGGCTGCCCCTTCCGACACCCCGGCAGACACGGAAGAGTCGACGCAGCCTTCCGCCGGCGGCACCGCGCTGGTGCTGACAATTGCCGACGCCATAGGCCCTGCCACGAGCGACTACCTGCAGCGTGGCATCGAGCAAGCCAACGATCAGAACGCGCGGCTCGTTATCCTGCTGCTCGACACGCCCGGCGGGCTCGTATCGTCCATGCGCGACATGATCAAGAGCATCATCGCCTCCGACGTGCCGGTGGCCACGTTCGTGTCGCCCAGCGGCTCCCATGCCGCAAGCGCCGGCACCTACCTGCTGTACGCCAGCCACGTCGCCGCCATGGCGCCCGGCACCAATGTGGGCGCCGCCACTCCCATTCAGATGGGCGCACCCTCCCCGCCACGGCCCACCGATCGCTTCAACCCGGTCACAAAGCCGTCCGGGGAGGACGGTGAAGGTGAGCAGAGCGAAGGCGAGGCCGAGCAGCCACAGGATGAAGGTACCGCTGTACCGGCACCTGCCACCGCCAGCGAACGCAAGGCCCTCAACGACGCTATCGCCTACATTCGCAGCCTCGCTGAATTGCGCGGGCGCAATGCGGAGTGGGCAGAGCTCGCGGTGCGCGACGCGGCCAGCCTGTCGGCAGAGAAAGCCCTCGAACTCAATGTTGTCGACGTGATAGCGACCAGCATCGACGACCTGCTCGAGCAGATCGACGGGCGCACCGTTGGCCTTTCCGACGGAGAGCTCACCCTGCAGACGCAGGGGCTCGTGTTGGAACGCCAGGAACCAGACTGGCGCGTGAAGCTGCTGGCAACGATAACCAACCCCAACGTTGCCTACCTGCTCATGATGGTGGGCATTTACGGGCTTCTGTTCGAGGGCTACAACCCGGGCGCCCTGGTGCCCGGTGTCATTGGCGGCATCGCACTGCTGCTTGCACTGTTCGCCTTCCAGGTGCTGTCCGTCAATTACGCGGGGCTTGCGCTTGTGCTTCTCGGCGTGATTCTAATGACGGCGGAGATGTTCGCGCCGAGCTTCGGCGTCCTGGGCATTGGCGGAGTGATATCGTTCGTGATCGGTTCGATCATACTCATGGACACGGACGTGCCGGGCTTCGAGGTGTCCAAGGTTATCGTCGGCAGCGTTGCGCTGGTGGCCAGCGGCCTCATCATGCTGACCATTGCGTTTGCGCTTCGCAGTCGCAGGCGGCCGGTCGTCAGCGGGCAGGAGCACCTGTTGGGTTCGCTGGCAGAAGTCGAGGAGGACTTCGAGCAAACCGGCATGGTGTTCGTGGACGGAGAATTGTGGAAGGCCACAAGCACGTCGCCGGTTATCAAAGGTCAGCGTGTCAAGGTAACCGGTGTGCAGGGACTCACGCTGTCAGTGTCGCCACGGCAAGGTACAAACTAGAGGTCAGCATGATGAGGCCGCTGGCCACCAGCGCAACGCTGCCGACGATAACCTTGGACACCTCGAA
>JBCAXP010000483.1:0-3195 GCA_038533995.1 Pseudomonadota bacterium
GTGCCGCAGGACGGCACGTCCCCGGTTCTTGAGCTGGACGTGCCGTCCTGCGGCACCTGCAGTTCAAAGTTCGTGCGCGACTCGAAGGCGTCCGTGTCGAAGCGCAGGTTGTCGCTCAGAATCCGCCAGCCGGCGGTGCCCTTGCGCCAGATGACAGTGCCATACAGGCTGGCCGCCGGGAGCGGCTGCTCAAACAGTTGATTGAGCGCGATGTCGACCGGTGCCGGCGTAAGTTCGAGGTGACCGCTGCGTTCGTCCATTCGCAGCATAGCGTTGATGCCGCGCGCACCCGGAATCTTGTCGCTGGCGGCCCAGCCCAGCCCTTCAAAGCCGCCGCGAAGCAGGTAGCGGCGCTGAACGTCACCCGTGCGCGCGCTGCTCGCCTCCAGGTCGCGAAGATCGCCTTCCACGTCGAGCTGGAGCAGTTGCGTTTTCCAGTCCGCATCAGGGGCCAACGCAACCAGCGGCACGATGTCTTCAGCGCGAACGAAATCCGCGGTCGCATAAAGCACCGAACTGTCTTCGGCGTCGCCGTATTCAAAGCGCCAGGTGTCGGCTGTCCACTGATCGCCGTTGCGCACAATCTGAACATCCCGGGCAAAGGCCTGCCACGCCGCCGGCTGGCCGTCCCATTCCACGCGGGCCGCAAGGCGCGAGTAGGCGGCTGTGCCTTGCTCCGGCACAGCCAGCGCAAGATTATTAATATCGACCTGTGCATTCAGCTTGCGCGGGCTGGCGCCGCGGAACCGGCCGCTGAGCTCAACGTCGCCCTGCCCGGCGGTGATAGCACCGAGCGAGTCACGCAGCAG
This sequence comes from Pseudomonadota bacterium, assembly GCA_038533995.1. Classification (GTDB taxonomy): domain Bacteria; phylum Pseudomonadota; class Gammaproteobacteria; order Steroidobacterales; family JBCAXP01; genus JBCAXP01. The sequence continues at coordinate 810 of JBCAXP010000483.1, forward strand.
CGAACCCCAGCCACCAAGCTCAATGGCCTCGCCGTTGACGCTCGCCTCCCACGCCACCGAGGCAAACTCTGCCAGGTCTCCGTCGGCGCGGGCAGAAAACTCGATGTCTCCGCCAAGGCCCGTCGGCAACTCGGTGCTCCCCTCGAGTTCGACGGAATCCTTCTCAATTTCCAGGTCCACGTCGATCTGGCTGAAGACCCGCGGACCGGTGGACAGCGCCGCATCGGCGTACGTCAGCGTGGTGTCGCGCAGCGAGAACACGCCGATTGGCAATTCGCCCGCTTCGCCTGTGGACGGCCACACCTGCCGGCCGGACAGGAAAAAGCGATTGTCCTTGGTGCGAACGATGTTGACCTTCATGCCCTCGAAGGTGACCCGGCCGGGACGCAGCTGGCGCGTCCGCACGTAGTGCAGGAGGCTCAGGCCAACGCTGGCACGATCGGCGTGTGCCAGCACTTCAGTGCCGTCCGGTGTGTAGACGGTGGTATCGGTAAACGTGAGTTCGGGCCCGCCAAAACGCCAGCGCGCATCGATATTGCCAAGCGCGACGGGCCGGCCGATGAACTCCGTCGCGGCCGCCTCGATCTGGTCGCGATACTCGGGCACGAGGGGGAGCATGAGCCGAAACAGGCCCACCGCAAGCGCCAGCAGGATGATCGTGCCGGCCGTTAGCACCGCGAGGCAGCGCCCGGTCAATCTTAAGAAACGCTTCACGCCGTCAACCACCCGCACGAAGCAAAAACGCAATCGTCATTGCTGAGATAGACAACGTATGCGCCGGAAAATGCCACTACATCAGCACCAGGTCGAACTGATCACGATTGTACAACGCCTCGGTCTGCAGCCGGATGGGTTTGCCGGTCTGCTCCTCGAGCTCCGCCAGGCTCCCCGATTCCTCGTCCAGCAGCAGCTCAATCACGTCCTGGTGGGCGAGAATCATGAACTCCTGGAAATCAAACTCTCGTGACTGGCGCACGATGTCGCGGAAGATCTCGTAGCACACCGTTTCCGGGGTTTTGACGGTGCCGCGGCCCTCGCACATCGGGCAGGGCGCGCACAGCAGGTGTTCGAGGCTGTCGCGCGTGCGCTTGCGCGTCATTTCCACGAGGCCGAGCGCGGAGACGTCGCAGATGTGCGTCTTTGCGGGATCGTTGGCCAGGTACCGCTGCAGCGCCTGCAGCACCTGCTTGCGGTGCTCTTCGTCGATCATGTCGATGAAATCGAGAATGATCATGCCGCCGAGATTGCGCAGGCGAATCTGCCGCGCGATGGCCTGCGCCGCCTCCAGGTTGGTCTTGAAAATGGTTTCCTCGAGATTGCGGAAACCAACGTACGCGCCGGTGTTGACGTCGATAGTCGTCATCGCTTCCGTCTGGTCGATGATCAGGTAGCCACCGGACTTCAGCGACGCCTTGCGATCCAGCGCCTTCTGCAGTTCGTCCTCGACGTTGTGCAAATCGAAGATTGGCCGCTGGCCGTTATACAGTTCGACGATGTCCGCGATCTGCGGCATGAACACGCTGACGAATTCCGTCATGTTGTCGAAAGTTTCCTGGTCGTCGACCTTGATGTTTTCGACGTCATCGCCGAGCACATCCCGAAGGATGCGCAGCGGCAGCGGCAGGTCGGCATACACCAGGCGACCCGGCTTGGCGCGCAAGGCCTTCTCGTTGATGACACCCCACAGTTTTCGCAGAAACAGCATGTCGGCGCGCACCGCCTCGGCGCTGGCGCCTTCCGCCGCGGTACGCACAATCCAGCCGCCGGGTGCGTCTTCCTCGAGCAGCGTGTCCACGATGCCGCGCAGGCGCTGGCGTTCCTGTTCGTCGTCGATACGTGTAGACACACCAACGCCCTCGCCCTTTGGCATGAACACGAGAAAGCGCGACGGTACCGTGATGTACGTTGTAAGCCGCGCGCCCTTCGTGCCGAGCGGGTCTTTCAGCACCTGCACGAGCACCTCGCTACCTTCGACAATCAGGTCGCGGATGTTCTCTGTTCGGGCGCTGTCGCCATCACCGGTTTCGGTTTGCGCAATGTCGGAGGCATGAAGAAACGCGGTGCGCTCCAGGCCAATATCGATGAAGGCTGCCTGCATGCCGGGAAGCACGCGCGACACCCGCCCCTTGTAGATGCTGCTGACCAGGCCCCTGCGACTGGCACGGTCGATGTAGATTTCCTGCAGTACACCGTTTTGCAGGCGCGCCGCCCGGGTTTCCCGGGCCGTGGCATTGATCAGGATTTCTTCCTTCATACCGAGGCTTTCATGACAGCATTCATGCGACGCGCTTAACGCTCTGCCAGCACCGCGGCGCCCAGCGGCAGCGACACGCCCGCCGCCTGCAACAGGCTCGCCGTCTCGTAGAGCGGCAGCCCCATGACGCCG
>JBCAXP010000484.1:0-3149 GCA_038533995.1 Pseudomonadota bacterium
TACCCGGAGCCGTCAGCCGCGGCGGCGCCCATCAAGGACCGGGTGGCCTTCTGGAACGGCGTTCTGATCAAGCCCTGACGGGGAGCTTCACTGGGCGGGGAAGTGCAGGCGCGTCGTCTTGCCGATGCCCGTCGCGGGCAGTGACACGATGTACAGATTGGTGTACTCGCTCTCCGGGATCGCCGGGACAGGCTCGCTCCCGAGAGCCTCAATAATTGCCGGCACCGTATTGCTGTGAGCGGCGATCACTACAGTGTCGCCCGCGTGCTGCTCGCGAATCCGTTGTGCCAGTGAATCGATGTCCGCCGCCTGCACCGTTGTGACGTCAAGCCCGGCCGACTTGGCAAGCGGCGCCACCGTTTGCTGGGTGCGTTTGAACTGCGTTGCGAAAATGATGTCGGGCGACAGGTCCGCCAGCATCGAGGCCAGGCGCGCTGCACGCTGATGGCCGGTGGCGGTAAGTTCGGGGTCGTGGCCCTGGTTCGCGGCTTTCTCCGCGTGGCGCACGAGAAGGACGGTGGTGACCGTGTTATCGACGCTGCTTGCGCTGCTGTCAGCGCTTTCGGGGACTACCGTTGTCTGAGCGCAGCCGGCAAGCAGCGCGAGACTGAGCAGAAGCGCCAGCGCCGGGTACCGGCGCGGCCGCAGGGCGCTCGCCACTAGCGGTCAACCTCCTGGAATTCGCCCTCGATCGTCTGGCCGCCTTGCTTGCCTGCACCGCTGCCGCCGGGCGCCTGGTTGCCAAACGGCTGGGCGCCGGCCTGCTGGCGAAGGGCGTCGTTGAGGGTTGTTCCAGAGCGGCGCATTTCGGCCCGCAGCTCCCGCGTCGTCCACCATACCCGGGCCGCCACGATCAGGCCGACGACCAGCAGGAGGCCCATCAGGGCGACAAAGAACACCGCGCCGAAGACCGCGGCAATGATAAGGCCGATGGCGGCTGCCACCGTGCCCAGGATGCCGAGCGGGCGGGTCGTGGTGTAGATGGTGCCGTGGCTGTGGGGAATCTGTTTCATAGCGCTTAAACGAACACTATGGGCACGCAGGGGCAAATTCAAGGCCGCTCCCACAAATGCCACCGCAACAAAAAAGGCCCCGCCTTGCGGCGGGGCCTTCGCTCAGGAGCTAAAGCCTCCTGAAAGTACTACTTAGCTGCCAGCATCGCAGCCAGCGGCACTTGGGCCTGGCGGGTTGAAGAACACTTCCTTCATACGACCGAGGTCGAAGAAGTTCACCTGGCCATCCGGCTCGGAATTACCTGCACCAACCAGGTCGGCGTCAGGATCGGTGGTGAAGAACACGTTCTTGATCTGACCGAGGTCGAAGAAATTGACCTGGCAGTCATCGGCGCCGGCGCCAGCCGGGCCTGCGATGTCCGCGTCACACACGTTACCGATGTTGTCGCCGTTGCTGTCGATCTGCAGCGGGTTGGCGTCGTTGATGCAGTTGTCGACATCGTCGTTGACGCCGTCGCCGTCAGAGTCAGCGCTGCCACAGGACGAACCGTTCACGACCACGTCGTCGATCTGGCCGTACCAGTCGAAGTCGCCGCTGTAGCGGAAGCACACGTGGCCCGCGCCGCCGGCGAGGGCAGACAGGTCAACGCCACTTTCCGACACGCCTTCGCCGCCGAACACACCAACATCATCGCTGGCCAGGTACACCGAGGTGTAGCCGCCGATGCTGATCAGGCTCGGGGCTGCAGTGCCAACCAGCACTTCCAGTGCGTCTTCGCCGGTGGAGGAGAAGACCTGGAAGTTGACGCCGAAGCCCAGTGAGGGATCGGACACGCCGGAGGCGTCAATCGGCAGACACATGTAGGCATTGACGACGCCGTTGCCGGCAGCGTCAGAGTCGATGCAGGAGCCAACGCCGGCGCCGGCGAAGTTGCCAGCAGGACCGTTCACAGAACCGCAAACGCCGTCGTCGGTGGTGCCCCAGTCAAGCGCGATCGCGCCGTCGTTGAACAGAGTTATGCCGTCCAGCCCATCTTCGAAGTCTTCGCTCGAGCACACGTCCGGCAGCTCGGTGCACACACTCGGCTCGGGCGGGCTGATGGAGCCACGGGCAATGGACACGTTGTCCAGGAAGAAGTTCGTGCCGGCGCCGTTGGTCGCGAAGATCGACGACTCGAACAGAATGGTGTGAGCCGCATCGTCCGCGTAGGCGGTGATGTCGATCGTTACCGTCTCGTAGCCGAGCACGCCGCAGATGGCGTCGTCACCGAACATTTCGAACTCGGTGTTGCCGTCGATCGTCAGGCGCATGAAGTCAGCGGCGCTGTCGCAGATGATGGCTTCACGGCGGAAGGTGAGCTCAGTGTCGTCGCTGTTGATCGTTACCGACTGCTCGACCGAGCCGCTCTCGGCAGCGGCGATGCCGCCGAACCATGCCCAGAAGGCGCCCGTGTCAGGGCCTGTACCGGTACCGGTGCCGCAGCCTGCCACGTCGCAGAGCGGGGTGCCAAACGTTGCCGAGAACTCGGTCCAGGCTGCGTTAGGCGTGCCACCTTCAAAGCCACCGTCGGTCACGCCGTTTTCGGTGACGGGCGGAACGGGCAGCGTGCACTCGAAGCCAGCTTCAATCTGGCAGGTGTCAGAGCAGCCGTCACCAGCCACGGAGTTGCCATCATCGCACTGTTCGCCGGCGTCGAGAATCGAGTTGCCACACAGGCCACCCCGGAGGGCAGTGCCGGCGTTGCCCAGAAGGGCAGCGCGGGCGTGATCCAGCTTGCTGCTATTCGCAGAGAGCCGGTCCGTAGCTTTACCGGCGACGGCGGCGCCGCTCGCGAGCATCACTGCGGCAGACGCGCACAGCGTCATGCTTTTCAGCAGGTTCCATCGTTTATTTGTAGTAAGCACTTATTCTATCCCCCCTTGCAAGGATTCGTGTCGTGACATGTCTTCGGAATAGACTCCCCAGCATCGGCCCCCGGTACTGTTGTTCTTCGTCGGGTGCTTTCACTCCGGAAAGACTAAGCCTAAAGGCATCGCCTCGTGCGATTGCCATCCCCGGACTTTAGCAGTCCGACGCCTGTGCTGCCACGGGTTTCGCCAAAAAAGTTCCCACCATCGGCGTTATGTTCAGCCCGGCCACGAAAAAAGCTGTCGATTGCCCCGAGATTCGCTGTGACGACGGTAGCTTAGCCGACT
>JBCAXP010000485.1:0-3128 GCA_038533995.1 Pseudomonadota bacterium
CGCGGTACTGCTCGGCCTCTTCGGCACGGGCGAAAACCGTCAGTCCGCTCTCTCCGAGCAGGTGGTTGTATACCCGCAGGCTGAGACCGGGAATCATCGGCTGGTCAGACACAACCATGTCGAGGCGATGCACCGCGAGTTCGCCAAGCAGGTGTTCGAGCGGCGCCTCCACGCACCGAATGCGTGGCGGGTTTTTCTTTTGCAGCACCGGCGCAATGATGCGTTCGCCGATGAGCTTCGCCATCGAGCTCACAACGCCGATCACCACGACCTGCGGCATGCCCGGCTGGCTGCCACGCACCACGTTGGCAAGTTCCGACCCGATGGCAAAAATCTCATCGGCGTAGCTGAGCACCACCTGCCCCTTGTCGGTAAGCACCAGGCGCCGGCCAACCCGGTCGAACAGCGGCTCGCCGATAGCGCTTTCAAGGAGCTTGAGCTGGCCGCTAATGGTTTGCGGCGTCAGGTGTAGCACCTCGGCCGCCTTGGCAATGCTGCCTTCTCTTGCGACAACCCAAAAGTATTGCAAGTGACTGTAGTTCAGGTGTCGCATGTTTTTCTCCATTTTTCTTGGTGGGCAGGTCCGGCCGGGATTTCCAGTTCGGAAATTCCGTCGCTTGCTCCCGGGTAAAACGTCCGTTGAATGCTTGTCATGCTGCTACGATGACCAGGCAGTGTTCACAACGGAGTTGCCAATGAACGTATCCATTCGCGCGAGTGATTTTGCTGTTACCGATGCCATTGCTTCGCACACCAGGGAGCGGATGCGCCAGGCATTGCGTGCTTTTGACCACAACGTCGTTGACGCCGATGTCTTTCTTCGGGACGTCAACGCAGGCAAGGGCGGCGCCGACAAGCGCGTCGTGGTCCATGTGCGTCTTCGCGCACGCCAGTCGGTGGCTGTGGAAGCCACCGGCGAGGATTTGTATACAACGATGACGCAGGCCGCCCGACGTACCCGTCGCGCAGTCAAGCGCACCGTAAACAAGCAACAACGCATTGACAGGATGTCGCTGCGGGACCTGCAGGCCGCGACGGACGCGGATTCAGGCAGCTCCGTAAGTGCTGTTGGCTTCTGAGCAGCGCCTGAAACCTTCGGGGGACTAGCCTTCGCACAGGGACGTGCGCCTCCTTGGTGGCACTGTGGCGGCCCTGTACAGGCCCGTTGCGCGCGCCGCCTACGCAACGGCCGCGCTTCTCGTCTCGGCGTTGAGCACGTCAGCATCGCGATCCAATTCACGCACCAGCCCGAGGGGAAGGCCCATCGACTGAGCGAGCGCGCCGAGGTAGGCCCTGGATTCCTGTGATTCGGAGTCGAGCGGCATGAGCGAGGCGGCGTAGATTTTTGCCGCAAGCTCTGGCGTACGCGCGAGGCCAGCAAGTTCCTTATAAGACATCGGTGATTCGATCTCGTCCGACAGAAATTCCTTTTCGCAGGCAGACGCGTTCATGGCTTCGACGCGCGACAGGATCAACATACGCTCGCGCCAGTCAATCAGGCCATCCGCATTTGCCGCAGCGATGATCGCGCGCAGAATCAGCAGTTCCAGCACCTCCGTCTCACGGGCCTCGGTCGGAATGAACTGCGCTTCAGCCAGGTATTGCCAGCTGATCGGCATCGCCTGCCTGCTCAAGCTGTCCTCGGCGGAGTCCCCGCCGCGGAAGCGGTTGTATGCCCGCCAGGCGAGGCCGCCGATCGCGGCGGCGCCACCCAGCCTGGCGGCGGCTCTTGCAAACTTGCGCATCTTCCGCCCACCAACGGCGTTCGCCAGCAGGCCCACCGCCAGCCCGCCGGAGTATGGCCCCGGCAGCCGCCTTACCGCGTCGCCTTCCCGACCCGGGGCCGCGCTTTTGACCCGATATTGCCCGAGATGCTCGACGTTCATCATGATGCTCTTGCTCCTTGCGCTGCCCTGTGCAGCCGGAAACTTCCGCCAGCTTTTGATGGTGCCCCACCGGATAACGTCGAACCACCCGATTTAATCTCTCTTTTCCTTCGTTTTTTCCGATGTGTCAAAATTTGCCGCCCGAATGCCTCGCAAATTAGCGAAGGAAAATACCGGTTTTTGAATACATGATATTGATTTCATATTACATTCTGCGTACGCTCTCGCGGTCTCCCCAACCGCGAGCGCCGACCGATGAGCTTCCCGCTGCCAGAATGGACGTTCTTCAGCAACCACGCCCACGTCCTGGTTTGCCTGGCAGGCAACAGGCATGCACGCCTTCGAGACGTCGCCGCGCGCGTCGGAATTACCGAGCGGACGGCCCTGCGCCTTGTTTCCCAGCTGGTTGACGCCGGCATCCTGGTCCGGGAGAAGGAGGGCCGGCGGAACTCGTACCGGATCAACCTCGACTGCAATCTGCGCCATCCCATCGAGGCGCACTGCACCGTGGGCGAACTCCTCGAAACCATTCTGGACGAAGCCACCCTTCGCGAACTGAAGGCGGAAGCGCATAGAATCGACGGCCCCGCTTCGGCTGACTCTGCCGAATAAACCAATCCGAAGCCGCGATGGCAGCCGTTGCGGCGCGGCGGTACCATCAATCTCATGGATGACGACGTGGCTGCCCAATCCTCGCTAAGCAGAGCCGCCGTCATTGGAGTTATTGCCTAGATGGCAGCCCAACCCTCACCGCGTCGAGCTGCCGTCATCGGAGCTAGCGGATACATCGGCACGCATCTCGTCCCGCGCCTGGTTGCCGAAGGCTGGCAAGTCACTGCATCGTCGCGCAACACCGAGGTACTGGCGGCACGCGAGTGGCAGGGCGTTGAACTCGTGCAGGCCGACATCCTGGACCAGGCATCTCTCGAGCAGGCACTGGCCGGCGCCGACGTCGTGTTTTACCTCGTGCACTGCATGGCGGCCGGCGGCAACTTCGCGGAGCTGGAGCGCCAGGGCGCGACAAACCTTGTCGCTGCCGCGAATGCCGCTGGTGTGTCTCGCATTGTTTACCTTGGCGGCCTGTCGCCGGAGCATCCAAAGTCTCAACACCTGCAGGCGCGGCTGGAAACGGGCCGTATTCTTCGTGAGGCTGACTCCCCGGTAGTGGAGCTGCAGGCCGGCATGATCGTCGGGCCAGGTTCTGCCGCGTGGGAAGTGATCCGCGATCTTGTGAACTACCTG
>JBCAXP010000486.1:0-3120 GCA_038533995.1 Pseudomonadota bacterium
GTCGACAAGGACATCATGGCGCCTGTCATTCGTGAAGAGCTGCACTACCGCGCCCTGAAAGCCCATCATGGACTGATGATTCGATACCTTCTCAGCATGGGCAACCACCGCGGGAAGATAACGCGCGCCATCGAGTACCTGCGAAGAAACTATCGTGATGCCGCTACAATCGACCAATTGGCAAAAATCGCGGGCATGGGCCTCACTTCGTTTCACACCCACTTTCGCGAAGTCACAAGAACGACGCCGAAGCAGTTTCAAAAGGAACTTCGCCTGATAGAGGCCCGCCGCCTTCTCGTTGAGGAGTGCCTGCCGGTGGCAACGGTCGCGTACGAGGTAGGCTACAAGAGCCCGAAGCAGGGAGTACTCGAGACGCTTCGGTGAGCCGCCGAGTCGCCGGTCGTCACAGAAAAACCGGTTGGCGTAGCTCCTAGCCCAGGAAGTCGGCGAGCAGCGCCCAGACAATGCCGACGGCCAGCGCCAGGCCAACGGCCAGGAACACGCTGCCCCACAGGTATGCCCGCCGACGCTCCGTGGGCGTCGGCGGGTCAACGAGATAACTGTCCAGTTCTCCGTTGTCTACCAGGCGCTGAAATTCGATCGGCCGCTCGATCTTGAAACGTTCCAGCGACAGCTTGCCGGTGAAAATTACCGTGTCCATCGGGAAGCTCTCCGGGCGCAGGTGCGTATGGAAGAAGTGGAAGAAGAAAATAAAGCCGGTGGCGAGCAGGGCCTCGTCGCTGTGCACAACATACGCAGCGTTCAGCACCCAGCCCGGCACAACGGCGGTCGCGGCCAGCGGGAACCAGAGCATGAGGCCTGACAAGCCGATAATCATCACACCCCAGAACACCGCGAGGTAGTCGAACTTCTCAATGTAATTCCAGCGATCCTGCGGCGGCCGGTCCCCGAGATACAGGAAGTACCGGAAATTGGCGAACACGTCCATGACGTCCCGCGGCTGCGGCACCATCGAGTTCGGCCCCCAGAACATTCCTTCTTCACGGCGAAGCGCCCACCGAATAAACAGGTTTCCAAGATGGTAGATCGCGTAGGCAAAGGTGCCAACGCCGGCGGCCCGGTGGATGAGCGTCGACACCTCGATACCCCCGAGCAGGTTGATGAGCGTTTGCGCCCACGGAGCGCTGGCGAATTTCAGCGGAAGCCCGGTGAGCGCCAGCGCGAGGAAGGTCACGATGACGGCCAGGTGCAGATGAATGTTCGCCTTCGAGAAGCGCCGGATGTACTGGCCCTCGCCATCCCTGTGGCCCTTGAATTCGCCACGCAAGGCGCCGACGAGCGTGCGCTGCAACCACAGCAGGTCATGCAGGCCGAAGAACACGAACACGCCGAGCAGCAGCGCGGTCATGGCGACAAACACCACGTACACCTTGAAGTTATCGTCCGGATCCGAGGGGTCATTATGCGGCTCAAAGGCCACGAACGACGCCGTTGCGCCTTCATGGCAGGTGCCACACAGGGCGACGAGGTTGTCAGGGTGCACGCTCGACTGCGGATTCTCCGCGGGCAGGTTCTTGTGAGGCGTGTGGCAGTCTGCGCAGGTGGCACCCGCTACAAAGCCGAGCTGGTTACTCTTGCCATGGAAACTGTGGCGGTAAGTCTCCAGGTAGTCTTCGTGGCAATCGCCGCAAATCACCGTCGAGCCAAGACGATGCTCGGCGGTACCTGGCTCCGCGACACCGTGAGACGTATGGCAGGCGGTGCACACCGGCACCTCCTCGTTGCCCTCGTCCCAACCCATACCGTGGGCACTCAACGCGACCCAGTCGGCAACGAGCAGGCCGTGGCATTCACCGCACATCTCAGGTGCGTTCTTGTGGGAGGTCAGCGCCTGGTCGGAAGTCAGCGGCTTCATGTTGTGCGCGCCGTGGCAATCGACGCAGCTCGCCGAGCCAGACAAACCAGCCTTCAGCAGCCCATGACCGTGCACGCTGGTGCGGAAGCCGTCGATGAGTCCGTCCGGCTCCGTGTGGCATTCACCACAGTTCTCGACCTGGTTGACACGCGACATTGCGGAAGCCGGGTCGGCGGCGGCATGCATCGAATGGGGATCGCCGTGGCACTCGCCGCAGGCGGCCTCGCCATCGTGCACGCTGCGGCCGAGCGTCCGAATATCACGGCGGTGGCAATCACCACATGCTTCGGCGTCGGTGAGCGGCTCAAGGTCGTCGTCGTCGTGTTCCTCGGTGACGTTGGTATGGCACTCCGAGCAGGCCACCTCCCTGTGCGGTTCGGACTGGTGCACAACCTCTTCGTGGCACTCGGCGCACTCGTTGTCCTGAGCTACCGCGACGCGCGCCACGGCGGCGAGAGCCACGAACGCGGCCAGGCAGATCGTACGCTGCAATGTACCGGTCAATGGCATGGTGGAGTGTTGCATCCTCCTGACCTGTGGGAGACGCGGGCACGAAAGTGGCCCGCCGCCAAGTGTAGCTGCTGGCTACCACGGCGAGCGCGCTGTCACGGCGGGAAATGCCTGTGACTTGTACGTATTGCGTTTTGGTTTCGGGTTGGAGCGCGGGCCGGCTAGCGCGGCCAGAGAATCATCTGCGTACAGCGAAAGTGCGCCATGCGCTTGTCGCTTTCCACAGAGCGCACGACGGCGTCCCACACCTGGGTAGTGCGGCCCTGGTGAATCGGCGTGGCGACGCACACCACGTCGCCCTCGCGCGCGGTGCCGAGAAAGCTGGACGTCAGGTTGATCGTCGTGAAACCTGACGCGCCGTCCGGCAGCGAGCGAATCGTGCCATAGCCGGCGCAAGTGTCTGCCAGCGTAACTACCGAGCCGGCGTGCAAAAAACCGTTCCACGCCATCAGGTGCTGACGCACTGTGAAGCGGCCAACGACTTCCTTCGTCTCGACTTTATCGAACACGATTCCAAGGTGCCCCGGCAGGTGCTCGCTGCCGCGCTCGGCCCACTCTTCAGGAGTCTTTGGAAATTCCCTTTGCATCGCATCATCACCATGCGCGGTTTCCCGGACGATTGCAAACGTGAATTCCAGCGGCATAACCGCGGCCAGGCCCGACTCGCAGTCCGGCTCATGCAAAGGGAATTTCCAAAGACTCCTGAAGAGTGGGCCGAGCGCGGCAGCGAGCAC
>JBCAXP010000487.1:0-3116 GCA_038533995.1 Pseudomonadota bacterium
ATGATCGCCAGGAAGTAGGGGGAGACCAAATACGCGAGGTTGCCGATGAAATTCTGCACGCCCATCAGACGCGTGCGTTCGTGGTAATCCGGTGTCAGCTCGTAGCCCAGCGCAACCCACGGCGTCGCGTAAATCGTGTAAGCGAGGAAAAAGACAAATGATCCGGCAAGGAAGTACCAGAAGTACCAGCTTTCGGTTTTGCCCACCGGCAATTGCCAAAGCAGCGCGAATACCACGCCTGCTCCGATTGCCCCAACAAATATGTAGGGGCGCCTGCGACCCCACTTGGACCGGGTGTTGTCCGAGATATAACCCATGAGCGGGTCGGTGAGTGCATCGGTCAGCCTTGGCAGCGCGCCAAGCCAGCCAACTAGGACCGGGTTCATCCCGAAGCCCAGATTAAGGACAATGATCATGCCGCCGATGGCGGCTGCCAGCGTGTTGTTTACGAACGCGCCCAGTCCGTAAACAAGCTTTTGCAAAATCGGAATCCGGTCTTCAGGCCGGGTTTCGTAGTGAACTGCTTCCGCCATGCCGCGAAGTCCCCCCAGGACACGTGCAATCTTTCCCCGCCAGCACACTGGCCCAAATTGACAGCGCTGTCAAACGTTGCTCATACTCGACAGTCACGCACGTTTCGGCGTGCTGACACAGGGGACCTGTCATTAGCGCTTCACTTGAAACGTCGCTTTCGGGCGCCGTTGACGTTCGCGAGCGTGTGGCAGAACTGCTCGGATCCATGACGCGGGCCGAGAAGGTCGGCCAGCTCGTGCAGCTCGACGGCAGCCACGGCTACCCACCCGATTACCTGGGCGAGCGCCTGCGTGCGGGCGGCCTGGGCTCGGTGATCAACAACGCCAATCCCAACGTGGTCAACGAGCTGCAACGCATCGCCGTTGAGGAAAGCCGGCTCGGCATTCCGCTGCTTATTGGCCGCGATGTGATCCATGGCTTCCGCCACGTATTGCCGATTCCGTTGGGGCAGGCCGCCACCTGGAATCCCGAGCTCGTCCTGGCCGGTGCCCGCGTGGCAGCCGAAGAGGCGGCGCGCGCCGGCATTAACTGGACCTTCGCACCGATGATGGATATCACGCGAGACCCGCGCTGGGGTCGCGTAGCCGAGTGCCTGGGCGAAGACCCGCATCTTGCAAGTGAACTTGCGGCCGCCATGGTGCGTGGCTTTCAGACAGACGATCCGTCGGCGCCTACAGCCATCGCCGCCTGTGCCAAACACTTCGCAGGTTACGGCGGCGTTGATGCGGGTCGTGACTACGACACAACCAATATCCCGCGTAACGAATTACGCAACGTGCATCTTCGCCCGTTCCGAGCTGCGGTTGAGGCCGGCGCACTCTCGTTGATGACCTCGTTCAGCGAAATCGATGGCATGCCGTGCACAGCCAGCCGGTTCTTGCTGCGCCAGGTCCTCCGCGATGAATGGGGTTTCGAAGGTCTCGTTGTCAGCGACTGGGACTCGGTACGTCAGCTCAGTATTCACGGTCTTACAGCCGACGACCGCGAGGCAGCTCGCGAGGCGTTCGAAGCCGGGGTAGACGTCGAAATGCAGGGCGAGGCCTACGCGCATCATCTCGAAGGACTCATTGAGTCGGACGATATTGACGAGGCGCTGTTGGATGCCGCCGTGTCGAATGTACTGCGCGTGAAGTTTCAGCTCGGCCTGTTCAAACGGCCCTACGTCGACAACGACGTCTTACCCGCGCCCGACCCGACGCGCAGGCGGGCGACGGCGCGTGAGGCCGCGCGCCAAAGCCTCGTGCTGCTCAAGAACCACGACAACCTGCTGCCGCTCGATGGTGACCGACTTAAGAAGGTGGCCTTGCTGGGGCCCCTAGCCGATGCGCCGTATCAGCAGCTCGGCACCTGGATTTTCGATGGTGATGCCTCGTTGAGCGTGACCTTGCGACAGGCGCTTGGCGAGCAGCTTGGCGATGACGTTGAGCTCAGTTATCTGCGCGTGTTCGAACACTCGCGCTCGCGTGACACGAGTGATCTGGCCGCCGCCTGTGAATTGGCCGCCGACGCAGATGTGGTTGTGTTGGGACTCGGCGAAGAGTCGATCCTCTCCGGCGAGGCGCACTGCCGCGCCGACATCGATCTACCGGGTGCCCAACGCGAACTCGTGCATGCCGTACGCGCCGCGGGCAAGCCTGTGGTGGGCGTCATTCTGGCCGGTCGGCCGCTGACGCTCAGCAACGTCATCAACGACTTCGATGCATTGCTCTACGCTTGGCACCCTGGCATTGAGGCCGGCCCCGCGATTGCCGACGTCCTGCTGGGCGACGTCTCGCCCTCGGGCAAGCTGCCGATCACGTTCCCAAGTGTCGTGGGGCAGGTGCCCATCTATTACAACCACAAGATGTCGGGGAAGCCGCCGCTGCCGGGCCAAGTTGCCCACATTGACAGCTTGCACACGCGGGCCCCGCAAACCTCGCTCGGCATGAGTGCCTACCACCTCGACGCAGGCCACCGCCCCCTGTTTCCGTTCGGCTTCGGCCTGTCCTACGGCCGGTTCCAGTACCACGACCTGCACTTGGACCGTCACGAGATGTCGGTGGGCGACACGCTCACCATTACCGTGCGCGTGACCAACCACGGCGCCAGAGGGGGTGACGAGATCGCCCAGCTCTACGTGCGTGACCTCGTGGGGAACGTGACGCGGCCCGTACGCGAACTCAAGGGCTTCGAGCGTGTCACGATTGCGCCCGGCGATACGGCAACTGTGCGCTTCGAATTGCACACGGACGACCTGGGCTTTTACGACCGCAACGACCAGTGGCGCGTTGAGCCGGGTGCCTTTCAACTATGGGTTGGCGGCGATTCCGACGCGGACCTGGAAAGCGGGTTCTACCTGCACCCAGCGGCGTAAGCGCTGGGCGGATGATTTAGTGATGGAGCAGCAACATGACATCAGCAATACGCCTTGCGCTGGCAACCACGGGGCTTGTGCTCGTGCTGGCCGGCTGCCGGTATTCGGCAGAGGATAAACCCGTGGCAACGCAACCCACTGAGCTGCAGCAAGGTGCTGCGGCACTGCTGCAGGACCAGGTTATGGCCGTGGCCTATTCAGGCTTTCGCGAAGGCCAGCATCCTGATCG
>JBCAXP010000488.1:0-3082 GCA_038533995.1 Pseudomonadota bacterium
ATGGCTAATGCTTGTGGCAACCAGAGCTGAAACAGCAAGTCCGACAGCAGCGCAAGCAGATTTCATCCGTTTCTTTCCATGTTGTCGTAGAGCCGATTCTCAGGTGCAACTTCCAGCCGTGATTCGAACAGGTGTTCTGAACGAGCATCGACGTTAGGTCACTGGCCGCTGCTTCCGGCCGCCCCGACGCCAGCCGCTCTCGCCGTCTCCACGCGATCGAGCGTCGCCTCAAAGTCATCCAGAAGCCGGTCCATGAGACGGATCAGCGCCTCGTACGGCTCCGGCGAGGCCATGTCCAGGCCTGCGTCGAGGAAGAGTTCGTAGGGGTGCTTCGATCCGCCTGCCTGCAAAAAGCGAAGGTAGTTTTCCTGCTCTTCCTGGCCGCCATTTAAGATCTGCTCCGTGAAGTACGCCGCACCCGCGATAGAGGTACTGTACTGGAACACGTAGAAATTGAAGTAGAAGTGCGGCACGAACAGCCACTCGTTGTGGTACAGCTCGTCGATGCGCATCACGCCCTCGTCCACACCGTGGTAGCGACGCTGAATCTCGCCGTAGATTTGCGTGATGCGGTCACCGGACAACGGTTCGCCCCGCTCCATCGCAGCGTAGATCTCGCCTTCGAACTCGCTGAACATGGTCTGGCGGAAAAAGGTTGAACGAATCTGCTCCAGGGCATAGCCCAGGTAGTAGAGCCGCTCTTCATCGCTTTGCGCATTGCTGAGCATGTAGTTCTGGGTCAGCAGTTCGTTGGCGATGGCTGCCGCCTCGGTGGTGAAGATCGAAAACTGCGCCAGGTGCTGCGGCTGGGTTTCGCTGGCCAGCACCTTGTGCAGCGCATGGCCCCACTCGTGGGCGTAGGTGGACACCGAGTTGTAGTCGTCCAGGTGGTTCAGAAGAATGTAGGGGTGCTCGTCATAGATGAAGCCGGACATGTAGGCGCCCGAGCGCTTGCCCGGGGTGGGATAGACGTGCATCCAGCGCTTGCTGGCAGCGTTGGTGAGCTTGTCCGAGTAGGCTTCGCCCAGCGGAGCCACGGCCTTGTTGACGAGCTCAATCGTGTCTTCGATGCCGTATTCCCGCGGCGATTCCACCATGGACACGTAGATGTCCTCGTAACCCATGTCCTCCAGGCCGAGCACCCGGGCTTTCAGTCGCAGGTAACGATGGAGGGAGGACAGGTTTTCGTTGGTTACCTTGACCAGGGCGTCGTAGACGCTTCGCGGCAGGTTGTCCTGGAACAGGTTGCGGGTCAGCGTGTCCTCGTAGTCGCGCACGTTGGTTGTGAACAGCTGCGACGTCAGGTGTGAGGACAGCGCCTGGCCGGCTGTTCCCTTGAACTCGCCCCAGGTAGTCCAGAAAGCATCGAACACGGCTTTTCGGTCTTCGCGAACGCGCGAGGTGCGATGTCGGCTGTAACCCTGCGCGTTGACGAAGGCTTCCTCGCCGGTGCTCAGCGTAATCGTCTGCCACGGAATCTCCGAGTTGGCGAGGATTCCATAAACATTGAAGGGAGCCGCCTGCATGAGACCGGCGGCGGCAATGACGCTTTCGGCTTCGTCACCGAGCGTGTGCGGCTCATAGCGCAGCGCGTCCTCGATGTTGAAACGGTACGCCTGCAGCGCGGGCAAATCGTCGATGTAGCCCTCCAGCGTCTCGCGGCCCAGCGCCATCATTTCCGGCTGGAACCAGGCGCTCGCCTGCTGGTACTCGCTGAACATGCGCTGGGCCTGCTGGCGGCGCTCCTGACCCCGAGGCTCGCCAAGGTTCTCATCGGCACCGAGGCTGGCGTAGGTGAATACACGCGCGCCTGTGAGAAACCACTGGTTGCTCACCTCAAAGGCAGTTAGCAACGCTTCCGGACCGTTGGACAACGTGCCCTTGAGCGCTCGCACATCCTCCAGGCCTGCCAATGCCTCTTCCAGGGCGGCGGCCCAGTCGTCGTCGGACTCGTACAGGTCGGTCAGGTCCCAGGTCCAGCGTGGATCCGGTGCATTCTGCTCGGCGTCATCCTGGGCATGGAGCGCGGCCGTGTTGAGCAGGAGCCCGGCTGCAGCCAGGCAGGCGGTCAATGTCGTTCTTTTCATGGTGAATTCTCGATTGGGAGTCTGTAGTGGGCGGGGCCATTAGACGTCTTGATCTTGCCTCGCCAGGAACGCAGGCCACATAGTAGTCTGTCTAAGTCGCAAACATGAGCAAAAAATTGGCAAATTCTCACCCTGAACGCTGGGGTGGCTCTTTGCTGAGTGTATTGGAGACAGCGAAAGGCCGGAATGGTTCGACAGCGAACAAACGACCTGCGGGGCACGATGGACCGTGGCTGATTCCTTGCGTCGTCAGGCGCGCCGGCTGACGTGGCTGTGCCTTGCCGTGCTGGCTGGCGGCTGCGCGCAATTCCCGCGCAACGTGCCAATGCATGCGATCGACATGGATTCCGGCTACCGCGTTTCGCAGACCGCGGGGGATGAGGACGACTCCACGGAACTGGTCATCGTGCTCACGTTCTCGGGCGGTGGCACCCGCGCGGCCGCGCTGGCCTACGGCGTGCTTGAAGTGCTCGCCGAAAGTGTCGTCGAGTTCGATGGACAGTCCCGCAGGCTGGTTGATGAGATCGATATCGTCTCGGCCGTGTCGGGCGGCAGCGTCACAGCGGCCTACTTCGGGTTGCACGGCACGGAGATCTTTGACGATTTCGAGACGCGCTTCCTGCGAAAAAACGTGCAAGGTGCACTGACCCGCCGCTTCCTGGCGCCATGGAACTGGCCTCGCCTGTTGTCGCCCTACTTTGGCCGCGGTGATATTGCAGCCGAGTACTTCGACAAACACCTTTTTGACGGTGCGACCTTTGCGGACATGGGCCGCGATAATGGCCCTGCAATCCTGATCAATGCCACCGATATCTCCAATGGAACTCGCATGTCATTCTCGCAGGAGAGCTTCGACCTGTTTTGTTCCGACCTGACGGACTATCCAGTCGCCAGGGCGGTCGCTGCATCATCGGCCGTGCCCGTGTTGCTGGCGCCGATTTCGCTCGTCAATTACCCGAGTGAGCAGTGCGGCTACCAGCCCCCGAAATGGGTAG
>JBCAXP010000489.1:0-3064 GCA_038533995.1 Pseudomonadota bacterium
GGTCGTGGTGTCTGCCGAGTCCGTCGTGTCCGGCAGGTCGTGCGCGGCAAGCTGCACCTCAGTCGTTAGTTCGACGCCGGCCATCGCCCGCTCGATTCCGGTTTCGGCGGCCTGGAAGGCGTTCTGCGCATACTGCACGTTGCCGGCCATCGTGATCTCGAGCGTGGCTGCACGCATGCCGGAGACGGTCAGCACCGTGAGCATCATTAGCAGCACGAGGCCAATGATCAGAGCCGCGCCTCGTTGGCGTCCCGGCAGGCGTTGCTTGAATGGGCGGGCGTGTGACAGCCGCGGGTTCGGGGTCATGTGGAATGTCCTCAAGAGAAAGTTCTGCTACAGCGCAAGGCCGACGGGCGTGTTGCGAACCTGGATGGTCTTGGTGACGAGCAGGCGCCGGCGGTTCAGGCCGTCGTCGCCGTCGGCCGGCACGGTGCGCTGGTCGGCGTACGTGTACACGCCGTTGTCTTCGAAGCCGAGTTCATCGGACTCCGAGCGCATCAGCAGCCAGATGCGAACGGCCACGATGCTCGAGTTGGCGGGCTCGTTGCCGGGGTTAACGTACTGGTCAGCCGTGTTGTCGCTGTCTGTGTCGATGCCGAACTGCACCTGGAAGTCTTCGACGCCAGGAACGATTTGCTCGTCGACCATGGCCGGTCCCGGGCCGAGGCCGACGGCGAGCCTGCACTGCATCGCGTCGGCCTCGCTGATGTAGTAGGCGTTGGCCACCACGTTGAAAGTCTGGGCCGTTGCGGGGAAGCCGCCCGGCACGACGCCGTCGTCGAACAGACGCGCGCGGCCTACGTCACTGTGAATCTGCACAACGTTAGGTGTCGGCACTGCCTCAGACGTGCTTGCATGCCGCACGACGAGCACGTCGGTGTTCTCGCGGTACGCGGCGTCATCGATGCAGGGGTCGGCGCTTGCGGCACCCAGCGGGTTCACGTTGTTGCCGGCCTCTACCGGCAGGTTCGCGTCGATGTACCAGCGTTCGCCACAGTCGTCGATGTCGTCCAGCGCACCGATCTGGCCGCGGCGCCGTTCCAGCACCTGGGCGTCGTTGGTCATGCCCCAGTAACCAGCCAGGCGGATGTCCTTTTCGAGGACATCCAGGGTGAAGCGGGCATTTTCCTGGATGCGGCCAATCGCCTCATTGACGATTTGCGTGTCACGGCCCTGCGAGTAGACGGCGAGGACGCCGCCAATCAGGAACAGGCTGATCAGCATTGCGACCATCAGTTCGACGAGGCTGAAGCCCTGCATGTGTTTGCGGCTCATTCGGTCGATTCCCTTAAGTTCAGGGTGCGGCAGGTGCCGGCGGTGGCAGAATCTGCATGCGAAGGTCGTAACGCTGCGGCTCGCCCTGTTCCTGCCAGAAGACGGAAAGGGTGAGTCTCACGGGCTGGCTGCCTACGCGCTCGATGGCCGCCTCAGCGCCGGGCAGCCCGTTGCGGTCGTCGGTGACCAGGTCCTTCCACAAAAAGATGTCGTGCTCGGCCATCTCGACCGGCGTGCACACGTTGGCAGCGGGAATAACGTTGCCGGCGCCGTCGACGCTGTCGGTGCAGCCACCGTCGGTGCCGTTGTCCCCGACCCCGCTTACGTATGCGGCCGGGTCCAGCGTTAGCGCCAGCTTGTTGGTGCGAACGCGATCGGCCATGTCGGCGGCGAAGAAGACCGCCTTGGTGCGTAGCTGCGCCGCGTTGCTGTTGCGAATGGACTGGATTGACATCGTGCTGATGCCGAGCAGGCCAACGGAAAGGATGGTCAGTGCGACGAGGCCTTCGATCAGCGAGAAGCCGCTGCTGTGGGTTTGTCTGTTCATCGCAGACCAGTGTAGGGATGCCGTAACAATTTCACTGTGATGCGCCACACACTGGCCTTTCCGGTCGTCGCGGCATAGCGACCGCTCGTCGGGACGCGCCCGAAACATAGCGAATTGGCCCTTTGAAAATAGCGGTTTCGCGTTATGTTCAAGGTGCTTCCGGAGCCTTTTCATTCCGTCAACTGTGAGCCAGTTGGAGGTTTGCTGATCTGCCTGTTGTTATCGTTTATGAATGATGAAAGCGTGCGGATTCTCTTTGCTCGACCTTATGGTGAGTGTGACGGTAGCTGGCATCCTGTTGGGCGTGGGCGTGCCGAGCTTTATTAGCTCTGTGCGTAGCAGCGCGATGGTGGCAAGTACCAACCAGCTCGTGTCTTACCTGCACTCCGCGCGTTCCGAGGCGATCAAGCGCCACGCGCGTGTCACCGTGTGCCGCGGCACCACGGGCAACGCGCCGGACTGTGACGAAAATGCTGACGGCCTGCTGATCTTTGTCAATGCCAACGACGATGCAAGCGTGGACGGGGAAGACGAGGTGCTGCAGGCGTCCTTCTGGCTGGACGAGGGCCTGGAGATCCGCTCCGATGATCTGCCGGGCTACATCACGTACGACGCGTCCGGCTTTTCAGTGCTGATCGGCGGACAGCCCGCGACCGGCGAGCTGGTCTTCTGTGACATCCGCGGCGACGACGGCGCGCGGGTACTTGACCTGTCGGTCACCGGCAGGCCGCAAATCCAGAAACGTGAAGCCGGCTCGCCCTCCTGCGAGTAGACGGCTAATTCCTGTGGCCCACTGACAGGGCCGTCTCTGAGGCTATGGTTACTCGCCAGAGAGCGAGAGATACACCGTGCGCGTCATGCGCTCGGTGGAAATAAACCGCCAGTTCCAGTCATCGTGATACTCCGCAAGCGGGTTTTTCTCCAGCACCTCTTCAAGCGTGTGTCCCGCGTCGATCAGTGCACCGATGCGCTCAGCGGCATCCTCAAGCATGTCTGTGGCTGCCTGCAGGTCGGCCTTGTCGCCTAACGGCCCGTGGCCCGGGATGAGCCTGGTGTCCTCATCGGCCAGCGCGAGAATTTTGTTCAGGGCGGCGATGTTGCCGCGAACGCTGCCGCCAGCGCCGAGGTCGATGTAAGGGTACACGCCGTTGAAGAATACATCCCCGGTGTAGATCACGTTGGACTTGCGCAGGTGCATGGCGGCATCACCGTCAGTGTGCGCAAGTCCAACGTGATCTACAC
>JBCAXP010000490.1:0-3057 GCA_038533995.1 Pseudomonadota bacterium
CCCGCGTCCGCCGCCACGGCCCCGCCGGAGGTGCCGAAGCCGCCGGCAATCACCGACAGGAACTTGCGGTTCATAGCGCGGCACATGATGTAGCTGAGGATGGCGCCGCTGCTGCCGACGAGCGCGCCGGTCACGATCAGCAGGTCGTTGCTCAGCATGAAGCCGGTGGCCGCCGCCGCCCAGCCGCTGTAGCTGTTGAGCATGGACACCACGACCGGCATGTCAGCGCCGCCGATCGCCATCACCATGTGGATGCCGAACAGCAACGCGATGCCGGTCATTATCGCGAGCGGCATCATGCCCTCGCCGACCGCCGACTGCTGCACGAACATTACGCCGAGAATGATCGTTCCGATCAGCAGCAGCAGGTTCAGGAAGTGCCTGGCGGGGAGCAGGAGCGGCTTGCCGCCGACGCGGCCGCTGAGCTTGCCAAAGGCAATCACGGAACCGGAAAACGTCACCGCTCCAATCAGGATACCGATGTAGGTTTCGACGTCGTGTATGGTTTTGTCGATGCCGGTGAGCGTCGAGTGCGGATCCATGAAGTTCGCATAGCCCACCACCACGGCGGCGAGGCCCACGAGGCTGTGCAGGCTGGCGACCAGCTCTGGCATTTGCGTCATCTGAACGCGCCGTGCGAGCAGCAGGCCAACGGCGCTGCCCGCGAGCAGCGCGCCGAACAGCAGCGTGTAGTGCGCGGTCACGATGCCGACAATGGTCGCGACCAGCGCCAGCGCCATGCCAACCATGCCGTAGTAGTTGCCCCGGCGCGCAGTCTCCTGGTTGCTTAACCCCCCGAGCGCGAGAATGAAAAGCACGGTGGCGCAGATGTATGCAGCGGTTACGATGCCAAATGTCATTCGCCCGCCCCCCTATTTCCGGAACATCTGCAGCATGCGCTGCGTCACGGCGAAACCGCCGACGATGTTGATGCTGGTTATCAGTATCGCGAAGCCCGCAAGCCACATGATGACTTCCTCGGATGAACTCACCTGCAACAGCGCGCCGATCACGATGATGCTGCTGATCGCGTTAGTGACGCTCATGAGCGGGGTATGCAGCGCCGGCGTAACGTTCCAGATCACCATGTAGCCCACGAAACAGGCCAGCACGAAAACAGTGAGGTGCGCCATGAAGTCCGGTGGCGCTACGGCGCCAAGACCCAGCAAGGCGGCACCGCCGACGAGAAGCGTCACGAGCGGACCAAGCAGGCTGCGCTTTTCCTCTTCCTCCACCACAGGCTCGGGGGCGGGCGCCGGTGCAGCCTTCGGCGGCGCCGCCGACAGCTTGGGCGCCGGCGGTGGCCACGTGATTTCGCCGGCGTTCACAACCGTCGCGCCGCGAATTACCTCGTCTTCCATGTCCACGACAAGCTCGCCGTCTTTTTCGGGACACATATCGGTGAGCAGATGGCGCAGGTTCGTGCCGTAGAGCTGGCTCGCCTGCGTGGCGAGGCGGCTTGGCAGATCCGTGTAGCCGATGAGCGTCACACCGTGCTTGACCACAACCTTGTTGGCCTCGGTGAGCTCGCAGTTGCCGCCCTGCTCGGCCGCAAGGTCCACGACAACGCTGCCATCGGCCATCGACTCGACCATCTCGGCGGTGATCAGCTTCGGCGCCGGCTTGCCCGGAATCAGGGCGGTGGTGATGATGATGTCGACTTCTTCTGCCTGGGCGGCAAACAGCGCCATTTCCGCTTCGATGAACGCCTTGCTCATCACCTTGGCGTAGCCGCCCTCGCCCGCGCCGTCTTCCTCTTCCTCGAAGTCGAGCTCAAGGAACTCCGCGTCCATGCTCTCGACCTGCTCTTTCACTTCAGGGCGAGTGTCGAACGCGCGTACGATCGCGCCCATGCTTTTCGCCGCGCCAATGGCGGCAAGGCCAGCGACGCCTGCGCCGATAATCATTACCTTTGCCGGCGGCACCTTGCCCGCCGCGGTGATCTGCCCGGTGAAAAAGCGCCCGAAATGCTGCGAGGCCTCGACCACGGCCCGGTAACCACCGATGTTCGCCATGGAACTCAGCGCGTCCATTTTCTGGGCGCGCGAGATACGCGGAATGCTGTCCATCGCCAGCGCTGTCACGCCCTTGGCCTTTAGCGTTTCGAGCATCTCCGGGTTCTGCGCCGGCCACAGGAAGCTGATGAGCACCTGGCCACTTTTGAGCAGGTCCGTCTCATCAACACCGAGCGCCGGGTGACGCTCAGGCGCGCGAACCTTCATCACGATGTCGCTGCTCGACCACAGCTCACGGGTATCCTCGATTACCGTTGCACCCGCTGCACGGTACGCGTCGTCGCTGAACTTCGCCGACTCGCCCGCGCCGCTTTCGACGGCAATCTCGAAACCGAGTTTTTTCAGTTGGGTAATGACGTCGGGCGTGGTAGCGACGCGCTTTTCGTTCGCGTGTACCTCTTTGGGAACACCAATCTGCATACGGGTACTCCTGGCGTGATTAAGGTTTTGACGGAGTTTCTTATTCCAGTTCGATCAGCAGATCCTTTGCATCAACCTGCGAGCCGACGGGGGCAACTATACGCGCTACCTTGCCATCGCGCTCGGCGGTAATGGCCGTCTCCATCTTCATGGCCTCAATAGTCATCAGCGTGTCGCCTTGCTTGACCGTCGTACCCACGCTGACCTTTACCATCGCAATCAGGCCTGGCATGGGCGCGGCAACGTGCCGCGGATTGCTGTCGTCCGCGCGCTCGCGCACCCGATCGGCCGAGGCCAGGGAACGGTCGGGAACCCGCACGGAACTTGGCTGCCCGTTGATTTCGAAGAACAGGCGGCGCGTGCCCTCTGCGTTGGCGTCAGCCGCGGTAAGGTAGCGCACAACCACCTGGTAACCGCCAGGCATCGTGACGGTCATCTCCTCGCCCGGACGCATGCCATAGAAGAATACGGACGTCGGCAGCACGCTGACATCGCCGTAGGTCTCAAGGTGCTTCTCAAAGTCCATGAAGACCTTCGGATACATCAGGCACCCGGCCAGCTCGTTGTCGGTCGGGTCCCGGCCGAGCAGGCCGGCGAGCTTGCTGCGGTCAGCGTCCAGGTC
>JBCAXP010000491.1:0-3051 GCA_038533995.1 Pseudomonadota bacterium
GGCGGCAGCGTACTCAGTATCGTGTTCGCCGACCCGGCCCGCTGGGGCGGCGCGAGCTGAGACCTACGTCCGTGAGCCTAAGTGCTTGAACTGCTAGGATGCGCGCACCTAGCGGTGCAGATTTCCCATGACTAGCAACGAAGGCCAGCGCAAGAAACGACTCCTGATCGTCGATGACGAGCCGGACCTGCGCGAGCTGTTATCGATGACCGCCGACGCGATGGGCCTCGAGGCGACACTCGCGCCGGATCTATCAGGGGCCCGCGACGCGCTGGGCAACGACCGCTTTGACCTGTGCCTCACCGATATGCGGCTTCCTGACGGCGACGGCCTGGAACTCGTGAGCCTGATCCAGGGCCACCACCCCGGTCTGCCCGTGGCGGTCATCACGGCCCACGGTAGCGTTGAGTCGGCTGTCATGGCGCTCAAGAATGGTGCGTTTGACTTCCTGTCCAAGCCGCTCGACCTCAACAACCTGCGCAACATCATTGCCACGGCTCTGCAGCTCGACGGCGCTGTTCCCGCAGCACAAGACGGTCTGCTGGGCGAATCGACGGCCATGGACACCGTGCGCGACATCATTTCCCGGGTCGCGCGCAGCCAGGCGCCTGTGCACATCCGCGGTGAGTCCGGCACGGGTAAAGAGCTTGTCGCACGCATGATCCACGAGGCCAGCGGGCGCCGTGACAGCACATTCGTGCCCGTAAACTGCGGCGCCATCCCGCCCGAGCTCATGGAAAGCGAGTTTTTCGGCCACCGCAAAGGCAGCTTCACCGGTGCTGTGAGCGACAAGGAAGGCCTGTTCCAGGCCGCCGATGGCGGTACCTTGTTTCTGGATGAGATCGCCGACCTGCCGCTGCCCATGCAGGTCAAGCTGCTCCGTGTGATCCAGGAAAAGAAGGTGCGACCCGTGGGCGCCTCAGGCGAGACTGCCGTGGACGTCCGCATCCTGAGTGCCACGCACCAGGACCTGGCAGCGCTCTCCAAGGCGCACAAGTTTCGCGAAGACCTTTATTACCGCGTCAACGTGATCGAGCTACCCGTGCCCCCGTTACGCGAACGCGGCGACGACATCCTGCTGCTTGCACGGGCCTTTCTGGCTAAGTATGCGCGTCGCTACGATGCTCCTGCCAAGTCACTGAGCAATGCCGCGGCGGATACGCTGCGTCACTACAGCTTTCCGGGCAATGTCCGCGAGCTCGAGAACATCATCGAGCGCGCTGTGACCCTGTGTCCCAATGCGGTGTTGGATGCGAAGGATCTGCGCCTGGAGACTGCCGAGCCGCTGCGTAACGACGTGGCCGCAGACCCAGCGCGCGCCGCCGGAGGCAACGTCAAAGCAGGTCCGCTCACGCCGCAGCTCGAGGACGTCGAGCGCCAGGCGATCGTCGAGGCACTCGAGCAAACCCGCTATAACAAGACAGCGGCCGCCAAACTGTTGGGCCTGACCTTCCGCCAGCTGCGCTACCGCATCAAGAAGCTCAATATCGAATAACGCGCCCGCGCCTGTCGCCGTGCGCTAACGCTCATTGGCAGAAGCTGACAAAAATTGTCAGCCTGTGACACGAGAAACGCACGAAGTCGCCGTTTTGAGCCGCATTCAAACTGTGAAACGGCGCACATTTGAAAATAATTCGACTTATTTTTCAGCGCTTTATAGCCGGCTTCGCAATTCTGGCACAGGCCTTGCTCCCTACCCAGCGACGGGCGGAAACGCCGCGGAAACGACTGAATAGCAAGACTACTTGTCAGGAGACAGTAATGAAGACCATCCAGAAGGGTTTTACCCTGATCGAACTGATGATCGTTGTCGCGATTATCGGCATTCTCGCGGCCATCGCGATTCCCGCCTACCAGGACTACACGATCCGTTCGCAGGTTTCTGAAGGCCTGAGCCTCTCAGCTGCAGCCAAGACGGCGATCTCTGAGACCTACCTGAACACGGGCATTGCCCCGGCTAACCGTCAGGTTTCGGGCATGTCGCAGAACGCAACGGACACGAGTGGCAAGTACGTCACGCAGGTCCAGGTTGCTGACGGCACGATCACCGTAACCTACGGTAACGACGCTAACGCTCGAATCACGAACGAAACGCTGGCCATCCAGCCGTACGTTACGGGTGACGACTCGATCACCTGGCTGTGCGGTGAAGCTGCTGCCAACTTCAACGCTGGCGTTGCAGTTCTGAGCACCACGGCTACGACGGCTGCTGCTGGCACGTCGGTCGAGCCGAAGTACCTGCCGTCGGCTTGCCGTTAATCGAACGGTTGCTGATCACCATTCCCGCGCCGGCTCGCCGGCCTGGGAATGGATTCAGGACGAAGGCGGTCGCTGCGTTTGCGTAGTGGCCGCCCCGAGAGGGGCCCTACGGGGCCCCTTTTGGTACCCGACGCCTTGTCGCCAAACAGCGACAGGGGCGACGAAACCGGGCAGACTGCCCGACATAAAACGGAATGCGCGTCATCGTGGGAAGTCTCGGGGAACGCGCCAACACGTGGCTAGAGAGAGGAGTGCGGATCGCATGCAAGCCCAGCGACACAATCAGACGAGAGCCCAGGACGGCTTCACTTTGATCGAACTCATGATCGTGGTTGCGATCATCGGCATCTTGTCCTCACTGGCCATCACTGCCTTTCAGACCTACACCATCCGTGCGCAGGTCGCCGAAGGGCTTCAGGTCGCCACCAACGCCAAGGCCGGCATCTCCGAGGTCTTCATCGACCGCGGCGAAGCGCCTAACAACCGCGCCGCAGCGGGTCTGACGCAAAACGCTGTCGACACCAGTGGCAACTACGTCACGGCCGTCGAAATCGAAAACGGCCGGATTGGGGTGACCTTCGGCAACGACGCGAACGCCTCAATTGCCGGCCAAACGCTCTACCTCACGCCTTACGAGACCAACGACCTGGGCGTCGTCTGGCGCTGCGGCAACTCACCGGCGCTCACCGGCCTGCAGCCCATGGGCACCTCGGGCGGCGGCAACACCGCCGTGTTTGCGGCCACCACGGTCGACAATCGCTACCTGCCGTCGACCTGCCGTTAGTCAGAACG
>JBCAXP010000492.1:0-3026 GCA_038533995.1 Pseudomonadota bacterium
TTGCTCAGTTATGGTGCACGCACGACGTCATGGACCGGTAATGTTTCGCGACACAAACTCGGGCTATTATTCCTGTGTCTGCCACCCACTAACTTGCGATGGGCACCATGAAGAACGACCGCACAGACCTCAAGACCCGCATCGGCTTCGACGCCGAGACCGGAACCAACTCCTACGAAGACGGCGCGCTCGTCGAGTATCTGAACATCAAGCTCCGGTCGCTCGGCCAGCCGATCTACGGGGAAGAGCAGGACTTTCCGTTTCTCAAGATGGGCAGCTCATTGCTGCGTAGCGTTGCGGAGAAAAACCGCCTCCTGAGGGACCACCTGTGCCCGGCCGACCAGCGCATTCAGGACTACCTCAGCGACCTCTTTTCAGACCTCGACGTCGACGAGCGCATCTGGGTACCGACACGCTCGCTCATCCTGGAGCGCCACGGTATGGCGCGGACGCTGTCGCTGCCGCCGGACGAAGATACGTTCGAGTCGTCGGTGGTCAACAGCTACCGCGTCAAGCAGGGGGTACTCAACAACCCGGTCAGTGACCGGCGCACGACGAAGGGCGTATTCCACATCGCCGAGGGCGGCCTGCCGATTCCGACCGACAAAAAGTCCGTGCCCCTGATTACCTTTGCGCGGCTCCTTGAAGCCGCTCTTGCGCCGCCTGATGACCTGCTCGAACTGCCCTTCACCGCGACGCAGGAGGCCAAGGCGCGGCTGTTCGTATCGCTGCTGATGCGTCCCGTCGTGCAGCCGGGACTGGACGGCGTAACCGAAGAGAAGCGCACCGAAGTGCGATTCTTCTGCCCCGGCAACCTGGTCAGCAATCTCGACTTTGTCGAGAGCATCTTCGGCAACGGCGGCGATCCGTACCTCATTGATAACGACAGCGGCCTGGACATCAGGCACTGGTCAGGGCACACCGGCTGCGTCATTCTGGCCCCGCACCTGGTCACGCTGAAGAAGAAAGCGCTCGGGCTGCCTCACGTGAGCGACGCCACCGACCGGCAAAAGCGCGACGGCATGTGCTGGGAAGGAGAGGACGAACTCTACAACGACGGCGGCGCCTTCAAGATCACCTGCCGCGACAGTCGCGGCGTTGTCGTTACGCTCATCGCCGACAATTACTACGGCTACTGCAAAAAAGAGGTCAAGACGCAGATTTCGTACGCAGCTAACCTGTCGGGCAACGTGGAGGAAGAGCACGCCGGCGGCGCGCTGACATTTGCCAGCTACGACCTCGGTGAAGAGTTTCGCCTTAGCGAGTACAACACGAGCGTTGATCACACGTTCGAGGAAACCGTTGCCGCGCTCGACGGCGACATCGATGTACACGACGAGGGCTATGCCGTCGACAGGCAATTTCCGGACATCATTTACTTGCCCGCCAGGGCCAACATCTCCCTGCATGACCAGGTGATCGAATGGCAGCGTGACGGCAAGACGCAATCGTTGTCGCTGCAGCCGTCTGTCACCTACATGCTGCCTTCGGGCTACAAGGTCGAGATGCGGCGCCCAAGAGTGGGTAGCCGCTGGCGGCTGATCGGCACCGAGGCGGCCGGCACCTTTTGCCACAAGCCGTGCACGGTGTCCGGTGGCGGCAAGTCGGAGATCTCCAAATCACTGGCCGACGCCATCGTCGCCGGACCCGTGTTTACTGCCGATCTTCACAAGGATTTCGACCTCGTCGAAGAAATGCTTGGAAAGGACTACAGCGCGCGCTTTCGCGACCCGGCGGCACACGAGCCGAGGGGGCGCTCGATTCTCAGCGCGGAGCGGTCCCTGGGCTCAGTGGTGAAGCTGCTGTCGCCGCAGCCTGCCTACTCCGACGAGTACAACGAGTGGCTGGAGTCGATTCCGGGTTACGTTATCGACATCGTGCTCGTCGTCAAGCGTCTCTACAAACCTGACTGGGGCCCGGTGCCTGGTAACGGCTGGCGCGACCGCTTCAGTGTCGATGTTGTCAACGGCAAGCCGGGCAACGAACTTAAGTACCGCGACCAGAAACTCGTCAGCCGCTACCTGCGCGTCGGCTTCGAGGAGGATGGTTCGTGGCGCATCTTCAGCCTGCGCAAGGATTTCGCCCCGGCGCACAAAATCCAGACGGAAGACGACATCAGCGCCTCGGTGGTCGTACCCGCGGCGCACGTGCGGGGCCTGGATGGCAGCATAGCCGCCGACCGCTCACTGAAGTTTGCCGTCAACTGCGAGTATCGCCTGTTTCAGCGGCCCGACGCGGCGATTGTGCGCGGCTACGACAAGGTGACCGAACAGGACTTCGCAGGGCACGGCCTGTTCTTTTCCAACTTCGAACCGTTGACCCACGAACAGACCGCGGCGATCGAAAAGGACGCCATCCGGTTCGGTAACTTCACCCAACCAATGCAGGACACCCTGCGCGAATTCAACCAGTCAGACGCGCCGGCTTTTGCCATCGCCTCTTCGGAACCTCGCATCGTGGATGGCAAGCCGACCAAGAACCCGCGTTATCTCCAGAACCGCCTCGAAATGGGCAACCCTCGGTCAACCTACGTTGCCGACGTCGGCGCACGGCTGCATCGGCGTCTGCCGCGCGAGGTCACACCACCGTTCCCGGTCAACGCGGTGCTCGCCGGGCGGCGTAACAACCCACCGTCGGAAGGCGTTCGCGCTCTGGCGCCGTACGGGCCGATTCACTACCAGGAGCTGCCCGAACTGTTCATGGACTTCACGGCGAGCCTGACCGGCAAGTCGCCGTCCACCACCGGGGCGGGCTCCGAGGGCGCGATGACGAAGGGCCCGTTCAACATGCTGCTGCCCATCATCGATCTCAACAACGCACTGGTGTCATACATCGTGAGCGGCTACGAGTGCTTCACGTCGTCGGCGGGCTGCGTGGGCCCCAACTTCAAGTGCGACCACGACATTAGCCTGCTGATTCCGGAGCTGTGGTGCCGCATGCGCCCGGAGGAGCGCGAGGCGAGCTACCTCATCGAGAACGGCTTCCTCGAGCTTGCCGGCAGCACCGTGCTCGACTCGAGCGGCAAC
>JBCAXP010000493.1:0-3011 GCA_038533995.1 Pseudomonadota bacterium
GTTAGCAATTACCGGGTAAAGATTATGTAAAGTATTATGTCGGCAAGTCAAGTTGCAGTTGCGCAAAAATCGCTTAAATCAACGCTTCTCGGGCAAGAACTTTACATAAATTAGTAATTTACGCAGCTAGCCCTGAATCATGAACTTCTGTGAACTGGCGCTGCAGGCCCTCGAATGAGGCTTTTGCCGGGCTCTTGACCGGACCTGCCACGCTTACTGGCGGGTGTACTGTGTGTCCTGCGTCGCCATCCCGATTGGCACGATGCCCTGCTCGCGCAACATGCGAGCGGCGCGCCGGCTGCCGGTCTTCTGCCAGATGTTATACAGCCGCACCGCGTTGTCCCCGGTGCGTACGCCCTGCTCGCTGATGTCGTTGAGCACGTCCACCAGGGAGTGAAACTTGGCTGAGAGCTCGTCGTACACGAGCGCAGAGCCCGCACCCGCCGGCATCTCCCTGGCAATGTCAGACAAATGACTGTAGGCCGTTCCGCCCATCGCGATGTAGTAGTCGATGTCCACGGGGCGGCGGCGAAAGCTTCCAGCGAAAAAGCCGGCCACAAACAATGCCACGTCTCCGAGGCGGCGCAAACCCTCGCCGCGTTCACGAAGCGTGGACGCGTTGAGCGCATCGTTGAGCTGGAGCGCCAGCGGGCGCACGCCGGAAGGATCGTCGGCGTCGTTGTAAAAACGGTCGCTGCGTGCAAACAGCGTGAGCAGGTTCACGACGTAACAGGCGGTGTGTTCATCCACGGTGACGCGCTGGCTGGCGAGTGCCTTGTGCATCGAACCCCGAAAGAATTCTCTCAGGCTCGCAACCTGCTGCAGTGCTTCGCTGTCGCCCATCTCAATCAATCGCAACGCCCATCCTGACCTTTATTCACTGGCTTCGCGCGATACAGAAGCGCGACCATGCCTTGAGTATATGACCGGGAAAGCATTGCTATCAGTGAACCGCTTCACGCTTCGGAAAGGGAAGCTCTACCGGATCAGGCGCGTCATGTTGCAATGCGCCAGCGCCAATTTGCGGCGTACAACGGCGGCGCGTCATGCGGCTCTGGGCGCATCGTAGTATGCTCCGAAGGAAACGCAATTCGAACGCACGAGGAGCAACGCCGTGGCAACACACACTTCCGAAGGCATTCGCAACATTGTTCTCGCCGGTCATGCTGGCACCGGCAAGACAACGCTCGCCGAAGCACTACTGGCGGCGACCGGGACCATTCGCCAGGCAGGAACCCTCGAACGCGGCAGCACCGTGTGCGACTTCGATCCGATGGAGCACGAGCACGGGCACTCCCTCGACGTCGCGCTGTGTCACATGACGCACCGCGACCGTCATATCAACCTGCTCGACACACCCGGCTATCCCGATTTTGTTCCGCGCGCCATCAGCGTGCTGCCTGCCGCCGAGACCGTTGCTGTTGTCGTTAATGCCCGCCACGGCGTGGAGCCCGGTACGCATCGCATGATGCAGGCCGCGAAAGACTGCGGCCTGTGCCGCATGGTCATCATCAATCACATTGACGATCCTGAGGCCGACAACCGCGCCGTTATTCGCCAGGTTCGCAGCATTTTCGGCAACGAGTGTCTGCCGATGAACCTGCCGGCCGGCGGCGGCACCGGCGTTGTTGACTGCTTCTTTGAGCCGGGCGAAGAGCAGCCCGATTTCGCCTCGGTGGACGTGGCGCATACGGAGATGGTCGACCAGGTTGTCGAGGTCGACGAAGCGCTCATGGAGCTGTATCTCGAGCAGGGGGAAGAGCTGAGCATTCGCCAGCTCCACGATCCGTTTGAAAAGGCGTTGCGCGAAGGCCACCTCGTGCCAATTTGCTTCACCTCGGCCACCACCGGCGCGGGCATCCCGGAACTGCTGGATGTCATCGCAAGACTCATGCCCAACCCGATGGAAGGCAACCCCCCGCCGTTTCTCAAGGGCGAGGGTGAAGACGCTACGCCGGTTGAGGTAAAGCCCGACGCCGACGACCACGTGATTGCGCACGTATTCAAAGTCACGGTGGACCCGTTCGTCGGCAAGATGGGGATATTCCGCGTGCACCAGGGCACGGTCACGCCCAACAGCCAGCTCTTCATCGGTGACGGCCGCAAGCCGTTCAAGGCGACACACCTTTATCAGCTGCAGGGCAAGGAACACGCCGAGGTGCCAAAAGCGGTGCCGGGCGACATCTGCGCGGTGACAAAGGTCGATGAAATTCACTATGACGCCGTGCTGCACGATTCCCACGATGAGGATCACTTTCATCTTGCGCCGGCGCCGATGCAGCCGCCGATGCAGGGCATTGCCATTCACCCCACGCGCCGCGGCGATGAACAGAAATTGTCCGATGCGCTCCACAAGGTATGCGCCGAAGACCCCAGCCTCGTGCTTGAGCACAACGCCACCGCCAACGAGACCGTACTGCGCGGCATTGGCGAGCTACACCTCCGCGCCGTGCTGGAAAAGATGAAAGACCGCTTCAACGTCGAAGTGGAAACCACAACGCCAAGCATCGCCTATCGCGAAACGGTTACGAAGCCGGCCGAAGGGCACCACCGCCACAAGAAGCAAACCGGCGGCGCCGGCCAGTTCGGCGAGGTGCACCTGCGCATCGAACCGTTGCCGCGCGGCGAGGGCTTCGAGTTTGTCGACAAGGTGGTGGGCGGCGTGATTCCTTCGCAGTTCATCCCCGCCGTTGAAAAGGGCGTGCGCCAGGTACTGGACCACGGCGCCGTCGGCGGCTTTCCGATGCAGGACATTCGGGTGACGGTGCACGATGGCAAGCACCACCCGGTGGACTCCAAGGAAGTGGCATTCGCGGCGGCGGGACGCAAGGCGTTCCTGGACGCCATCGAGAAAGCCAGGCCCATCATCCTCGAGCCTATCGCGAGCCTCGCCATCACGGTGCCCGGTAACGCGGTAGGCGACGTCACTGGTGACCTGTCGTCACGCCGCGGACGGATCTCGGGCAGCACCGTGTTGGCGAGGCTCGCGATAGGCTCGAGGATGATGGGCC
>JBCAXP010000494.1:0-3003 GCA_038533995.1 Pseudomonadota bacterium
ACGGGTGCGTGACCAGCTCGAGGCGCTCACAAGCCCGCTTGAGGCCGAGCTGCGCAAGAACGGCCTTCAGCTCACCACGATCGAACAGGGCGAGGTCAAGCAGACGACCGTGTTTCCCCTCGTGGACGGTGAACCGGTATCACCGGTGCAATTTAGACAACTAGTTAAGGAAGGGCGCGTCTCGGAGGAACGGGTCAAGCAGTTTGACGAAGCCTATCCAAAGTATCGCCGCCGCCTGCAGGCCGTTGGCGTCGAGTCCATGCAGCTGCAACGCGACGGGTTGCAGCAAATGCAGGACCTGCATGAAAACGCTGCCAGGGAGCTCCTCGCGGCAATGACTGATCCGGTGCAGCGGCGGTTCGATACGGACGCCGTCCGCGCCTTTCTCAGAGAAGTCGTTGAAGACGTCATCGACACCTGGCTGCGCGGTAGCCAGAACGCGGCGGACGCGGCGGAACGCTACGGTGTGAACATCGTCAGCGAGCACGAACCCGGCGCTCCCCGGCCCGTCATCGTCGAGCACACGCCGAGCCGCGGCAACCTGCTGGGCAGCGTCGACGTCAAGTGGGGCCGCAACGGGCCGGAGCCCTCGGACTACAGCGGCATTCGCGCCGGCTCGTTGCTTCGCGCCGATGGCGGTTACCTTGTGCTCGACGTTGGCGACGTGCTCGGCGAACCCGGAGCATGGCACGCACTCATGCGAACGCTGCGCTCGGGCAAGCTCGAAATTGTCTCGGCCGAAGCCGGCTGGCTGCGGCCCGCCATGCAGATCAACCCGGAACCGGTCAGCATTAACGTGCGGGTGGTACTCATTGGCGATGCGTACACCTACTACCAGCTCGACCGGCTGGATGCCGACTTCGGTGACCTGTTCAAGGTGCTGGCGGATTTCGACAACCAGATTCCACGAGACGAACACGGCATTGCGCACTACGCGCGAGTCATCTCGCACATTGTCCGCAAGGACGAACTGCAACCGTTCAATGCCGGCGGCGTGGCCGCGCTCGCCGAGCACGGTGCACGCATCGCTTCACGCGCAGGTAAGCTCACCGCCAACTTCGGGCGGCTGGCAGACATCGCCCGCGAGGCCTCGCACGTTGCGACCGGCGACGGCAGCGACACCACGACCCGTGAGCACGTTCGCGCGGCCGTCGCCCGCACAAAGCAACGCGCAAGCCTGCCGTCGGTGAAGTTCCAGGAACTCATCGACAACGGCACCATTCGCATCGACACCGATGGCGAAGTCGTCGGGCAAATCAACGGCCTTGCCGTGATCAGCAGCGGCCCGATCACGTACGGATTCCCGGCACGGATCACAGCCACCATCGGCGCGGGCCGCGCCGGCTTGATCAACATCGAAGGTACCGCGTCACTGTCAGGGTCGATCCACACCAAGGGCTTTCACATTCTTGG
The DNA here is from genome assembly GCA_038533995.1 of Pseudomonadota bacterium. Classification (GTDB taxonomy): domain Bacteria; phylum Pseudomonadota; class Gammaproteobacteria; order Steroidobacterales; family JBCAXP01; genus JBCAXP01. The sequence goes on from JBCAXP010000494.1 coordinate 1,414, forward strand.
CGGCCTGCTGCGCTACCTGCTGAAGGCCAGCCATCCTCTGGCGTTCAGTGCGTCGGTGGCCTTCGAGCAAAGCTACGGCGGTATCGACGGTGACTCGGCCTCTGGCGCCGAGATGTGCTGCCTGCTAAGCGCGCTCACTGGCGTGCCGATCCGGCAGCAATACGCCATAACCGGTGCCATTGACCAGTTCGGCCACATCCAGTCGATTGGCGGCGTTAACGAAAAGGTCGAGGGATTCTTCGATGTCTGCAGCCGCGCTGGCCTGACCGGCGACCAGGGGGTGATCGTGCCGCAGTCCAACGCCGGCGACCTGATGCTGCGGCCGGACGTCGTTGAAGCGTGTGCTAGCGGCACGTTTTCGGTGTTCGCCGTATCGACGATAGCCGAGGCGCTTGAGATCCTGACGGGTATGCCAGCCGGTGAGTACGGCGATGACGGCTACCCGGAGGGCACCCTGCTGCGCCGGGCAGTCGACGAGGCACGCAGTTACTGGCAAATCACCGGAAAAAGTCCGGCGGCGCTGACGCGCGACGAAACCGACAGCGCGTCGGAAGACGAGTAGCGAGAGGCCTACTGCGCCGGCACTGCAAGCACCGGGCAATCGGCCCCGCGAACGACGCGTTCGGTGGTGCTGCCGCGCAGCGCATCGAGCACGCCTTCGTAGCCGGCCGTTGCCATCACGATCAAGTCGGCCTTGTGCTGCCTGGCTGCAGACAGAATCCTCTCGACAGGCTCGCCGTCCTGCACTTCCTTGCGCCAGACCCATTCCTCCCCTTCCGCCAGCGGCGGCAGGGCGGGAAACCTCTCGCCGACGTGAAGCAGCGTGATATTGACGGGTGGATCACCAAGCATTTCCGCCGCGCGCGTTGCAAACGTCAGCGCCATCTCGCAATTTGGCGCAGCATCAACCGGCACGAGGACATTGGTCAGGCTGCCGCTGCCGTCGGCGGGCGACACGACGCCGCGCCTGGCCCGCGGGGAAACGAACAGCGTCATCGTTTTTGACCACCTGGCGATGGCCTCGGCATCAGACCGCTCTGACAATCGGACTGACCCCTTGCGCGCTTCCGTGCCCAGCACGATAAGGTCGGCCGGGTCGTGGTTGAGATGGCTTACGATTGCCTGAACCGGCGTCCGGCTGCGCACGGCGAGTTTTCTGATCCGGATGTCGAGTTCTTCCTGCACAGCGGTCTGCGGGCTGTCGGGCGCGAGCAGACCCCATCGCTCCAGCGTCTTGCGCACCGGTGGAAAGCTCGACCATTTCACGTCACGTTCCTTTTCCGGCCCGACGTGAAGAATGGTCAGCGTCGTATCGCCCACCAGCGAAATGGCAAGCGCCTGCGCAAAGGCGAGGTTGCTCGACTCCGAAAAATCCGTGGGGTGCAGCACCGAGTGTACGAGTCGTTTGCTCAAGAAAACCTCCGGGGTCGGGCCAGGCTTTGTCCCAAAAATACAGGCGCCAAACTCCGTAGACTGCCGTTTCGAGTCCTTAGAATCCAGTTTCGACCCCGAAAACGGCGTGTAGGGTCTTGCTATCGGCCGCTGGTAGCGCCGCGATGCGCTTAGCCGCTCGTTTCATTGCGAAAATTG
>JBCAXP010000495.1:0-3003 GCA_038533995.1 Pseudomonadota bacterium
AGATGACGCGTTACGTTCGCCTGATGCAGCGTCTGGATACCACGCCGGTGCGTGTTGGCCTCTATTTTCCGATGATGCAGGGGTGGCGCGAGTGGGAGGCATGACGCGTTTCGCAGGCACGCACGATGCGCCGTCGCAGATTCTGCGGCAGGCGGCGTCAGTTGCCATTGCCAATGCGTTGGCCGGTGTGACGGCGTGTGCGCTTGCTGCCTTCGCGCCTGTGCTGGCCGTGGCGGCGGCCGTTGACGAGGCGCCCGGCGCGTCGCTGCGCTTCAACAACCTCACGACGGAAGACGGACTGGCGCAGAACTGGGTGTCGTCCATCGAGCAGGACCAGACGGGCTTCATCTGGATCGGCACGCATGGCGGCCTGCAGCGTTTCGACGGCCGCGACATGCAGACCTTTCTGCATGATCCGCAGGACGACCGTACCGTCTCGGACAACTCTATTTCAGCCTTGCACGAGGATAATTCTGGCAACCTGTGGGTAGGCACGAGCACGGCCGGCGTCAACCGCTTCGTTGCGGCTGAGCGCCGCTTTGAGCGCTACCGCCATCAGGCGGGCGATGAAGCCAGCCTGGTGCACAACCGCATCTGGGCGCTTGAGTCGGACTCCACCGGGAGAGTGTGGATTGCGACAGACGGCGGCCTTGACTCCCTGGACCCGGCCACCGGGGAGATCACGCACCATCGTGTGAACGGCGCACCAGACGGCTCAAGCGTTGTCAGGTCGCTGCTCACTGACCGTGAAGGTCTCGTCTGGGTCGGTACGTTCGACGGCTTGTACGTAGTTTCGCCCGAGTCGCTGACTCTCAGCCGTTTTGCACCGCGTGGCCAGGCCCATAGCGAGGGCCAGAACGAGGGCCAAAACGAGGGCGATGGCATGCTGGGTAACGCCGGTGTCAATGCGCTCTTTGAAGACAGGGTCGGACGGCTCTGGATCGGCACCAGCGAAGGGGTGTTCGTCGCAAGCCAGGATCGCAGCACCGTTACCGCGGTCATTGGCGCGGAGGAGCTGCGCCGCGATCGCAGCGGTACGCCGGTGGCGACTGCCATGGTGGAGGATGACCGTGGCGGCCTGTGGGTAGCAACGGACGGGGCCGGCCTGTACCGGCTGCGCGCCGGCAGGGAAGGGCAGTGGCAGCGCAACCACTACGTCCACAATCCGGGCAATCCGCTCGGTCTGACGGACAACTATCTCGGCACCGCTTTTCGCGATTCGGGCGGCGTGCTGTGGTTCGGTACGAGTATTGCGGGCATCAGCCGCCTTAATCCGGCAACCGAGGCCTTCGCGCACTACCGGCGCAGCAGCAGTGACGAGGGCCAGCTGCCAGGCAACGTGGTGTGGTCAATGCTCGAAGCGGCCAACGGTGACGTGTGGGTGGCAACGGAAAACGGGCTGGCCTTGCTGGACGTTGCGACCGGGCGTTTCGCCCCGGTGACGGTCGGCGAGTCGGACGCCGCCAACCGGTCGGAGCTTGTCTATTACGTCACTCGAAGCGCGAACGGCACGCTGTGGGTTGGATCCGAAGCCGGGCTCTTCAGCCGGGACGAGACCGGACAGGCCTTCGAGTTTCATGACGTGTTCGCTGACTACGCCGACATCGATTACGCGCCAATTGTGCATTACATCCGGGAAGACTCGGCTGGCGTGCTCTGGCTCGGTACGTTTAACGGGCTGATTCGTTACGAGCCGGCTTCGCGCAGCGCGACGCTGATTCGGCGCGCCGACGGTGAACTGGTCGATGACTGGGTGATGGCAGCGGTCGAAGGCCGGGACGGGACAATCTGGGCCGGAACCGAGGCCGGGCTGCAGAAAATCGATCGCGCAACTGGACGCTCGCTGGCGGTCTACAAAAACGTTCCCGGCGACCTTAACTCGCTGAGCCACGATTCCGTGCAATCGCTTTACGTCAGCAATAATGGCGGCCTGTGGGTGGCAACCGTTGCCGGCCTGTCCCACCTCGATGTGCAAAGCGGCAGTTTCGTGCGCTACGGTCGCGACACCGGCCTGCCAAGCGATTACATCTACGCCGTCACCGGCGATGACAGCGGCCTGCTTTGGGTAAGCACCAACAAGGGTCTGGCTCGCCTCGATCCTGCCACCGGCAGCGTAGTCGCCTTTGATGTTGAGGACGGCTTGCAGGCGAGTGAGTTCAACACCGGCTCCGTGCATCGCGGCGACAGTGGCCGCCTTTACTTTGGCGGCGTCAATGGCTTCAACGCCTTTCTTCCGGACAGGGTTATCGCCCGTCCGCAGCCGCCTCGCGTAGCAGTGACGTCAGCGAGCTTTGTCGGAGCCGGCGACGTTCACGGTGGGGCGAGCGGAACGCTGGAGTACCTCGAGGTGCCGGCTGACCTCGGCGTGTTCGAGCTGCGCTTTGCGGCGTTCGACTATGCAGCGCCGCGCCGCAATCGTTTCGCGTACAGGCTGGAGGGTGTCGACCAGGACTGGCAGGACGCCGGCCCGGCCAGCTCAGTGACCTACCGCAACCTGCCTCCCGGTAGCTACACGTTCCAGGTGCGAGCCGCACGGGGTGACGGCGTCTGGAGCACCGAGCCTGCACAGGTGACGCTAACCGTGCTGGCGCCGTGGTGGCGGAGTCGCGCCGCGATCATCGTCTACCTGCTCGCGCTGCTTTGTGTTGCGGTGGTGGGCGTGCGCCTGTGGGCGGCACGGCTGGAGCGTGAGCGGCTGCTGCGCGAAGAGCGCGAGAAGCGCAGCGTTGCTGAGCGCATGCACAGCATCACCCGAGGGCTTTCCGCAACGCTCAATACCGGCTCGGTGTCGGAGCAGTTGCTTAGCAGCGCGGTAGACCTCGTGCCGCATACGCTCAGCGCACTTTTCCTTCGCGAAGACGGCGATCTGAAGCTCGTCGATACGCGTGGCGTTGCCGAGCCGCAAAAAAGCAGTCTGCGCTCCATGCCGACGTCTGCCGGCACTGTGCTTCTCGATATCGTGCAGGCAGCGGAGCCGGTGGCGCTGCCCGCCGCCGCGCTGTT
>JBCAXP010000496.1:0-3002 GCA_038533995.1 Pseudomonadota bacterium
GGGTGAGCCAAAGACTGCGTTCCACGCCCTCGTCGAGCGGTTGACGCGGGTCGTGGTCGGAGCACGTGCCGGCAAAGGCGAAGCGGATGGTTGTGCGGTTTGCCCGTGAGAAGGACCAGTGGTATACACCCACGATGGATTCCGGAGCAAAGCACCATGCGCTTTCTTCGCGCGCCTCGCGCACCACGGCCTCCAGCAGGCTCTCTCCTTCTTCCAGGTGGCCGGCGGGCTGGTTGAGCACAAGGCGGCCCTTGATCCGTTCCTCGACGAGAAGGAACCGACCCTCCTGTTCTGCAATTGCGGCAACGGTTACGCGTGGCTTCCACACCATGTTGATCGGGCTCCGGCAGGAATGATTCGATTAATGCGATGGCCCCGGGGGGCTGGGCCCAGGGGTCTTGGACCCAGGGGGCTTGGACAATGGGCGGCTAAGGATACCAAAAGCCGCCCGCCCGCTGGTCAAACGGTGGCCAGCCTCGCCGCAATTAACAGAATACTGAGACGCTGTTCACAGCGGCCGCCACGGTGCGTTGCGTACAGTACGGCACGAAAAGGCATAAACATGGACGGCTGGCGCACTCCGGAGTGCGCTGGCTTGCGCCGTGTAAACGAGCAATGACAGGGGACACGGTGGTATCGACGCAAGGGAATCGCGAGGGCGCAGGCGCGCGCAGGAACGCTCGCCGGCCGGCCCTGAACGGGGTGCTGGAGTTTCCCGCACTTGCCATTGTGATTGCCATGGTCTTTGCCCTGGTGCTGGTACTGTCTGTAACGCCAGCCTATGCCAATGACGCCGTCCTGGCGCGCGCCGAAGCCCTTCTGAATGAGAACCAGCCGCAGGCAGCGCTGGAGCTTCTAACACCGCTTGAAGCGGAGCTGTCCACCGACCTGCGCTTCGATTACCTCTACGGCCTTGCACTGCTGGAGACCGGTTCTCCCGGCCCGGCGGTTTTTGCCCTCGAGCGCGCGGTGGCAACCACGCCGTCCTACATTGCGGCCCGGATGGAACTGGCGCGGGCCTACTACGCCATGGGGTTGCTGCAGGACGCGCAGCGGGAGTTCGTGGGTCTCCTTGCCCAGAGCCCGCCGCCGGCAGCGAAGACCGCGATCAACCAGTACCTGGACGACATTGAGGCGCGCACGCGTTCGCTGGCGCTGAAAAAAGACCTCCGGTTGCGCCTCGGCTCGGGCTACGACAGCAATGCAAACAGCGCGACGGACATTGCCGACTTTCTCGGCTTCGCACTGACCGAGGAAAGCCGGGAAGTGGAGAGTGCCTTCGTTGAAGTTGGCGCATCTGGCCGGCTGACAAAGCCTGTGGGCGAGGGTCTGGTGCTGGACGGCGCACTCAGCCTCGACCACCGCTTCAATGACGAGGCTTCGTTTGTCGACAGCACGCTTATCCAGGGCAGCGGCGGCGTGCGTGCCAGCGGCGATCGGGCCGCGTGGAACGTGAACGCATCGCTCTACCGACTGGATATCGACGGCTCCCTCAACAGTCAGGGTGGAGCGCTCACCGGGGCGTGGGCGTACGCCGTACGTCCGGCAATGGAACTCGGCGTGTTCGGCCGGGTAGGGGCGCTGCGCTTCGGCGACGCCCTCGAGGGCGTAGACCAGTGGCAGGTCGGAGCTACCTTCGCGACTGCCTTCGGCGGGCGCAACCAGGGGGCGGTGCTGATAACCGCCTTTTCCGGCAAGGACGACGCGACGCAGACCGGTTCGCTCTACAGCCGCGACATCTACGGCGTGCGCGGCACGGCTACATGGAACCTGAGCGATTCGAAGCGTCTGCGGCTGTCGCTGGGGCTTATTGAATCGCGTTATGACGGCGTGTTCTTCGAGCAGGAATTCAGTGACGAGCGGGAGGACACAGCAACCCAGGCCACCGGCGCGTTCGACTGGTTCATCACTGAGGACTGGCTGGCGACATTCCTGGTGGCATACCTGAACAACTCAACCGACGTCGAGGTTTACGATTTTGAACGGATTCAGGCCGTGGTGACGGTGCAACGGCTGTGGCGGTAGTGTCTGCGGTGCCTGCTGCCCTCCGAAATACCTCTTTACAGGGGCGATATGTGACGTGCGTCACATCTGCCCATGGCGCCCTGTGAGTGTGATCACAGCATGTTTTGTCGCGTCCCGGTACAGTCTGCTGAACAACAAACAGGCCTTTGTGCCGCCACGTATTCCAGGGTGTTCCAGATGAACCGTCGCCTTTCCTTTCACCGCCTTCTTGCCATGACGTGCGCGCTGATGCTGCTGCCGTTTGTAGCCCACGCTGACGCCGGCAAGATTTTGTTCGTATACGGCAAGGCGTACATCCAGGCGCCCGACGGCACGCGCACTGACATAACGCGTGGCGACGCCGTGCAGTCAGGCGACCTGCTGGTGACGACCGCCAACGGTCGGGTCCAGCTTCGCATGAGCGACGGCGGCCTGCTGGCGCTGCGCCCGCAAACCGAATTCCTGATCGAAGACTACAACGACCCCGCAGACAACGCCCGCACCGGCAAGACGGTGGAAGAGGATTCGCCACGCAGCTTCTTCGCGCTGCTGAAAGGCGGTTTCCGCTCCATTACCGGGGCAATTGGCCAGGAGCGCAAGAGCGACTACCGGGTGAAGACGCCCGTGGCCACCATCGGCATTCGCGGTACCGATTACACGGCCGTCGTGTGTGCGGGTGACTGTGGTTCGCTGCAGCGCGCAGGCTCCAAGCCGATCGCCGATGGCCTCTACATCGGCGTCGCTGAAGGCGGCGTCGTGCTGATCAACGACAGCGGCACCCTGGATCTTGACGCCGGCCAGTTCGGCTTCGTGGCAGACGCCGAGAGCAGTCCGGAGTCGTCGGTCGACGCGGAAAGCGTGCTTACGTCCAGTACGTCGCTGACGGCACCGGCGCAGGCGGAAGAGCAGGCGCCGGCGCAGGGGCTCGCGTCGAATGAAACGAGCCAGTCAACGAGCGACGCTGACAGCGATACGACCACCCCGACAGCGGAAGTGCC
>JBCAXP010000497.1:0-2980 GCA_038533995.1 Pseudomonadota bacterium
GTGCGACGCAAACGGATCGCTCGCGCGCCAGGCCCCAGATCGGGCCAGGAAGCCAGGCCGCGGTGTCAGCAGAAGCCGTCAGTTCGAACTGTCAGGGAAGCGGTAATCCGCGAGCTGTTCGCGCAGCGTGAGTTTGGAGATCTTGCCGGTGGCGGTGTGCGGAATCTCGTCAACGATTCTCACGTCGTCCGGCAGCCACCAGCTGGCCACCTTGCCGGTCATGAAGTCGAGCATCTCGTTGCGGTCAAGCGTTTGCCCCTCGCGCAGCACCACCACGAGCAGCGGACGCTCGGACCACTTGGGATGAGGAACGCCGATAACCGCCGCTTCGGCCACCTTCGGGTGGCCCACGGCAACGTTCTCAAGTTCGATGGAGCTGATCCACTCGCCGCCTGACTTGATGACGTCCTTGGTGCGATCGGTGATCTGCATGAAGCCGTCGGCGTCGATGGTGGCGACATCGCCGGTGTCGAACCACCCATCATCGTCGTGTGCGTCACTGTCCTCCAGGCGGTAGTAGCCGCTGGCAATCCACGGTCCGCGAACTTTCAGCGTGCCGAAGGCCGTGCCGTCCCAGGGCAGTTCCGTGCCGTCCGGCCCAACGATTTTCATCTCGACGCCGAAAGGCGGTCGGCCCTGCTTGCCGCGGAGCGCCTGTTGCTCCTCGTGGCTGAGCTTGTCGAAGCCGTGCTTCGGCTTGCACAGCGTGCCGAGCGGCGACATCTCGGTCATGCCCCAGGCGTGATAGGTATCGACTCCGTGGCGCTCGCGGAACTCGTCCATCACTGACAGCGGGCAGGCGGCGCCGCCCACGACGGTACGTTCGAGATGTTCGAGGGTGATCCCGGCGGTGCGCAGGTACTGCAACAGGCCCAGCCACACGGTGGGCACGCCGGCGGCAAGCGTGACCTTTTCCTCCGTGAACAGGTGCACGAGCGTTTCCGGGTCGGCGGCCTTCGGTCCTGGCAGCACGAACTGGGCGCCGACCATGGGCGCGGCGTAGTTCAGCCCCCACGCGTTGGCATGGAACATGGGTACGACAGGCAGCACGCTGTCCGAGGACGACAGCCCCATGCAGTCGGCGGAGGTAGCCGCGTAGCTATGCAGAACGTTGCCGCGGTGGCTGTACAACACGCCTTTGGGATTGCCGGTCGTGCCGGAGGTGTAGCACAGCGAGCTGGCGGCGTTCTCATCGAGGTCCGGCCACCGGTAGCCGTCGCCGGCCTGCTCGAGCCACTCCTCGTAGCAGACGGCGTTTGGCAGTTTCGTTTCGGGCATGTGGGCGCTGTCGGTTAGCAGCACGTACGTGTCCACGGTCTTGATGGACGGCAGCAGCGCCTCTACGAGCGGCACGAACATCGGGTCGAGGCACAGCACCTTGTCCTCGGCGTGATTAATGATGTACGCGATCTGCTCGGGAAACAGCCGCGGGTTGATGGTGTGGCAAACAAAGCCGGCACAGGAGATGGCGTAATAAAGCTCGAGATGCCGGTGGTCGTTCCACGCAAGTGTCGCCACCCGGTCGAAGGGCGCCAGGTTCATCGCATGCAGCGCCTTGCCCACGCGGCGGGCGCGCCTGAACACCTCGCCGTAGGTCGTGCGGTGTCCCGGGCTGTCAGCGGTAACGGAGACCACCTCCCGGTCGCCGTGTTGCCGTTCCGCATGACGCAGAATGGACGTGATGGTCAGGGCTTCATTCATCAACAGACCTTGCATCGCAGCGCACTCCCAACGGTGAAAATGATTTCCCGAGTGTAATGCGATGCGGGGGCGTCCGGTAGTACGCTGCCGCTGGTTCCAACGGCTGTTGCAGGGCAGCAAGGCTGCGCGGCGGCACAGGCAGCGGCCGGCCAGCGCTTCGGAAACTACGGCTATTCGGCCGCGGAGGGCGAGTGCTACGCTCGTGGCAGTCTGAACATTTACTTCGCCGGCGAGGGGGGCGAGAGCAATGGACACACCAGTGAAGGACCCTGCGGAAGGACGTGGAAAAGGCAACGGAGCGGCAGAAATTTCACAGGGTCTGACGGCAGGCAGCGACGAGGACGGTGCGCAGGAAGAACTGCTCACGCTCGACAAGGAAGCGGACCCGCTTGCCGAATTTCACGATCCCCATGAGCATCCGTCGCACATCCTCAGCGAAATGCGGCACAACCCCGAGCAGATTCGCGAACTGTTCCGCCGCGGCGAGTACCCGTACAAAAGCCGGATTCGTCGGCCTGCCTACGAGACGCAGAAGAAGAAGCTCCAGGTCGAGCTACTGAAAGTCCAGAACTGGGTAAAGCTCACCGGCCAGAAAATCGTGCTGATTTTCGAAGGCCGCGATGCGGCCGGCAAGGGCGGCACCATCAAGCGCTTCATGGAACACCTGAACCCACGCGCGGCGCGCGTGGTGGCCCTGGAAAAACCCACCGACGCCGAGCGCGGCCAGTGGTACTTCCAACGTTACATCAAGCATCTGCCGACGCGCGGCGAAATGGTGTTCTTTGATCGCTCCTGGTACAACCGCGCCGGCGTTGAGCGCGTCATGGATTTTTGCACCTCGACGGAATACCTGGAGTTCATGCGCCAGGTGCCAGATCTGGAGCGCATGCTGACGCGCTCCGGCATACGGCTCTACAAATACTGGTTCTCGGTAACGCACGACGAGCAGCTCAAGCGCTTCGCGTCGCGAAAGGACGACCCGCTCAAGCGCTGGAAGCTGAGCGCCATCGACGAGGAGTCCGTCGACAAATGGACTGACTACACCAGCGCCAAGGAAGCGATGTTCTTTTACACGGATACCCGCGACGCACCGTGGACCGTGATCAAGTCTGACGACAAGAAACGCGCGCGCCTGAACTGCATGCAGCACTTTCTGCAAACGCTCGACTATCCTGGCAAGGACGTCGACGTGGTGCACGGTCCGGATCCGCTGATTGTCGGCACTACGTCGCAGGTGATGGAGAAAGACAGCCACCTGCGCGAGTAGCCTCGCCCCAAT
>JBCAXP010000498.1:0-2980 GCA_038533995.1 Pseudomonadota bacterium
GTGGAACTGCTAGACAATACTGCGCTCACAGTGGTCAATTCCTTCAGTTACCGGTCCGACAGCTGACCTTCCGTAGCACCGGTTGCCCGCCAGCTGGGCCGTCTTAAGAGATTGCTAAAACCCTGAAGCTCTTGAGGACGCAACCGGGTTACCACGGATCAGTGGCAGCGTCCTGCTAGCTCCTGGCGGTGGTGCGTACCCAAAGGCACACTCCCTCACCACACTGCGATCCAGTATGCTTGGGCCCGCGGCAGTGGGCCGTGACCGCGTTCACAAATTCCGAAATGATTAACATAAGGAGAACTGGGTCACACTATCCCGCTTTGCAGGACTATAAAACAATCAGTTACAGCCAACTCTTTATGCAAACTCTTTTATGGTGTCTGGCTTGAAGCGGTTAGCGTACGGCGCGTATGCGCTTGTCGTTTTCGTCACCGTCGCTCTCTCAACTACCGCGGTAATTGCCATAATACCCGGTTTGGAGCGCCGGCGCAGACTGGCCCGTGGCGCCGCCCGGCTGATCTTTCGCCTTGTAGGCATGCGGTTGCACGTTCACGGCCTCAAGCACCTGGGGTCCGAACCGGTGGTGGTTGTCGCCAATCATGCCAGCTACCTCGACGGCATTCTTCTTACCGCGGTGCTCCCGCCGCGCTTCAGCTTCGTTATTAAGAGAGAGGTCACGCAGGTGCCGGCGGTGCACCTGCTCCTTCGCAAGCTGGGCTCACACTTTGTGGAACGTGACGCCGGCCAGAAGACCGCGGTAGATGCCCGCCGCATTCTCCGCCACGCTCACAGCGGAGACTCGATGGCCGTGTTCCCCGAGGGCACGTTCCGCACCGAGCCCGGACTTCGCCGTTTCCGCACCGGGGCCTTCGCCGCTGCTATCCGGGCCGGCCTGCCGGTGGTACCGGTCATTATCTCCGGGTCCAGGGCGCTGCTGCCGTCTGGCAGCCTTCTTCCCCGGCGCGGGCCGCTGTACGTCCAGGTCTGCGAGCCGATAACCCCGGCGGGCCGTGACAAGGAGGCGCTGAATGCGCTGTGCAACCAGAGCCGCGAAGTCATCCTCGCGGGCCTCGACGAACCAGACCTCACGGCGCTGACGGATGACGACCCGCCGGCGGCGCTCGCATCCTGAAGGGTTAGCTGCCCGGCGGGCGCGCCGCCACCGACACGCGCTCGATGCCGGCGCCGCGCACATTATTAAGCACCTGCTGCAAGGCGCCGGCCGGCGCGGTTTCGTCAGCAACGATAACCACAGAGCTGGCCGGGTTCCGCAGCCGTACCGCCTCCACCCTGCCCTGCATCGTGGCGAGGTCGACAGCCTCGCCTTCCATCCAGACAACACCTGACGCCGATAACCCGATCAGCACGTTGGCTCCGGGCACGTACTGCGCCGTCGCGGCGAACGGCCGCGTGGGATCGATGCCGGTCTCGCGCACGAAAGAGGTGCTAACAATAAAGAAAATCAACATGATAAAAACGATATCTAACATCGGTGTGAGGTTGATATCGGTGTCCTGATCGCGAGCCTGGCGTCGGGTTTTGCGGGGCATGCTAGCGTCCAGCTTCCGCCTGGACCGCCATCGTGGCGAGCGACACCTGCGCTGCGCCTGCCTGCCGCGCCTGGTCCACGGCGGCGATAACCAGCCGGGTTTGCGCCGCCGGGTCAGCCTGGATCACGACCGGCGCGCCAGGCTCGCTGGCAAGCCGCGTTTGCACGGCTGCGCGAATTGCCCGGGCGTCGTGCCGCCGGCCGCTGACGAAGATGCTGCCGCGGGCATCGATCTCGATCAGCACAATGTCTTTTCTATCCACGACTTGCGCCGTGCTTTTCGACGCCCGGTCGACATCGACGCCCGCTTCCTTCACCAGCGAGGTCGTGGCCAGGAAAAAGATCAGCAGGATGAACACGACGTCGAGCAACGGCGTGACGTTGATCTCGGCCTCATCGCGATGCCTGTGTGGCTTGCGTCGCACTCGCTAGGCTCCGCCCGCCACCGGGTCGGTGGTCATTGCCTCTTCCGCCCGCTGCACATCGCGATGCAGTCGGCGGTCGAGCGCGCTGACGAAGTACAGGCCGGACAGGGCGGCAACCAGGCCTGCCATCGTGGGAATGGTTGCCGCTGACACGCCGCTCGCCATTGCCCGGGCGTCCCCCGTGCCCTGAACGGCAATCACGTCGAACACCTGGATCATGCCGGTGACCGTGCCGAGCAGCCCCAGCAGCGGCAGCACCGCCATCAGCGTACGGATCATCGGCATGTACCGGCGTGCGTCCACCAGCAATTCTGAGAGCACCTGTTCGCGAATGCTCAGTGCCCACCAAGACCGGCGCTCGGCCCGTGCCACCCACTCGCGCACCGCAACGTCGACTCGCTGCGGCATGACCGCCGCGAAGAACCACAGCCGCTCGACGATGAGGGTCCACATCACGACGGTGGCAGCAAGAATTACCCAAAGCACGCCCCCGCCGGCTTCGAAGAAATCCCGCAGCCCGGCCAGCAGCCAGGTAAGGCCGGTCATGTCGCCTGCTCCGCGCGGCGCGCGATGAGGCCGGCGCTCTGCGCCTCGAGGATTTCAATCATCGCCCGGCTGCGGCCCGCAATCGCCGTGTGCAGGAGCACCAGCGGAATGGCGACGGCCAGGCCGAGCACCGTCGTCATCAGCGCCTGGGAGATGCCACCGGCCATCAGGCGCGGATCACCGGTGCCGGACAGGGTGATTGTCTGGAAGGTCTCGATCATGCCGGTCACCGTACCGAGCAGGCCCAGCAGCGGTGCTACCGCGGCGATCGCCTTGATTGCGCCCTGCCATCGCTCCAGGTTCGGCGTCTCCTGCAGGATCGCCTCGTCGAGCTGGAGTTCCAGCAGCGTGGCGTCGGCCGATGGATTGCTCTCGTACACCTGCAGAACGCGTCCGAGCGGATTACCGGTATCGGCGGTCGTCACCTGCAGTTGCCGGCTGATGGCGCATCAGCCGG
>JBCAXP010000499.1:0-2975 GCA_038533995.1 Pseudomonadota bacterium
GTCCCTAACGGTAGCAGTGAAGGACCATTCGATGATCGCCGCGTGAGCGCTCGTGCCTGCAAGCGACAGGATGCCGAACAAGAATGAAGCAGTAAGCAGTTTCCGTCTTTCCATCGTGCTGACCTGCGCATGACTGATTCAGTGTCAGTAAGCCTACGCCAATCGAAGAATATTTTCGCGCCAACGCTGCTAAGGCGTTGTTGTGAGTTCTACTCCCTGCAATTTGTCTTGTACAGCCTGCCCTCGCCAACTATCCTTGTTGGGGACAAGAAAAAAACCCGTAGCGCCTTTCGCGTAGCGGCAACTCCAGTTACGGAGAGGGAGAATGACTATGAAACGCATTGCTATCGCAGCTGCACTGTCGGCAACGCTCGGCGCCGCGACAATCGCGCAAGCCGAGACGTTTGATTTAACGTCAAGCATCGACGGCCCCCAGGCCGGCACGAGCAGCGGCGCCACAGGCTCGGCAACCTTGACGTATGACGACGTCACCGGTGAATTCAGCTGGGACATCACCTGGTCGCCACTCGAAGGCGACATTACCGTCGCCCATTTCCATGGCCCGGCAGCGCCGGGCGTGAACGCCGGTGTTCAGGTCAACATTGGCGCGATCAGCGGTCTCACAAGCCCGTCGATTGGCTCCGCCATTATTGACGCTGGTCAGGCTGCTGACCTCCTGGCTGGCCTGTGGTACATCAACATCCACTCGACCATCGAGCCGGGCGGCGAGATCCGCGGGCAGGTGGAGCTGGCACCCGCAGGAACGGCACGAGACTACTCCTACGAGGGTGCGGCGACGCTGTGCACCGGCACGTGCGACAGCTTCGAATCGCTCGGCGGCCCCGGCGGCGCCATCAACACGACCCCGTCGGACCTCACCGGCGATGTGAACATCACCGCTGCTGCCGGCGGCAGTTTTGGCTTTGATGACATCGATCCGGGCTACAGCTTCGAGGTGGTGAATACTGCCGCGCCAATGGAAGCGGCAATTTTTGCACCCGACGCCGATCCAAGGTGTGACGGCCTGGACCCGGGTGCGCTGTGTAACGCTCCGACTGCCAATCCGCTGCCGCTTGATCCGAGCATCGCAGCGCTACGCGCCGACGAGCCCACCCAGGGCACCACGACCGGTGGCACCATTGACGGCAGCGGCGACATCGCTTCGGGCACGATGTTGTTTGAGTTCACGCAACCACCGTTCAACAACAACGGCGCGTGGGTGATTCTCGATCTTGCCACCGGCGCCGCTGAGGTGTGCCTGTTCTATCCCACCGCCGGATGCATACCGGGAGCCACGCAAGCCGTGGTGTTCGCTGGTGCATGGACAACCGTGGTTGAAGCGGACTCTGACGGCGACGGAGTGGGCGATTCCACCGACAACTGCAGGGATGTCGCGAATGCCGACCAGCGCGACACCGATGGCGATAACATCGGCAACATCTGCGACCAGGACCTCAGCGGCAACTGCGTTGTCAGCTTCGAAGACCTTGGTGCGCTCAAGGCGGTGTTCTTCACCAACGATCCAGACGCCGACTTCAACGGCAGCGGCTCAGTGAGCTTTGACGACCTTGGCTTGATGAAGGCTGCCTTCTTCGGACCGCCGGGGCCGAGCGCGCAGGGCTGTGACGCCGACGGCTAGCCTGCCGACTTAATAAGTCAGTCTACAGGGGGCGCCTGCACTGCAGGCGCCCTAGCGAGCAAGCGATCGCGCCATGGCGGTAATGCCGACCGGACCGACGCGGCAACAGCCACCGACGATGCTCGCTCCAGCCTTCACCCACTCTGCCGCCTCAGCGGCCTCTTCCCGGGCGCCGTCGCTGTGCCACGTGTTGTCCGACGCGACATAGCGCTCGCCGGAATTCGGATACACCACGATCAGCTTGTCTGGCGCCGCGCGCCTAAGCACGTTGATGAGCGGCACGACGAGGCCCGGCGCAACGCAATTAACGCCCAGTGCCTGAACGGTTGGGTGCCCGCGGAACTCACTCGCAACATCGGCAAGCGGCGTGCCGTCGGCAAGGTGTGCACCGTCGCGGCAGGAAAAGCTCACCCACGCAGGCGTTGAGACTGCTCGCAAAAGGAAACACAGCACCTGCGCCTCTGCGGCTGAGGGAATGGTCTCGCAGGCCAGCACGTCCGCACCGCTTTCATCGAGCAATACCAGCCGCTGTGCGTGGAACTGCTTGAGCGCGATGGCCGTTACCGGGTAGTTGCCGGTGTATTCCGATCCGTCGTGCAACATAGCGCCGAACGGCCCGACGCTGGCAGCAACTAATGGCTCAGGCCGCCCCGGGTTGTCCCGTTGCCAGGCATCGCGCGCGTGCTGAGCCAGACGCACCGAATGCGCAATGAGCGCGTCGGCTTCAAGGAAGTCGACGCCGGCCGCTGCGAACCCCTCGCGGCTTGCCTGGTAGCTCGCGGAAATGATGATGCGTGCACCGGCGTCGAGGTAGGCCCGGTGCGCTCGAACCAGCACGTCAGGATCGTTGCGGATGAGCGCGCTGGACCACAGCGCGCCGTCGATGTTTGCCCCAAGCGCTTCGCATTGCGTGGCCAGGCCACCGTCGATCAGCACAGGCCGATGGCTGGCAACCCAGTCTGCAAAACAGCCGTTGCCGGGTACCGGCTTCGTCATGGAGATTCAGTCATCAGCTACCTATTCCCTTGCGGTTCCATCGATGCGCGGTCCGGCGATTGATTCGAGCTTCAATCGCAGGCAGGCTGCCTCGCCATCCTGGCACGCCGTGCACCCCGGGCCCCGCTCATCACGGTTGCGACAGATCTGCTCCCAACCGCCGTCGGCCATGTGGCTGAGGTCGCGCAGGTCTATTGTCGCATGAAGCCGGACGTCAGCAAGACTCAGGCCCCGGTCAGCAAACGCGGCCTCAAGCACAATGTCCTTCACGCTGACGCGCGCACCGAACGGTGTGCCAAACTCCCAGTATGGAAACGCATCCGTGCGAATGCCACTGCCG
>JBCAXP010000500.1:0-2968 GCA_038533995.1 Pseudomonadota bacterium
CCGAGGGCGACGGCGACCTCGACCTCGTCATCGAAGGCATGGGCGTCGAAGCAGTCTGCGTTGCGTGCATCGGGCAGCGTTGCGCTGACATCGGAAAACAGGGCGGACGGGGCCGGGTCGTTTGTGGGCGGCGGTTGCGGGGTCGGCGTCGGTGTTGGCGGTGGGGCCAGCGACTCGCCACCACCGCCCCCGCCGCAGGCAGTGAGTACGAGCAGGGCCGTGGCGGACAGTGCGTGCTTCATCCGGTGCTCCTTGCGCAGGCAGACGCCAAACGTCTGGAATAACAGGAATCAACGGATACCACGAAAGTCTTCGGAGTGGAAGGCGCTCGTGGCTTTTGGAGGGGAAAAACGCTCCCGGCGCCGGACCCGCGATGCGGGTCGGCGCCGGGAGTGGCCTTACTGCGTGGCTATGCAGAACCGGCGCCGCAGCGCCGCACCGCGTTAGCTGCGAGCGACTGCGAAGCGACGCGCGCCAGCAAAGCCCAGGATGCCAAGGCCAAACAGCGCCAGCGTGCCGGGCTCCGGCACCGTGCTCGGGTTGTTCGCAACCACGGCGGTTCCACTCAGGACCACGTTGTCGATAGCAGCCCACTCGGAGCTCTGGCTGACGTCGGTCCAGAACCGCAGGTAGAACGGATCATGGCCGCCGATGCCCAGCGGACCGAGCGACACGCTCTCAAAGCCGGAGCCGCCCAGGCCCGTGTGGAACAGCGTGTGGTAGGTGACGCCATCGCTGGACCAGTCGACGTACAAATCGTCGCTCGACTCGGTGTTGTCCGACGCGGCCCAGTCGAACGTCAGGGTGATGTCGGTGTAACCGGCCGTCGACAGCGCATTGGTCGATGCCGCATCCGGGTTGCCGGGCAGGTAGTCCCTCAGGCGCATGCTGTTGTTCCAGATGGCGACGTCATTCGCATCGTCCTCCAGTTCAACCCAGCCGTTGCCGACAGTGTTGTTGTCCGACCTGTTGAAGTTGTCAGAAAATAGAACTGTGGCTTGAGCGAGCGATGCAAAGTTGCATAGCAGCGCAGCCAGCAGTGCCTTCTTTAGAAGTTCCATCAGTAATCTCCCGATTCAGCGTTCCATGGTGTTTTTCTTGCTGAATGCATTTTTTTGTTGTTGGCTAACAAAGCAAGCCGGCGCGTTGAAATTCTTGTTAGTGCACACGGGTGTTTGCTTCTGCTGTATAGACTGCAAGGATCGTGCCTATCCCTGCATACTGACTACAAACAGGTAGTTGCCTTTGCGGCTATCGGCGGGCTGTAAAATATACCGACTGGCGGTTTGCCATAAGTGAATCAGGCGGCGCGGAGGTTATGGTGAAAGCGCTGGCTTGCCTGGATAGCCCTGGCTTGCGTGGATAGCCCTAGCTTGCGTAAATAGTAAGATCTGTGCCGACCTGGTCGGCCATCTCCAGGGTCTTTTCCAGGTTCGGGTGGCGCACAACCAGGTAACCGTCGCCAATCAGCGTCTGTTTCCAGTTACGTCGCGGTGCGCCGTAGGGAAGCAGGTCGACAAGCACAAGGTACTCGCCGAAGCGCTCGCGCAGCGCTTCGAGGCCTTCGATGTGATGAATGACGCCGTGGCCAAGGGCGCGCTTGAACGTGGCGGCCGCGTTGTACTCCCGGCTCGGTGCCTGCGTGAACGGCTGGCCGGTTATCGCCTCGGCCCAGCCAACGTAGATGTCGAAATCGTTGCTGTAGTTCATGAGGTCCACGGAGCGTCCGCCGGGCGGGCGTCCGCCGATCTCGCCGAACACCGCCTCGCCTGACGGCGTCAGGAACCACTCCATGTGCGAAAAGCCGGTGCGAAAGCCGAGGGCCTTGAGTACATCGGCGCCCAGCTTGCGGCCGGCCTGCAGGTGCGGTGCTTCAATGTCGGCCAGGTTCACCGTCTGCATGCTGATCCATTCCTCGGCGCGACCAATCATCGGTTTGGGCCGATACCAGGCGATGTTTTCGTAAAGGACCTTGCCGCGCGAGCACACGGTGTCGAAGGTGTACTCCTCGCCGTCGATGTATTCCTCGACGCTCAAGTTGCGCACGTGGCTCACCTTGCCAACGACCGCGTCCAGTTCGGCATCGTTGTTAACGCGAAACGTGTCGGCAGAACCGGCGCCGGCCAGCGGCTTGATCACCACTGGATAGCCGATGGCGGCCACGGCGTCACGAATGTCCTGCTCGCTGTTCGCCTGGCGGTGGCGGGGCGTGCGGATGCCGGCGGCGTCCAGCACCTGCTTCATTTTTTCCTTGTCGCGAAACGGCTCGGTCTGGTCGACGGTCATGCCCGGCAACCCCAGGCGTTCGCGCAGGCGCGCCGCGAGCATCATGAACGGCTCCCACAGGCACTCGAGGCGATCGATCCGGACGTGTCGGCCAAGGTGTTCGAGCTGCTCGGCGATTCCCTCCTCGTCGACGAGCGAACGCACCTGCACGTAAGAGGACAGCGCGTTTCGCGCATTGTCGGGTAGTGAGTGCGCGGGATGCTCGCCCAGCCCGATGACGTGCGCGCCAACGCGCGCCAGGCCGCGCGTGAACTCCGCCATCTCGGCCGGGTAGCCGGGTGAGAGCAGTACGATATTCATTAGTGTCCCTTCAAAAACGATCAGCCTCATCAATCATGATAGCCCAACCGCTGCTGCCCATAGCAAGTACCGCTGTGAGTGTATTTGCCAGGTATCGTCCCGCCAGAGGCGTGGGGTACGATAAGCGGGCCGCGAGGTTCCGGGGGAGGGGAGACGATGGCGACCAACAAGACGGTGAAGACAAAAGCGACCGTGAGCGGTTTTCTGGCGTCTGTCGAGAACGAGAGCCGGCGAGGCGACTGCAAGGCGGTCATGAAAATGATGCGCGAGATCACCGGCAAGCGCGCCGCCATGTGGGGTCCCAGCATCATTGGCTACGGCAGCTATCACTACAAGTACGACAGCGGCCGTGAGGGCGACACTCCCACCCGGCACATGTCGC
>JBCAXP010000501.1:0-2954 GCA_038533995.1 Pseudomonadota bacterium
GACGGAGGACCCACCCATGCGCGCTGCGTTCATTGCAGTCTTTACCTGTCTCCTGGCAGTGCCTGCCGGGGCCGCGCGTGTCGCCGCTGACCGGCCGGCGCAGGCGCTCGCTTTTGAGCGCAACGTCGGTCAGGCCTCCGATGCCGTTCGCTATGCCGCCCACGGCGATGGCTACGCGGTACAGGTTCTCGACAACGGGGTCGCACTCAGGCTCGCTGGCCAGCCTGTCGGCGCGAACGCCGAGGCGGGTGAGCCGACACCGGCGGCAGTCATTCGGCTGACGGTTGTGGGCGCGGCCGGGGAGCCGCTCTTCATCGATGGTCCGACACGGCCCGGCGTCGTGAATTACCTGCGAGGGGCTGATCCGGATCGCTGGGTGACTGGCGTGGCCAGGCTCGAGTCGCTTCGCCAGGTCGGCGTGTACGACGGCATCGACCTGGTTTACCGCGGCAACGGTGGCAACCTGCAGTACGATTTCTATGTGTCGCCGCATGCCGATCCGGAGCAGATCGAACTGGTCATCGACGGTGCCGATAGCCTGCACCTTGACCACGCGGGCAACCTGCACATCGACACCGGCGCCGGTACGCTCGTGCAGCGAGCGCCTGTGCTGTTTCAGCAGGCAGGCGCCAACCTGCTCAGCGTCGCGGGCACCGCAGCGCTCGAGGGCAACCGTCTGCGGTTCGCGGTGGACGCGTATGACGAGACGTTGCCGCTGATCATCGACCCCACCGTGGTGTTCGGGAGTCACCTTGGTGGCACCGGCGCTGACGCGGGCAACGGCATCACGACGGATGCCGCGGGCAATAGCTACCTTGTTGGCGCCGGCGGTTCGGTGGACTTTCCCGCGCCCGGCGGCGGCGTGATTGCGCCGGCCGGCGACGACGACCTGTTCGTGGCGAAGCTGGACGGGGCGAGCGGCGAGCTTGAGTTCGTGAGCTACATCGGCGGCGCGCTGGAAGACCGCGCCAACGTTGTCGAACTGGATGCGGCCGGCAACGTTTACGTTGCAGGCTACACCCGGTCCGCCGACTTTCCGACGGTCAATGCGGCGCAGCCGGCCTACGCGGGCGGCGATGCCAACCCGGGCTCCATTGCAGATGCCATGGACGGTTTCGTGCTGCGCCTGCAGCCCGATGGCACGACGCTCGACTACAGCACGTTTCTAGGCGGCTCGGCCGCGCCGGACGGCAAGCTGGGGTTCGAGTGGCTGCGCGGCCTGCACGTCAGCCCCGCCGGGGTCGCTACCGTGTTCGGTGAAACGGTGGCAGTGGACTTTCCTGCGTCTGCGCTCATCGACGGTCGCCCTTGCCTGCAGGACGACAGTGACGCGCTGAGTGGCCTCGTCTCGGACATCGTGGTGGCGCGCTACGCGCCGGACGGCACACGCGAGTTTGCCGTCTGCCTCGGTGGCAATGCCCGTGACGCCGGCCGCGGTGGGCTGGTCGATACCGACGGCACAATACTCGTGGCCGGCTTCTCCCGGTCGGACGATCTGCCAACGAGCGCAGACGCTGTGCAGCCGGCGCTCGCAAACACCGACGGCTTTACGTACGACGGTTATGTGGCCCGGCTTGCCGCCGATGGCACGGCCTTGCTGCGCGCCACCTTTATCGGCGGAACGGACCTCGAATTCGTCCAGCGAATTGTGGTCGACGGCAACGGCCTGCCGGCAGTGGCCGGTACGGCTTACTCCGCGAACTACCCGGTCACCCCCGATGCGGTGCAGGCAGATTTCCGCGGCGAAGAAGGACTGCTCGGTGACGCAGTGTTGTCGGTGTTCAGCGCGGACCTGTCTTCGCTGGCTTACTCCACGTACTTCGGCGGCACAGGCGATGACGTTGGCTGGGCGCTTGCCAGCGATTCGGCGGGGCGGCTGGTGTTTGCCGGCACGACGACGTCGCGGGACCTGCCGCTGGTCGCGCCCCTTGCACCGCAGCCGCTGGCGCTGTTCGCGGCCGCCGAGTTCATCGGTCCTGCAGGGGGCGGCCCGGAAGCGGTGGCCGTTGGCGATCTCGATGGTGACGGCCTGGCAGACCTCGTGGTGGGCCAGCGTGGCGGTGCACCGCTGCTGTGGTATGCGAATAACGGCACGGCCAGTCCCTTTTCCAATGTCGACCCCGCGATCATCGGCGGCGGCGCCGACGACGTTCGCGAAGTGGTCATCGCAGACTTCAACGCCGACGGCTTCGCCGATGTCACAACGGCCGGGGCGAGCGGCGCGAATCACCTGTACCTGAACAACGGTACCGGCACCCCGTTCCTGGGGGTTGCCGCCGCCACTGTAGGCAGCGACACCGACAGCACGTGGTCGGTGACGGTGGCCGATGCCAACCTTGACGGTCGTCTCGATATCTCTGCCGCCAATGTGGACGCGCCGTCGCAGCTTTACCTCAACAACGGTACAGACCAGCCGTTTGCCGGCGTTGCCGGCATGCCGCTCGGCGGCCCGGCCCTGGTGACCCGGGCCATTGGTGTCGGCAACATCAACGGCGACAGCTGGCCGGACGTGGTGCTCGCCAATGACGGCCAGAACCAGTGGCTGCCCTCGGCTGGCGATCCGCAGCTGTTTGACGGTGCGCAGCCCCGGCCGGTCGGCGCGGAAACGGACGATTCGTGGGGCGTTGCGATTTTCGACGCGAACGGCGACGGCACCGAAGAGGTGGCGTTTGCGAATGGCGGGCCGGTTGCGAGTGTTGACCTCCTGTACGTCGGCGACGGCAGCGACGATCCGTTTGCAGGCGTGGCGGGCGGGCCAATTGGCGGCGTTGCCAGCGGCACGTACGACCTGGTGGCCGCGGACGTTACCGGCAACGGTCTGATCGACCTGCTCGCCGCGCGGGGCACGGCAGGCGTTTCCACGAACGCCCTGCTGGTGAGTGACGGGGCCGGCGCCTTCGAGCCGCAGCCGATCGGGTCGGATGTCGCCGAATACGATGCTGCGCGTTTCGTTG
>JBCAXP010000502.1:0-2934 GCA_038533995.1 Pseudomonadota bacterium
CGGCGTACAGGTGGCGATTATCTCCGGCCGCGACTCGCCCGCCGTCGAGCGCCGCATGAAGGAACTTGGCGTGCAACACGTGCACCAGGGCTGCAGCGACAAGATTCCCGTGCTGAACGCCCTCCTCGACCGGGTCGGCTGCGCACCGGAGCATGCCGCGTTTGTCGGCGACGACTCGCCAGACACGGCCGTCATGCGCAAGGTCGGCCTTGGCGTTGCCGTCGCCGACGCGCACGCCGACGTGCTCGCCTGCGCCGACTGGCATACGTCGCTGCCCGGCGGCCGCGGCGCGGCGCGCGAGGTGTGTGACCTGGTGCTGCAAGCGCGCGCTGGCAACGGGGCGACTAAGCAGTGAACTCGCGCACGGTGGTGCTAATTATCGTGTTGCTGGCAGCGGTTATCGCCAGCCGCCTGCTATTGGACCGGCCGGGCTCAGACGCCGACGCCGACCGTTCAAGGACGGCGCGTGGCCCGGGCTACTACATGCGAGACGCGACCGTGCTTGGCACGGGGCGCGACGGGCGGCCGCTGTACTCGCTGCAAGCCGGACGCATCGATGAAGAGACCGACGGCAGCGGCGCTCGCCTGAGCGACATCGAACTCGAATACCGGGCGGAGGATGCCGAACCCTGGCACCTGCGCGCCGACACCGGCCACATTTCCCCGGACGGGCAAACGATCCAGCTTGCCGGCAACGTGGTCATCACCGAACTCGACGACACCGTCGACGAGCCGACACAGGTCAAGGCGCCAGACCTGACGGTGGATGTTGAGACGCATTTCGCCAGCACGCTGCAGCGTGTCCGGATCTTGCGCGGCGCGGACTTCCTCGACGGCACCGGCATGGAAGCGTACCTGTCCGATGGCCGGCTGCTGCTGCAGTCCGACGTGCAGGGAAGCTACCAGCCGTGATCCGTGCGCGCCGCCACCTCATGCTGCGCGCGGTGCTGTGCGCGCTTGCCACAGCGGCGGCGTTGCCCGTGGCGGCGCAGGACGCCGACCAGGTCATCACCGTCGATGCCGGCTCCTGGCAGTACGACCGCAAGAACAGTCTCGTCTCCTTCGAAGCCATCCGCGTCACCCAGGGCGATCTCGGCATCGACGCGGACACGGCCGAATCGTCCAACCTGGATTTTGAAAACGCAACGTGGCACTTCCGCGGCAACGTGCGTATCAGCGGCACCGGATCAGACATCCGGGCGACCGAGGCAAGCCTGCGCTTTCGCGACAACGTTCTGACGAGCGCCAGCATTCTCGGTGCGCCGGCGATCTTCCGGCAGAGCGGCCCCAACCGCACGCGGGTCAATGCCGCCCGGGCGGAACTCGATTTCAAGGACAACTCGCTGACCAATGCCGTGCTCACCGGGTCGCCAGCCACGTTCGAGGGCATCGCCGCCGAGGGTGAGGAGCCGACCTTCGGCGAGGCCCGGGAAATGGCCTACGATTTCGTCAATGGCGTGGTGACAATGACGAACGAAGCACGCCTGACGGACGGCACCAACCAGATCACCGGCGGCAGCATTCGCTACGACACCCGGCAGCAGCGGGTCATCGCCGGCTCCGAGGGTGGCGACGGCCAGCGCGTGCAGATCACCATTACCCCACCCCCGGACGAAGAGCCGACGCTCCCCGAACTGCCAGACCAGGACCCGCCACGATGACCTCGGTGCTGAGCGCCACCGGCCTGTGCAAGACTTACAAGTCCCGCCAGGTGGTCAAGGATGCATCAATCGAGGTGGAAAGCGGCAAGGTCGTAGGCCTGCTCGGGCCCAACGGTGCCGGCAAAACGACCGCGTTCTACATGATCGTGGGCCTGGTGCCGTCCGATGCGGGCGAGATAAGGCTGGACGACAAGGACCTCACGAGGCTGCCCATGCACGCCAGGGCCCGGCTCGGGGTCGGCTACCTGCCGCAGGAAGCCTCCGTGTTCCGCAAGCTCACCGTGGAGCAGAACATCGCGGCAATCCTGGAAACCCGCGAGGGCCTTGACCGGGCAGAGCGGGAGCGCATCACGGAGGAGCTGCTCACGGACCTGCACGTGGACCACATCCGGACCTCCGTGGGCCTGAGCCTGTCCGGCGGCGAGCGGCGCCGCGTGGAGATTGCCCGCGCACTGGCCGCAAATCCCCGATTTATACTTCTGGACGAGCCCTTTGCCGGGGTCGATCCGATCTCGGTTCTGGACATCCAGCGAATAATTCAACAGCTTACCGAGCGCGGCATCGGCGTGCTGATCACCGATCACAGCGTGCAGGCCACCTTGGGCATCTGCGGGCACGCTTACGTGTTGAATGCCGGGGAAATCATCGCCAGTGGCACCCCTGACGATATTCTTGCCAACAAGCAGGTCAGAGAGGTGTACTTGGGGGACGATTTTCGTCTATAAAGTAGGTTATGAGTTTCCAATCAGTCGCCGCCCGGCTGTTATGTCAACCGGCGCCGCCTACCGCCCTTAAGGCATCGCCCGCCGCGGTCGCTCTCTAAGCTATGCTGAAGCCCTCTCTACAGCTCCGCGTCGGTCAGCAACTGACCATGACGCCGCAGCTACAGCAGGCTATCCGCCTGCTGCAACTGCCCGTAATGGAGTTGCA
The DNA here is from genome assembly GCA_038533995.1 of Pseudomonadota bacterium. Taxonomy (GTDB): domain Bacteria; phylum Pseudomonadota; class Gammaproteobacteria; order Steroidobacterales; family JBCAXP01; genus JBCAXP01. The sequence goes on from JBCAXP010000502.1 coordinate 2,592, forward strand.
GACCCAGCTGCAGGAAGCGCTGGAAACCAATGTGATGCTGGAGGTCAGCGAGGACAGCGGCGAAACCGCGGCGCAGCCCGAGGCCAATGCCGAGCAACCGGCGCAAAACGAGGCGGCGCCTGACGACACCGCCGTCGTTGCTGGCGAAGAGGTCTGGCCGGAGTCCACCATGGGCGCGGCGTCCGGCGAGAGCAGCTACTCGGGCGGCGAGGGCCGGCAAACCCAGGACTTCGCCGGTTTCATCGGCGAAGGGTTGATCGACGGGTACGGGTTGTCTGAGGTTTCACCCACAACGTTACGGCGTGCCAACGCTGTGCATCCCTGCCGGGCCGTGCAGAACGAG
>JBCAXP010000503.1:0-2932 GCA_038533995.1 Pseudomonadota bacterium
TGGCAGGCGATCTTCTGCTAGCGGGCCACGATGACGCGGCTGCCCGTGGTCAGGTCGACCATCCAGAGCGTGTTGCTAACGGTGCGGGCGAGCGCGGTTTCGTCGTCAATCAGGCGCAATGAGATGGGCTGAAACCCGCGCTCGGTGCTGTCGGCTAACAGCGGTTGCCGATCACCCGTTGCCAGGTCGACAACCGTGATGCCGACGGGGTCCAGACCAATGACATAGGCAATTTCACCATTGCCAGAAAGGGCCACGGAGCCTAGCGCAAACGGCACTGCGGCATCTGCGGCGTCAATCTCGCTCAGGACCGTGCGGTCACCGGTGAGATAGTCGATGGCGACAAGCGAAGCTCCGGTCATTGCGACGACTCGCTGGTTTTGCGGGTCGCAGGCCAGCGCCCTGATACCCTCCAGTGCAGGGCCGGCGCCCGCAGCCTCCTCGAAACTCGAGTGCACGGACACGGCGCCTGATGGGAGGTCCACGCGCTGCAGATCGCTGGCGCGCCAGCGCGCGAGGAATGCCTGATCGCCGGCTTCATCGGTGCACAGCAGCGGGGCGGCGACACTGCCGATGCCGCTGACCGGTGGGTCTGTCTCCGCAAATACTGTGGTTGCTGTGCCCGTGGCAGCATCTATCTGCTGCAATACGAAACCGGCGCTGTCCGTCAGCGAGAGCAGCGTACCGTCGCCGTAGGGCGCAACCGCGACCGGCGAAGAAAAAAGCGGGCCGTCGACAACTTCGCCAGCGATGCTAGTAATCGTGCGGTCGCCGGTCGCGAGGTCAATCGTGAACAACTCCAGCGCGTCATCTGTATTGCTGGACAAAAACGCAAGCGGATTTCGGATGGCCCACGCAATGCTAGCGTCGTTGCTCACAGCAAAGGTTGACAGGGCGAAGGACAGATCGGGGCCATTTAGTCGTGGACCGGTGCCTCGCGACAGCGCACTCAGCACGGTGGCTTCACCCGAAGCCAGGCTCAGTGCTACAAGTTCATCAACACCGAAGTCCACGGCGAACACCTCGGAGGGGTTCCGGCCTGCCAAAATGGAGGCACCGATTGAGTCGCCCGGGTCACGTTCTGCGACCACCTCGGTGGTGCCAGCTGCAATGTCGACGGTTACCACCGCGGCGGAATACAGCAAATTCACGCGTCCCGAAGCCTCGTCCAGGACAAGATCATCAGGCGGCGGCGGGACGAAGGGACCGTCAGCCAGGACAATTGGAAAATTCACGCTGATTTCGCGCTGCGTCAACGTGACCAGGTCAATTTCGACGAGCTTGCTCGGCGTTACTACGCTACTCAAGGTAACGAAAACGTATAGCCTGGTACCATCGGGCGAGAGGGCCAGTCCATGGCCTACCTGGCTGCTCGAGTCGCCTGGATTGAGCGCACTGACAGTGGCTAGCTGGCTCGCCTCGCCAGTGTCAAGGTCGAAGGCCCACACTTCAAAACCGAAGGTGGCAAGCAGCCGCTGCCGCCCGGCGTCCACTACCATGCCCTTGGGTGATAGTGGCGATATCTCGCCTAGCTCGGTCAGCAGGGTCCGGTCGCCCGTGGCTCTGTCGACCCTGACGAACGCGCGTAGCGACGCGTCATGCACGACGAGATCGCCGGTATCCGGGACAACTGCCATGCGCCTTGGTAATGTGAGCTCCGGGCCAGCGCCGACACCGGCGCCCGAAAGCGTGCGCCGCGATCCGGTGTCCAGATCAATCTCAATGATTGGAAAGTCCGGGCCCGGAAAAATCGGGAGCGCCACCAGTAACGCATCGTCGAGGTCAAAGGGTGGGGGAAAGCCGCCACCGATGCTCGGGTCGAAAATAATGTCAGGATCGATGGGCGCCACGGTACCCAGAGCGGCAACCGGGCCGTCTATGGCATAGACCGCGTTCTGCGATGCTGCGTAGACCGGTTGCGACAGCGAGTCGGGCGCCACATCCTGCCCGATGGTCAACGTGGTTTGCCCAGCGAGCCCGCGCGCGTCTCGCGCTTCGAGGTTAAACGTGTTGGTGCCCGCGTCCAGCGTTACCTCAGCCGACCACATGCCTTCCGTGGAAACCACGCTTGTGAGGGTCTGCCCGCTTGCGTTGGTAATGGTGACTTCACTGACGGCTTCGCCGTCCGCGTCGGATACGCTGCCGCGAACAACCACTTTGGACTGATCCGTCACAGTGCCGGAGGTCGGGAACGCCACGGCGAGCTCGGGTGCGGAGTTGGCCGGTGCGGGGTCGCTGCCGCTGCTGCAAGCCTGTAGCAGCAGGCACAGGACAACTGCGGTCAAAGGCGGTTTAGTCGCCTTTTGCATGGCCCGCGCCGCGCGTCTTGGCGAGCAGCGGCTCGATCAGGTCCATCGGCAGCGGGAACACAATGGTGCTGCTCTTGCCGTCGTTGGCGATTTCAGTGAGCGTCTGCAGGTAGCGCAGTTGCAGCGCCTGGGGCTCTTTTGCGAGCGCCATCGCAGCTTCGGTAAGCGTGGCCGAGGCCTGCGCTTCGCCCTCGGCGTGAATCACCTTGGCGCGACGCGTGCGTTCGGCCTCGGCCTGTTTGGCCATGGCGCGAATCATGGTTTCGTCCAGGTCGACGTGCTTGATTTCGACGTTTGACACCTTGATGCCCCAGGCGTCGCTCTGCCGGTCGAGAATGGCCTGGATGTCCTTGTTGAGCTTGTCACGCTCCGACAGCATTTCGTCGAGGTCGTGCTGACCGAGCACCGAGCGCAGCGTAGTCTGGGCGAGCTGACTGGTGGCGACAAAGGGCTCGGCCACCTGGATGACCGCGCGCTCGGGATCGACGATGCGGAAGTAAATTACCGCGTTGACCTTGACAGACACGTTGTCGCGGGAGATGACGTCCTGCGTTGGTACATCCATCACCTCTACCCGCAGCCCGACTTTGGTCATTTGCTGGAGCAGCGGAATCACGATGATA
>JBCAXP010000504.1:0-2920 GCA_038533995.1 Pseudomonadota bacterium
ATTTCCTGTTCATGGACCTGGGCGGCTACGTGAAATTTCTGCCGGGCACCTTGATGACCCTGTTTTCGGGAAGCGCAATTGTGCTGAGCGCAGCGGCGTACTGGGCGGGGCTGCGAAACTCGACACAGTAGCTAGGCGAATAATCGCTCACCGAAATCTTGTACACTCGTGGCCACGGCCGCGGGCGCAATGCCGCGCCCGCGGCCTTTTCTGTTCGACCGTCCGGCACAATTACGGTGACCCGCTATGGCTATTCGAAGCGCCCTGTTCGTTCTCCTCTTAACCGCTATTGCTACAGCGCTGGCCCAGGCGCCAGCCAACGGTACCGTTGACAAGAGTTCAGCCAAGGCCTGGAAGGCGTGGGATGCCCAGGCCGGCGAATGGACAGACATCGAGACCTTCTGGCTGCGGTACACGAAGCGCAAGGGCGGTCTCACCTACGGCCCGACTACGCAGTATCCGAAGTATGAAGACGTCAACGAACTCGATACGCTGCTCATTCAGTTGCCGCAGGGGCCGTGCCTGATGGAGTTTTTCCACACACGCTGGCGCCGCGCCAATGACGTTCGACGCTGGGATGATGCATTCAACGAGTACGGCGGCTGCCCACACGTATTTGACTAGCGCCATCGCAGGCACCCGCCCGCCTGCCACCGACAAGCAAGAACCCGAAGACGGATAGAGGACCGTGGCATGACCTATTACATCGACCCAGAGCGGGAAAATTTCGACGCCTTCAAGGCGCTGCCCCGGGACAAGCCGGTCATGATGCTTAACCTGCTGCGCTTTCGGGAAATGGCCGCGTACGAGGACGGCCGGCAGGCAACCGGCCGCGAAGCCTACGAGGCATATGGCCGCGAAAGCGGCCCCATTTTCAAGCGTGTCGGTGGCGAGATCATCTGGCGCGGAACGCCCGAACTCATGCTCATCGGTCCGCAGGACAAGCACTGGCACCTGATGTTTGTCGCCCGCTACCCCACGGCCGGAGCCTTTCTTGAAATAGTCACCGATCCGGACTACCAGAAGGCCGTGTTTCACCGGCGGGCGGCCCTGATCGACAGTCGCCTGATTCGCACCGGCGAGGTTGAAGGCGGGAGCACAGGCGGCGGCTTCGCCGGCAAGGCTTAAGGCAACAGACACCCGTGCCGCCCACCTGAACACGCAGGGGAACACTCAGGAAGCCAGCGCCATGCCAACTGAACACACCACCGTTGAGTCCTGCGTTGACGCTGCGATCGCGGCCGTCGGCAAGCACCTGGTGCTCGGTCTGCCGCTGGGCCTTGGCAAGCCAAACCAGCTCGTCAACGCGTTTTATCGGCGCGCCGTCGAGGACCCGTCCATTGACCTGCACATCGTCAGCGCACTGTCACTGGAAAAGCCGGAACCGACGAGCGACATTGAAGCGCGTTTTCTCAAGCCGTTTGTGGAGCGGCAGTTCGGCACCTTCGAGCCGCTCGAGTTCATGGCCCCGCTGCGCAAGGACACGCTGCCCGACAACGTCACCATTACGGAGTTTTATTTCCGCGCCGGCGCCATGAAAAATGTGGCCCCGGCCCAGTACAACTACGTCAGCACCAACTACACGTTCGTATCACGGGACGTCATGCTGCTCGGGGTGAATGTCGTCGTGCAGCTGGTGGCCGCTGGCGAGGTGGACGGCGAGCCGATGATCAGCCTGTCCTGCAATACAGACGTCAGTCTCGACCTGCTGCCGGCCATGGCGGCCGAGCGCGCCCGGGGCCGTCCGGTGGTCTCCATCGCGCAGGTGCACGCCGACCTGCCCTTCATGTACAACAAGGCACTGGTCAAGCCGGACGTGTTCGACATGATCGTGCGAAATACCGCGTACGACACCACCCTGTTTGCCGTGCCCAACGCGTCGGTCAGCCCCGCCGACTTCATGCTGGGCTTTCACGCCAGCACGCTTGTGCGCGACGGCGGCACGCTGCAGATCGGCATTGGCGCGCTGGGCGACGCAATCACCTATGCGTGCCAGCTGCGCGACAGCGATAACGACAGCTACCGCCAGATTGCCGACGAAGCCGCCGTGAACCGCGACCTGGTCGACGAGGTCGGCGGCCTGGATCGCTTCGAAGAAGGCCTCTACGGCTGCAGTGAGATGTTCGTGAACGGCTTCCTGCACCTGATGAATGCAGGCATCCTGCGCCGTGCGGTCTACGGTGACGTGCACCTGCAACGCCTGCTCAACGATGGCAAAGTTACCGCTGACGTCGACATCGCGATGCTACGCACCCTCGTGTCCGAGGGCATCATCTCAGCATCGCTCACCGCCGCGGACGTGCGGTACCTCACGCACTGGGGCATTTTCTCGGAACACGTGTCCCACTCGAACAGCCAGCTTCACGTGGGCGACACCAGCGTGCCGGCAGACCTTGCCTCCGAAGACAACCTTCAGTGGATCGGCGAACACGCACTGGGTAAGCACCTCAAGCACGGCATCATCATGCACGGTGCCTTTTTCCTGGGCCCCAAGGACTTTTACGACGCGCTGCGTGACATGACGCGGGCCGAGAATGAGCGCATCTGCATGGACAGCGTGCGCCAGATCAACCGGCTTGGAGACTGCACGCTGCATCCGCTCCAGCGCCGTCACGCCCGCTTTATCAACACCGGCATGATGGTGACGCTGGCGGGCGCGGTAGTCTCCGATGGCCTTGAGAACGGCCAGGTGATCAGTGGCGTTGGCGGGCAATACAACTTTGTCGCCCAGGCGCACGACCTGCCCGATGCGCGCTCCGTGCTTTGCATTCGCAGCTGCCGCGGCAGCTGCAAGGGCGCGGTGTCGAACATCGTGCCGCATTACGGCCACATAACAATTCCCCGCCACCTGCGCGATATCGTCATCACCGAGTACGGTGTGGCGGACTTGCGCGCCAAGACAGACAGCGAGATCATCCAG
>JBCAXP010000505.1:0-2909 GCA_038533995.1 Pseudomonadota bacterium
AGGCGGAAAAATCCGAGCCTTCAAGGTGGGTGTACAGCGGCGCGAGGTAAAAAGTGTCGCCGACGAATAAAAGGCCCTTGGCGCGATCAACCAGGCACAGCGCGTCCGGCGCGTGGCCGGGAGTGAACAGCACCTCGAGCGTGCGCCCGCCAAGCTCGATGGTCTCGCCATCCTTGATCGACCGCGACACCCCGAAGGGCCGGGTCTGGAAGGTGTCCGGATCGAAGCCCTCGGGCGTGTCTTTCCAGATCCATCCAGGGCCGGCGTACTCGCCAACCTTGTCGTTTCCAAGGCCGCGCGATCGTTCCACCGTGTAGGGCAGCGTCTGCGCCAGGATGAAGTCGAACTGGTGATTACCCCCGATGTGGTCGTAGTGCGTGTGACTGTTAAGCACCATGACGGGCTTGCGCGTCAGCTCCGCGACGAGTGCCCCCATGTCACCGATGCCCAGGCCAGAGTCGAACAGCAGCGCGCTCTCGTCGCCTTCGATCAGGTAGGAAATAACTTCCTCGAACTGCCCGGGTTCGTAAATGGCTTTCACGCCGGACCCGACGTCGTAGACCTCGAACCAGTTCTGGCTTGTCTCAACGCGCGGAAACTCTGCCCACTCCTTGCGCGGTAGCGCGTTCCACCACTCGTCCTTGCCTTCGCCTCGGTTGGTGACCAGGGCGTTGTCGCCGTCTGTCGCTTCGACAGAAGCGTCCGGGCCGCTGCAGGCAGCAAGCAGCGTGGCAACCGCGAGGCACGGCAAGCAGAGCGAAACCAGGCGATCAGAAAACAAGGTTCAGTACCACGAGTGACACCACGAGAAACACGACGGTCATGATGAAGCCGGCCTTGAGGAAATCGCCCACCGTGTAACCGCCAGGGCCAGAGATCAGGGCGTTCACCTGGTGAGTCGGAATCAGGAAAGAGTTGGACGTGGAGATGGCCACGGTGAGTGCGAACATTGCAGGGTCAGCGCCGGATGACAGCGCGAGGTTGATGGCAATGGGTACCAGCAGCACCGTGGCGCCGACGTTGGACATCACCAGGGAGAACAGCGTGGCGAGCACCGCAACGAGGGCCTGCAGCCCCCAGGCCGGCACGTCGCCGGCGGCGTGCAGTGCATGCTGCGCGATGTAGTTGGCGGCGCCGGAGGTTTCCACCGCGTGGCCGAGCGGCAACAGGCCCGCAAGCAGGAACACGGTCTTCCAGCTCACCGCCGTGTAGGCCTCGTCCATGGTCAGCACACCAAACACGATCATGCCGGTGGCGCCGGTCAAGAGGCACACCGGCAGCGACACGCTCGTGAACAGAATCATGAAGAGCGACACCATCAGAAAACCCACTGCCAGCGCGATCTTGAACGGTACTTGCTCGGCGCGCGGGTAATCGGACGTTACGATGACAAAGTCGCGATCCTTCTCAAGGCGCGTGAGGTTTTCCCAGCGCGTGTGCACCACGAGCGTGTCGCCGGCCTGCAGCGGCACGTCCTGCAGCTTCGTGGTGATGCTCTCGCCGGCGCGAAAGATCGACAGCAGGCTCAGGCCATACGTCATGCGGAACAGCAGCTCGCGCACGCTTTTTCCTACCAGCGTGGAGTCCGGCGGTACCACGATCTCGGCAACTCCGGCAATTGAGCGCGCGAGCATGTGGCGGAACTCCTTCAGCTTCGGGCGCAGCACCAGTCCGCCGCCGGCGACAAATTCCTTGAGCTTGTCGCGTTGGGCAATCACCGCGAGCACGGCCGGCGCACCGATCGGCGCCTCGACCGGCGGGCACACGAGCATCTTGCCCGCGTAGCGCGACGCGACGATGCGCACCTCGTAGTCACGCTGCACGGTCAGAATATCGCGATCGACGAGAGGACTGCCGATGGGCACTTCTACTTCGCGCACGGCCGCGTCCAGGCCGTAAACGCGGCGCAGGTATCGAACGGTGCCGGCGCCGCGAACCGTGGACTCGGCCTGTGGGTCCCCCGGCAGTACGTAGCGTCCGAAGATCACGAAGTAGAGAAGGCCGGTTGCCAGCAGCGCGAAGCCGACCGGCGTCACGTCAAACAGGTGAAAGCCGTCCATCGCCTGCTCGGGCGGCAGGCTGCGGTTGGCGTTGCTGAGGAGATCGTTGAGCATGATGAGCGGACTGGAGCCGACCATCGTCATCGTGCCGCCGAGAATCGCGCAGAAACCCATCGGCATCAGCAGCCGCGACAGCGGCAGGCCGGTGCGCGACGACACCCGCGACACCACCGGCAGGAACAGCGCGGCCGCGCCGACGTTCTGCATGAACGACGACAGCACGCCCACGGTGCCGGCAATGAGGCTGATGATGCGCTTCTCGGTCTTGCCGCCGAACTTCAGCACGGCCCATGCAACGTTTTCCATCACGCCGGACTTGTCCAGCCCCGCGCCGAGAATCATCACGGCGATGATGGATATGACCGCGTTACTGGAGAAGCCGGAAAACAGCACCCCGGGGCCGAGCAGGCTGCCGAGATCGGGGAGAAAAATCAGGAGGCCAAGCAGGGTCATCACGAGCATCGCCGCAACGTCCACTCGCACAACTTCGGTGACGAACAGAAAGACCGCCATGGCGACGATGCTCAGGACGAGCGCGATCTCCGTCGTCATCACCGGCAAGGCTTCCATCCGCGCTCCTTAACGTCTTGTTGCACCGTGGAGTATGCCACGGATGTGGAACGACGGCGGCGCCCGCAGGAATCGCGGCTGAAGCCGCTCCCACATCTAGCCAAGCATTGCGCTCGCTGTTTCTACCAGGTCGCGTTCGGTCACGATGCCCAGCATCGTGTCACCCCGAACCACTAGCAGGCAGCCGCTCTTCTTTTCAAGCAGGAGGCGCATCGCCTCGCGCACGGTGGTTCGCGCGCTCACGGTCGGTATCGCAGCTGATGACGACCGCGCTGCCGA
>JBCAXP010000506.1:0-2881 GCA_038533995.1 Pseudomonadota bacterium
CTGACCGTGTTCATGCACAAATGCCGCCTGCCGGCGCGGCAGTTGCGGCAGTAGCCGCACGTGATGTGGCCTTCGCCCGATACACGCGTACCCTCGGCGTAACCGCGCACCTCACTGCCGGTTGCCACGATTTCGCCCACGAACTCGTGGCCAATTACCATCGGAACGTCGATGGTCTTTTGCGCCCATTCGTCCCAGTTGTAAATGTGCATGTCGGTGCCGCAGACAGCGGCCTTTTTTACGCGAACCAGCACATCGTTCGGACCGAAATCCGGTTGGGGTACGTCGTCGATCCAGATGCCACGCTCCGCGCGGCTCTTCACAAGTGCTTTCATGCGGCTTTCCCGATAATGCCAAGTTCAGTGCCGACCCGTGCGAAGGCATCCACCGCCTTTTCAAGCTGCTCGCGGGTGAGGCCCGCGGACATCTGCGTGCGAATGCGCGCCTGTCCCTTGGGCACGACGGGGTAGGAGAATCCAATAACGTAGATGCCTTCCTCGAGGAGGCGGTCAGCCATGCGGCCGGCGAGGGCGGCATCGCCCAGCATCACCGGTATGATGGGGTGGTCACCGTCCAGCAGCGTGAACCCAAGGCGGGTCATCTCGCTGCGGAAGAAACGCGTGTTGTCCCAGAGCTGGTCACGCAGCGTGCTGTCCTTGTCGAGCAGTTCGAGCACCTTGAGCGATGCGCCCGCAATGACCGGCGCCAGCGTGTTGGAAAACAGGTACGGCCGCGAGCGCTGCCGCAGCCACGCGATAATCTCGCGCCGGCCGCTCGTGTAGCCGCCGGCGGCGCCGCCGAGCGCCTTGCCGAGCGTGCCCGTTAGCACATCGACGCGTCCCATCACGTTTCGAAACTCGTGGGTGCCGCGGCCGCGTTCACCGAGGAAGCCAGTGGCGTGGCAGTCGTCAACCATGACGAGCGCCTCGTGCTCGTCGGCGAGGTCGCAGATCGCCTCGAGGTTGGCGATAGTGCCGTCCATCGAGAAAACGCCGTCTGTCGCGATCATGCGGGCGCGCGCGTCGCCAGCCTCCGACAGTTTGGCGGCGAGGTCGTCCATGTCGTTGTGCGCGTAGCGGAACCGCTTCGCTTTGCACAGGCGAATGCCGTCGATGATGCTCGCGTGGTTCAGCGCGTCGCTGATCACGGCGTCTTCGGCGCTCAGGACGGTTTCAAAGAGGCCACCGTTCGCGTCGAAACACGACGGGTACAGGATGGTGTCCTCGGTGCCGAGAAACTCGCTAATGCGGTTTTCCAGTTCCTTGTGCACGGTTTGCGTGCCGCAGATAAAGCGCACCGATGCCAGGCCGAAGCCGTAGCGGTCGAGCGCCTCGTGCGCGGCCTCCATTACGTCGGGATGGCTCGCAAGGCCAAGGTAGTTGTTTGCACACAGGTTAAGTACTTCCTGGCCGTCGCCGACAGTAATCTCGGCAGCCTGCGGGGAACTGATGATTCGTTCTTTCTTGAACAAGCCGTCCGTCTTCAGCTGGGCGGTTTGTTGACTCAAAAAGTCCTCAAAGGACTGATTCACGGCGCTTCTCCGGGTAGACTAAAGCGGTGGACGCTCAATCGCCTGATTATACCAGCACCGGTTCCCGTACAGCCGTGCGTATCGACAAGTGGCTGTGGGCCGCGCGCTTCTTTCGCACGCGTTCCCTGGCCGCCCAGGCGGTGAGGGGCGGGCGCGTGCACCTGAACGGCGAACGCGTGAAACCGGCGCGAAACGTGGCCGTAGGCGACCAGCTGGTGGTCAGTCGCGGACGGGGTGTTGTGGAGGTTGTTGTTGATCGCATTGCAGCACGCCGGGGTTCTGCCAAGGAAGCCAGCCTGCTGTACACCGAAACCCCCGAGAGCATCGAGCGGCGCACGGAGGCGGCCGAGCGCCGGCGCCTGGAACGCGGTGCTGCGCCAGTCGTCGAAAAACGCCCGGACAAGCGCGAACGCAGGCGCTCCATTCAGCTGACCCGCGGCAGCTAGCCGCACTCCCTCCCAGCCGCACGGGCACCGGCGCCCGGGACCACGAGCCGGCCCGCCCACAGCGACTGCGCCTCACGCTGCAAAGGTGCAGTCCGCAACCGGAATGCCGGTATACTTTCGCCCCATCAAACCAACAGTTCATTGACCTGAACCTTAAGGCGGAGGCGGCATCGTGGCAGCGGCTGAAATTGTGTACGGGGCGGATGCGCCGCAATACGACAAGGGGCTCGACGCTGTCGACGCGCTCTATCTCGCGGATGAAACGGAGTGCGTGGAACGCCTGCTTGAGGCGGCACGGCTGGACCCGGCCGCCACCGACCGCGTGCAGACGCGAGCCGCCGACCTTGTGCGTGCCGTGCGCACCGGGCGCACCGATTCCGGTGGCCTGGACGCCTTCCTCATCGAATACGACCTGTCTTCCCAGGAAGGCGTCGTGCTCATGTGCCTGGCCGAGGCGCTGCTGCGCATTCCCGATGCCGACACCGCCGACAAGCTGATCCGGGACAAGCTGGTGAGCGGCGACTGGCGCGGTCACCTTGGCGCGAGCCAGTCCCTGTTCGTGAACGCGTCGACCTGGGGCCTCATGCTCACCGGCCGCATCATCGGCCCGGACGAGGATGTCGTGGAAGACCCGTCGGGCTTCCTGTCTCGAATGGTGTCGCGCGCCGGCGAACCGGTGGTGCGCGCCGCCATGCGCAAGGCTATGCGCATCATGGGCCATCAGTACGTGATGGGCCGCACGATCGACGAGGCCCTGCAGCGCGCGCAGGACAAGGAAAACCGCGCCTTCCGGCATTCCTTCGACATGCTCGGCGAAGCGGCGCTGACAATGGCCGATGCCGAGGAGTACTTCGCCGCGTACGCCAGGGCGATTGCCGCTATCGGCAGGCGCGCCGACGGTGAG
>JBCAXP010000507.1:0-2844 GCA_038533995.1 Pseudomonadota bacterium
GATTACGCTGACGAGTCTCACCACCGCCGTCGGCTTTTTCTCGCTCACCTTCAGCGAGTCGCCGCCCTTCGCGCACCTTGGAATTATCTCCGGCATCGGTGTGCTCTACGCCTGGCTGCTGTCGCTGACCCTGCTGCCCGCGCTGCTGGTGCTGCTGCCGTGGAAAGCTCGCCGCGAGGCCATGCTGCTGCCCGACAGCGGCTGGCAGGCGCTGCACGCCTTTATAGCGCGCCGTCCCGGCACCATCGTCGCGACCGCGCTTACGCTGGGCATCGCGAGCGCCGGCTTTGCATTTACCAACGTGCTGGACGACCGCTATGTCGAGTACTTTGACGAGCGCTTCGAGTTCCGCCAGGCCACGGACTACCTCAACGAGCACGTCGGCGGCTTCTACACACTGGAATACTCGCTGGATTCCGGCACGCCGGATGGCATTGCGCAGAATGAGTACCTGCGGCAGGTCGACGCGCTGGCCGGCTGGCTGCGCGGCCAGCCTGAAGTGACCCACGTCGCTGCGCTGAGCGACATCATGCGCACCGTCAATCGCGGCATGAACGGCGGACAGGAAGAGGCCTACGTGCTGCCGAGCGATTCCTCCCGCGCGGCGCAGTACCTGATGCTCTATGAAATGTCACTGCCGGTCGGCCTGGACCTGCGCGAGCAGGTGACCGCTGACAAGTCCGCAAGCCGCATGACCGTGGGCCTCGAGAACCTGTCGACAAACGAAGTGCTGGCGCTCGTTGATCGGGCCGGCGCCTGGATGAGCGACAACGCCCCGGCGCTGGCCGAGGCTACCGCCGCCACCGGCACGACGGTGCTGTTTTCACACATCGGCCAGCGCAACATCGAGCAGATGCTCGTCGGCACCTTTCTGGCGCTGAGCGCGATCTCGCTGCTGCTGTTCTTCGCCTTTGGCTCCGCAGTCCTCGGCAGCGCGGGTATCGCGACCAACCTGGTGCCGCCGCTTGCATCACTGGGCGGCTGGGCACTGGTCGTCGGCGAGGTCGGCATGGCGGTGGCGACCATTGCCGCCGTCACGCTCGGCATCGTGGTCGACGACACCATTCATTTCATCGAGGCGGCGCGGCAGGCGCGCCGCCGCGGGCTCAACGCCTCTGACGCCGTGTTGCAGGCGATGCAGAAAGCCGGCCCGGGCATCCTTGGCACCACCGTGGTGCTGGCCGTGGGCTTCGCCTGCCTGGCCCTCTCCGGCTTTCAGATCAACGCCTGGATGGGCCTGATGACCGCCATCGTTATCTGCGTGGCGTTTGTATTCGACATGCTGTTTTTGCCTGCATTGCTAATCTACATGAGGAACTGGAAGTGAACGCAAAATGGATTTTCTCGCTCGCCATGGCTGGCCTTCTTAACACGCCCGCCATCGCCGAGATGGCCCCGAACGGGGCAATGGACCGGGGCCTTGAGATCGCCCTGGAAACCGAGCGCCGTGACGCCGACTTTGGCGACTATGTCGTCGACGGCATCATGACCGTGGAAAGCGCGAGCGGCCACACGGGGGTGCGCGAGTTCAGCATGCACACGCTCGAGATGCACGACGACGGCGACAAGCGCCTGGTGCGCTTCTCCGAACCGCGCGATCTTTTCGGCATGATCTCGCTGACCTTCTCGCATGGCCTCGAGCCCGACGACCAGTGGATCTACCTGCCCGCCCTTCGGCGCACCAAGCGCCTGGCCGCGCGGGACAAGACGGGCAGCTTCGCCGGCAGCGATTTCTCGTTTGAAGACATCAGCACGTGGGAAGTGAAGAAGTACACGTACGAATACCAGCGTGACGAGGACCTGGACGGCATCGCCACCTTTGTCGTGGAGAACACGCCGGCGTACCCGTACTCCGGCTACAGCCGCATCACCGAGTGGGTTGACCAGGACATCTACCACCCGCGCCGCCTGCTGTACTACGACGTGGCCGGCCGGCCGATGAAGGAACTGCGCTTCTACAACTACAAGCAGTTCGAAGGCCGCTACTGGCGCCCGATGAAAGTGGTGATGACCAACCTGCAGACGAACTCGGTGTCGACCATCGAGTGGTCCAACTACCAGTTCGCTACCGGCCTGGAAGAGAAGGACTTGAAGCCTGCAGCGATCAAGCGCTGGTCGAAGGGGTGAAACGCCGGCTACAAATTGCTGGCACCCTGGCGGGCCTGATGCTGGCCGGTCTGTGCAATGGCGCGGTCAACGGCACCGTGACTGCGCGCGTTGAGGCATTTCCTCAGGAGCCGGTTAGCCAGGACGGCTCCGCCGGCGACCTGCAGCTTGCGATGACCACGACGCTGGATGCCCAGCGCAGCGTCGGCGAAAACTCCGCCGTTGCGCTGTCGGTGTTCGGCAAGTTCCATCCCCAGGCCGACCGCGATCACACGCTGGATTTTCGCGAGGCCTGGTTTGCCCACTACGGCGACAGCACCGAGTGGCGCGTGGGCCTGGTCACGGAGCGGTGGGGCACCCTGGAGGCTTTCAATCTCGTTGACGTGATCAACCCGCGCGACGCCGTGGAGGATTTCCAGGGCGGCGTTCGCCGCGGTGTGCCCGCCGTGTCGGCAACCTGGCTGGGCGACGCGGCAACGGTGACGGCCTGGTGGCTGCCCTACTCCCGCGAACGTCGCCTCGCGCGCGGCGAAGACCGCTACCGGACGCTGCCGCTGCCGCTCGCCGAAGCGCAATTCGAAGACGGCCAGCGTCACGACTCCCTGGCGCTGCGCGCGTCCACGATTCTCGGCGACACGGAGGTTGCAGTCAGCCACTTCTACGGACACGAACGCATGCCGCGCTTCGAGCCGGTGATCGACGAGCGTGGCATCCCGGTAGCGCTGACGCCGCACTACG
>JBCAXP010000508.1:0-2839 GCA_038533995.1 Pseudomonadota bacterium
CTGCCGGCCGAGGCACTGTCCCGGGTGGCAGCTCGCAGTTGATGGCGGAATGCCGCATCGCCATGGCGAACAGGTCTTTGCTGCCAAGCAACATGCCAGACATAAGCGGCGTATAGTAGCGTCGCCCCCAAGCCTTGTCAAAGCGTTTATCACCCGCTCAAGTGCTTGTTTTACCTATTGCCTCCGGCGTCGATTGGCACGGCGCGAAACGCCGGCTCAGGCCAGCCGGTCCAGCGTTGCCCGCAGGCGGTCATCAAGCGGCGCACTGAAGTGCTGCTCGCTCCCGTCCGCGGGTCGGGTGAACGCAACCGAATGGGCATGCAAAAACAGGCGATCAAGCCCCAGGGCGGCCATCCTGGCGTTGAACGCCTGGTCCCCGTAGCGAGGGTCACCGGCCAGCGGGTGGCCAAGGTGCGCGGCGTGCACCCTGATCTGGTGGGTACGACCGGTTACCAGCTCGATTTCCACCAGGCTCGCCTCCCCAAAGGACTCTACAAGCGAGAACCGGCTGAGCGACGACTTGCCGCCGGGCTGCACGGTGACGTGCCGCTCGCCGTTGTGGCGGGTGTGCGTGTGAAGAGGAGCGGTGCAGTCGTACTGGCCTAGCTGCCAGTCACCGCGTACCAGCGCCAGGTAGCGCTTTTCGACCTGTCCTTCCCGAATCAGCTCATGAAGAGAGCGCAGCTCACTGCGCTTGAGAGCGATCAGCAGGCAGCCGCTCGTTTCCCGGTCGAGCCGGTGCACCAGCTCCATGTAAGGTGCACCGCGCAGCGCCCTCAGGCCCTCGATCACACCCGCGCTGATGCCGCTGCCGCCATGCACGGCCACGCCGGCAGGTTTGTCCAGGACCAGCAGGCGCTTGTCCTCGTGGATAACGGCGCTGCCAAGCCGCTGCATCAGGCCCTGGGCGACGGGCTGGTCACCCCTCTCAGGCACCTTCACGGGGGGCACGCGGACAATGTCGCCGTCGGCAAGCCGATAGGACGGGCCCACCCTGCCCTTGTTGACGCGAACCTCGCCCTTTCTCAGGATTCGATAGACGCGACTTTTTGGCACACCCTTGAGGAGCCTGAGCAGGTAATTGTCGATGCGCTGGCCGGCCTCGGCGTCGGAAATTTCGACGTGCCGCACCGCGCTGCCGACCGCATCGCGTGCAGCCATGTAAATTCACCTATATCAATGTTTTAGATGCATTGATGCATCTACAATGTATTGTTATAGTAACGCAGTTGACGCGCTCTTAAGTAACATTACCGGGCAGCAGGTGCCCGGATTCAGGAGCCGTAAACTAACGACCAAATGCCGGCGCATCCGTGACCCTTTGCCCCGCTGGGCAGCTCACGACGCGCCACCTTTATCATTGGATTCCAACAACTTGGGAGTCCTAAGCAGAGCTAATTTGTTTTCGTGGTTGCCCCGCCCCACCGCGCCAGTCGCGGCGGGAGCCGGTCGATGCAACACGAGCGGTACGACTTCACAAAGCGCTGCCCTTCGCTTCGGCAGGCGGCGCACTTACGATCACACAATCGCGCCATCCGGTTCCCCTGGAGGGCGCTCGCATGATTCAAAGAAGCTGACTCCACCGCGCCGACAAGTAAGCCCGCATTGACGAGAGTTAAGCGTAAATGAAAAGAATGCTGGTGAACGCCACTCAGGAAGAAGAGCTGCGCGTTGCAATGGTCGACGGCCAGAAGCTGTACGACCTCGACATCGAATCGCCATCCCGCGAACAGAAAAAAGCGAATATCTACAAGGGCCGCATCACGCGCATCGAACCCAGCCTCGAGGCGGCGTTTGTCGACTACGGCGCCGAGCGCCACGGCTTCCTGCCCATGAAGGAAGTCTCCCGGAGCTACTTCCAGAACGAGCCGGAGGCGAACAGCCGCGTCAACATCAAGGACGTGCTCAAGGAAGGCCAGGAAGTAGTCGTGCAGGTCGACAAGGAGGAACGCGGCAACAAGGGCGCTGCGCTCACTACCTTCATCAGCCTCGCCGGACGCTTCCTGGTGCTCATGCCGAACAACCCACGGGCCGGGGGCGTGTCCCGCCGCATTGAAGGCGAAGACCGCAACGAGCTTCGTGAGGCGCTGGCAAGCGTCGAGGTACCGAACGGCATGGGCGTCATCGTGCGTACCGCCGGCGTCGGCCGGACCGCCGAGGAACTCCAGTGGGACCTTAGCTACCTCACGAGCATCTGGGAGGCCATCGAGAAGGCCGCCGACGCAAACCGCGCGCCGTTTCTGATCTACCAGGAGAGCAACGCGATCATGCGCGCTCTGCGTGATCACCTTACGGCGGACATCGGCGAAATCCTCATCGACGACAAGGCGGTGCATGCCGAAGCCGAGCAGTTCATCGAGCGGGTAATGCCGAACAACCTGCGCAAGCTCAAGCTGTACTCCGACACCGTGCCGCTGTTCATGCGCTTCCAGATCGAGAGCCAGATTGAGTCGGCCTTTGCGCATACCGTCACGCTCCCCTCTGGCGGCAGCATTGTCATCGACCCCACCGAGGCGCTGGTGTCCATCGACATCAACTCGGCGAAGGCGACGCGGGGCGGCGACATTGAAGCGACAGCCCTGAACACCAATCTCGAGGCGGCCGACGAAATCGCCCGCCAGCTTCGCATCCGCGACATGGGCGGCCTGATCGTCATCGATTTCATCGACATGGGCCCCTCCAGCAGGCCAAAGCGCGAGATGCGGCCGATCTGCACCCGCGCGCGGTCCATGCGAACCGCTTCGCGCAGCCGGGTTTCCACTTCGCGCTGGTTGCGGGAGGGGCCCATGTCGATGAAATCGATGACGATCAGGCCGCCCATGTCGCGGATGCGAAGCTG
>JBCAXP010000509.1:0-2822 GCA_038533995.1 Pseudomonadota bacterium
GACCCAGCGCCGCTCTCGCTCCACGCAGCCTGAGTTTCAGTACAACCTGGATCTGGCCCGACATTACCTCAACACCCTCGGCGTTACGTTTGAGGACACGCTGACACAGCCCGTGCTCGCACATCCGGAGGCGGTGGTCGCCGAGCGTCGCCAGGCTCTCGCGGAGCAGCACGACATCGACCCGGCGGGGCGCTGGATCTTCGTGCATCCCGGCCACGGCGGTTCGGCGAACAACCTGTCGATTGCTCAGTACGCGGCGCTCGTCAACGCCCTGGGCCTTGGGGAAGACCATGCGGTGTTGGTAACAGCCGGTCCGGGCGAGGAAGCTGACGCCGTTGCGCTCTACAACGCCATTGACGTGGCCCACAAGTGCCTGCACAAGTCGACCGGCGGGCTGCGGGAATTCACAGAAGTGCTGGCAACCGCAGACCTGTTCATCAGCGGCTCCACCGGCCCCGCCCACCTTGCCGGCGCCCTGAACCGCCGCACTGCCGTGTTCTACCCGCGCCGGGCCACCAGTTCGCCGTTGCGCTGGCAAACCCTGAACGCTGCGGAGCAGCGCATTACGTTCACGCCGCCGGTGCACAAGAACGAGCGGGACATGGCGTCCATCGACCCGGTGGAAACGGCCGCCGCTATTCGCGAGGCGTTTCCCGCGCTGGAACTGGGGTAATCAGGCTGGCGACGTAACCCGCCACTGCCTCGATGTCTTCGTCGGAAAGCTCGTCCACCAGCATGGGCACCAGCACGTTGGAGTAGTGCTCGTCGCGCATCATGATCGCGCGGATGCGCCGGGCCAGGTAGGCCGGATACTGGCCAGCAATACGCGGCACGCCGAGGGTGGCGTTACCCTGCCCGTCGTTACTGTGGCACTGCGAACAAATCTCGCTGAAAAGCCGCGCACCGCGCTTGCTCGCCGTAACGGTGGCCGCCGCCGGGCGCGGCGCCGGCTGCAACGCGGCCACGTAAGCAGCAACGTCGGCAATCGCCTGCGGATTCGAGAACGTATTGCCGGCAACAAAGTGCTGCATGCGTTCGTTGCCACGATACTGCAGTCGGAAGTTCACGAGCTGCGCGGCGACGTAGCCGTAGTGCTGGCCGGCAATGTGCGGCACTGACCCGTCCTTGACTCCGGAGCCGTTCTCCTGGTGGCACGCCTGGCAGGTTGCATAAAGTTCTCCACCGCGTCCGAGATCGGGTTCCTGGGCCATGACGGAGGCGAGAGTGACAGCCTTTGACATGCGCGCCTCATCGGTCGCCTCTTCCGACGCTCCGGCCGGCGTCAGCACGATCATTGCCAACCCCGTGAGCGCTGCTGCCGGGGGGCCACACCGTTTCATCCATGCATTCATCGCGGTCCTCGTCGTTGCGCGCTGCCTCACGCAGCGAAGCCGCCATTACTACGATGAGCGCCGCCTGCCGGCTATCGTGGATTCCCCCTAGCTGCCGGACCCGTCAGCTTTGCGCAGCGCCATGTCGCGAAGCGTTACGATGCCGGCAAGTTTGCCGCCCTCGAGCACGAGGGCCCTGGCAATGCGAAACCGTGACAGCAGGCGAATGGCGTACTTCACGGCCATCCGCCGATCCACCGCGATGACCGGCTTCGTCATAATCTCGTAGACGCTCACCCGGTCCGCGGCGCGGTTGCGCGCAATAACCTGCTCGGCGATGTCGTGCACGGCCACCAGGCCATACTCGTCGTGCTCGTCGCGCTTGTTGATTACCAGGTAATCCACTCCCTTGTCCCGCATGGTCTTCATGGCGTCGGTTACAGTGGCCAGGCCGTCAATGACGATTGGCGCACGCTCCATCACGTCGGCCACCTTGACGGTTGCGCGTTCGTTCATAGTTCCTCCTCCTCGTAATCCCGGCTTATTTCCTGGATCTGCGCGTGCAGTCCAATCGTGTCTTCAATGTCGATCTGAAAAGCCACGCCGGCCCCGGCCTCGTGTTCGAACTTGCCGGCTTCGCCGATGGCTTCCAACACGGCGCGGCTGCGGTGCTCCTCGACAAGCAGCAGCACAACGTCGCGCAGGCCTTCGAGCGTCAGGCCGAGAAACGTCGACGACGGCCTCAGGCCTTCACCGCGCGCGTTGGTAATCACGGTGCAGCCGGTAGCGCCGCTGGCCCGTGCCGCCTCCGTAACGGCATCCGTTTTTGCATCCTGGACCATTGCTACGATCAGTTTGAATTTCATGACTGTTACTTCCCAAATGAGTCGTCAGTTGAA
Organism: Pseudomonadota bacterium; assembly: GCA_038533995.1. Lineage (GTDB taxonomy): Bacteria > Pseudomonadota > Gammaproteobacteria > Steroidobacterales > JBCAXP01 > JBCAXP01. The sequence continues at coordinate 2,231 of JBCAXP010000509.1, forward strand.
TCGCCTGTTGAATCGCCAGTTGAATCGCCAGTTGAACGAGTTGACTTGGCACTGGCCGAGCCAGCCTGTTGCGCACGTCGCGCCCGTTTCTGGCGCCACTGGCCGAGCTGTGCGTAGGCCATGACCGTAATCATGGGAAACAGGCTCGCCAGGGCAATGAGGCCAAAGCCGTCAAGCAACGGGCTTCGACCGGGAATCGTTGATGCAAGGCCAAGGCCAAGCGCGGTCACGAGCGGCACGGTCACGGTTGACGTTGTAACGCCACCGGAGTCGTAGGCCAGCGGCACAATCAGCTTTGGCGCCAGCGCCGTCTGGATAATAACCAGGACGTAGCCTGCGATGATGTACAGATGCAGCGGCGTGCCGGTCACGATGCGGAAGGTGCCGACGGCCAGGCTCAGCGCAACGCCAATGGCCACCGCGACCCTGAGGCCAGTGGCGCCGACCGAGCCGCCCGACACTTCCTGCGCCTTCAGTGAAACGGCAATCAACGCAGGCTCCGCGACGGTTGTCGAAAAGCCGATGGCGAAGGCGAAAATGTAGGTCCAGTAGTAATCGGTCCAGTGCAGTTCTGCCGCCGCCAGCCCCGCTG
>JBCAXP010000510.1:0-2816 GCA_038533995.1 Pseudomonadota bacterium
CCCGCCTCACGCGCCTGCAGCCAATAGTGGTGCAGCGGAACAACATCGAAGTCGGCGCCGTAGGTGCCGAATGGGTGGAAGTAGGCCTCGCCTTTACGCGCCCAGTCTACAAACTGAATGCCCAGCTTGAAGCTGCCCTGCGTGGCACGAACGAAGTCTGCCTCGCTGATACCGAGGCGCTGGTTGAAGAGCTTGATCGGGGGAATGGTGGCTTCACCCACACCGACGGTGCCGATGGCCTCTGACTCGATCAGCGTGATCCGACAGTTTTGACCCACAGCGTGCGCAAGCGCCGCCGCCGTCATCCACCCCGCCGAACCGCCACCGACGATGGCGATGTGCTCGAGCTTGTTCCCCATATGAGCTGCCCCCCGCAGTTCTGACCCCTGATTCTAGCAAGCGACAGCCCCCCAGAGCCCCCGCCTGCAATCGAATTCATAGGGACAAGTCCTCGACGTGTTTGAAATAATCCGACCATGACATCGAAGGGGGCCGATGGAATGCGTATTCAAAGAACGATCGCCGTGTTGCTGCTTCTCGCGAGCGGCAGTGTCTGGTCGGAAACGACGGTTGAACGCGTGGAACCACCGAACTGGTGGGTGGGCATGCAGTCCTCGTCGTTACAGTTGCTGGTCCACGGCAATGACATCGCCACCCTCGAACCGGGGCTCAATGCTGACGGCGTGACGCTCGAGAACGTCACGCGCACCGACAACGCCAACTACCTCTTTCTCGACCTCGATATTGCGGCCGATGCCAAAGCCGGTGACATCAGGCTGACCTTCAGCGACGCGACTGGCGTTGTGCTGACCCACGACTACACGCTCGCCAAACGCGAATCGGGCAGCGCGGACCGGCAGGGTTTCGATGCAAGCGATGTCGTCTACTTGATCACGCCCGACCGCTTCGCCAACGGTGATACTAACAACGACACCGTCGAGGGTTACGGCGATGTGCTGGACCGCAGCAAGCCGTACGCCCGTCACGGCGGCGACCTTGCCGGCATCACGGAAGCCGTCGACTACATTGCGGATATGGGGTTCACGCAGATCTGGCTCAATCCCGTCGTCGAGAACGCGCAACCGGCCTGGTCTTACCACGGCTACGCCGCGACCGATTTCTACACCGTCGACCCGCGCTACGGCAGCAACGAAGACTACCGCGCACTCGCCGATGCGGCGCGAAAGCGCGGTGTGGGACTCATCATTGATGCGGTACTCAACCACAGCGGCAACGCGCACTGGTGGATGAAAGACTTGCCGGCTGACGACTGGATCAACTTCGGTGGTGAGTTCGTGCCGACCAACCACCACCGTGAAGCGCTGCTGGACCCCTACGCAGCCGGCGATGACCGGCAACGTTTCGCAGACGGCTGGTTCGTTGAAGCGATGCCGGACCTCAACCAGCGCAACCCGCACATGGCCATCTATCTCATCCAGAATTCGATCTGGTGGGTCGAGTATGCGGGCCTCTCCGGCATTCGCGTCGACACCTGGCCCTACTCGGACAAGGCATTCCTTACCGAATACGCGCGGCGACTGCGTATGGAATATCCCCAGCTCGGCATCGTCGGCGAGGAGTGGACCACCAACCCGTCACTGCTCGCGTATTGGCAGGCGGGCACAGCGCGCAACGACGGTTACGAGTCGTATGTGCCGAACCTGTTCGATTTCCCACTGCAAGCGACGATGGTCCGTGCGCTCAATGATGAGGAATCCTGGAACAGCGGTCTCGGTGAAATCTACCGCCTGCTCGCCAACGACTTCCTCTACGGCGACCCGTTTGCGCTCATGATCTTCCCCGACAACCACGACATGAGCCGCATCTACACACAGCTCGGCGAAGATCTTGAGCTCTGGAAGCTCGCGCACGCGTTCACGCTGACGACACGCGGCATTCCGCAGCTCTACTACGGCTCCGAAATTCTGTTCGCCAACCCCGGAACCGAGTCGCACGGCGTCATCCGCCGCGACTTCCCGGGCGGCTGGGCCGGCGACGACAGCAACGGTTTCACGGCCGAAGGGCTCGACGATGACGCGCGTGAAGCCCAGCGCTGGCTCAAGCAGTTGCTCAACTGGCGCCGCGAGCAGCCTGCCGTGCATCGGGGCGCGCTGCGTCATTTCGCGCCTGAGGATGGCGCCTATGTCTACTTCCGCGGAGACGCGGCCGAGGTCATGGTGGTGCTTAACAAAGGTGAGGCACGCGAACTGCCACTGGAGCGCTACCGATCGCTGCTGAACGACGCGGACCGCGCAACAGATGTCATGACGGGTGAAACGGTCGGTTTGGGCGAGACACTGGCGCTGCCGGCACGCGGCGCACGCATTCTCGAAATCGCGCGTTAGGCCTGCGCCGCGCAGTTGCGGCTGATGAACTCGCTGTGCGCCGGCAGCTGCTGTGCGGCGCCGTTGACGATGCCGCGCAGGTTGTCCAGAAACCCGCGCAGCTTGTTCGCGTCGATGCCCTCGGCCATGGGGTCGTAGCCGCTTGGCACGATGCCCTGGCCGACAAGTACCTGCAGCCAGCCGACTTCGGTGAACAACTCATCACCTTCGCGAAACAAACGGCCATTGTCCCGAAACACGGCAATCTTGTGCGCCAGTGAATCGGGAATCGCCATCTCGCGACGCGCATCCCAGAAGGGCTCGCCGTGCCGCTCATTGGCGTGGTAATGCAGGATCAGAAAGTCGCGAATGCGTTCGTACTCGAACGTGACCTGACGGTTGTACTCGTCAATTTCCGACTGGCGCAGTCCGGCATTCGGGAAGAGCGCCAACAGCCGGCTCAAGCCCGACTGCACGAGATGGATGCTTGTC
>JBCAXP010000511.1:0-2794 GCA_038533995.1 Pseudomonadota bacterium
CCCGGTAATTGCTAACGCGTTGATATGCCGGCGCTTGTGGCAAGACTCGCTGACGTTGAATAACGCAGCCACTCATTTCCGCAGGCACCGAAGCTGGTCATCACGGCCACCTGGACAGGCGGCCAAACCGCGCGCCGAGGCGCGCAACTGAATTTCAGCGGAACGAAAACTCCCAACAGCAAGCAATGGATAGCACTTTGGACCCCGCCCGGACGGCGGGGTCTTTTTTTTCCCGCATACGTCAATGAGCGCCGGAAGGCTGATGGGGCTGCACGGCGGCCTCAAGTGGGCTATGTTGTCGGCCCTGTGTTTCACGCCTTACGCCGGAGTTAGCCAATGAGATTCACCTTGTCCATCCAATCACTCGTATGGGGCAGCATGCTGTCGCTGGCCACGCTGGCGCCGGTTGCCGGCAACGCTGAGTCTGTTGACGCACAGATCATGAGTCTTGCGGTGGGTGATCACCGGGCCGAGGGACACGCCGCTCGCAACCGCTTTCGGCATCCGGTTGAAACACTCAGCTTCTTCGGCCTGCGCGACGATATGACGGTCGTCGAGGTGTCGCCCGGCGGCAGCGGCTGGTACACCGAGATTCTCGCGCCGTTTCTGCGGGAGAACGGCAAGCTCTACTGCGCGAGCTACGACACCGAAGCCACGAGCGACTACGCGGTTCGCAACACCGCCCGTTTCAACGGCATGCTCGAGGCACAACCGGATCTCTACGATCGCGTCGTCGTTACCGAGTTTGCCGCGCCGACCAAAACCGACATTGCGCCGGCCGGTTCGGCCGACATGGTCGTGACCTTTCGCAACACGCATGGCTGGCTCGGCAACGATGCGGCACCGGAAGCCTTTGCCGCCTTCTACAAGGCGCTGAAGCCAGGCGGCATCCTGGGCCTCGTGCAGCATCGCGGCGACCCGAAAAAGGGCCAGGATCCGAAGGCCAAAAGCGGCTACGTTCGCGAAGATATGGTGATACAGCTCGCACAGGACGCGGGCTTCAAACTCGATGGCACTTCGGAGGTCAACGCCAATGCTGCGGACACACGCGATCATCCGAACGGGGTGTGGACGTTGCCGCCGGCGCTGGATATCGACGACGAGCAACGCGCCAAATATGAAGCCATCGGCGAAAGCGACCGCATGACGCTGCGATTCGTCAGGCCGCGCTAACCCGATTTAACAATCTGTGCGCGGCTAATCGCCGCGATTTGACGACGTCAGTCCAGCAGCGCACACTGCGCGGAACGCGACGGACGGCGTGCGCTGCCACCAGCAAGAAGCGACGCAATTTTTCGGCAGTGCAATAAAAAAGGTGGTGGCGGCAGTGCCCACGGCGAGCCCGTGAAACGGTACACTTGGAGCCCGCTAACAACACACTCAAGATCGGGAACGATAAGTATGATCAACGCCGGACGTACCCTCATCGCCAGGCTGATGCTCTCGGCAGTACTTGCGGCAGGTGCACAATCAGCGCTTGCGGAAACCTACGAGTTCAACGGTGTGGTTACGCTGTGCGAAAGCACGTGCGACAGCTTCGCCTCCCTGGCCCTTGGCACCACGGTGACCGGCACCTGGGACATCGAAACCGATCCGAGCGGTAGCTGGGACGCCACAGACATCAGCGATTTCATGGCGGAGGTGTTCAACCCGGGCGGTCCGATAGTGCCCTGGGACGGCACCAACGGCACGCTCGCAAACCCGTTGCCGCTAACACCGGCGATCGCCTCCATTCAGCCGGACGGTGACGGCCAGCCAGAAGTCACCGGTGGTACCACCAATGCCAGCAACCAGCTCGACTCCGGCACAATTTTGCACAGGTTCGAAGTACCGCCGTTTAGCAGCAATAATGCGTGGGTAATCTTCACGATCAATGCAGACGGGTCGGCACTGGCGAAAGTGTGCCTGTTCTTCACCGTGACCGGATGTCTTCCCGGCGCTACCGAGTCAGTGAACATCCAGGGCAACTTTGTGCTGCAGGTGGACCCGGGTGACATTCGCGTCGATCCGGTGGCTCTCGACTTTGGCAACGTGCAGATCAACAGCGTCGCTTCCAACACGGTCACCGTTAACAACGACGGCGCTGGCGACCTGACCATCACCTCTATTGACGATGCCAGCCTGCCTGCCGGCATTACTATCGATGACACCGCTTGCCTGGCCGGCGCGATCGGGCCCGGCGGCTCCTGCGACGTTACCGTCAATGTGGATACCAGCGCAGTCGGTGCCTTGTCGGGCACTTTCACAGTCAACTCGGACGACCCGGATACCGCGTCGGTGGACGTGACCGTTGACGCCAACGTGGTGGCCGGTTCCATCTCGTACTCCGACAACCCGCTGGTCTTTGACCTTACCGACGTCGGTGGTATGGCACAGTCCACTATCACCGTGTCGAACGTGGGCGATGGCACGCTGACAATCGGCGCCGTCGCGGTGGCTGACCCGCTGGAGGCGCCGTTTGGCATTACCGACGCCTGTGCCAACCAGGCGCTTGCGCCTGCGGGAACCTGTGACATCACGGTGGATTTCTCACCGACTGCTGAGGGCTCATTCAACGACACGTTCGATGTGCCTTCCGATGATCCGGATCCGGATCCTGCGCGCTCCACGGTTACTGTTTCCGGCGACGCATCGGCAACCACCGAGCCGCGCATCGCGATTACGCCTCCGGGTCCGGTCGACCTGGGCGACCTGCTCCTTGGCGAGATGGCGATGGAGTCGCTGTCGGTTCGGAACAGTGGTTCGGCCCTGCTGACTGTCAACAACATCACGATCACCGGTGCCGCGTGCCGCG
>JBCAXP010000512.1:0-2755 GCA_038533995.1 Pseudomonadota bacterium
GCCGTTATCGCTGAGATGACCTACAACTGTGGGTACCACGGAGATAGCGCTGGAGGGCGGTAGGGGTGTCACCGGGATGTGTGAGGCAGGGATGCCGAACCAAGGCCACATGGACGTGTATACGCCGTTCCCGGGGAGACCCCTACCGTCCTCCAGCAAGCGGCCAGCCTGGCACAATGCTCGCAATTTCCAGCGTCGCCATCACCCAAAAAGGGATGACGTTTCGGTGCAGTCCGATACCATCAAAAATGGGGGAGTGGTCAGGCGAGCTCGTTGAGGTAGGTGGGGAGCATTTCGCGCCAGGCGGGCCAGTCGTGGTCGTGCTGTGGGCCCCATTCGTCGACGCGGTTGGGAACGCCTTTGTCGCCGAGGAGGTTGGCGAGGCGCCAGCTCTGGTCCGGGTTTTCCCAGCGGCCACGCCCGAAGGCGAAAACGGCAAAACGCTCGCGCAGCGTGCTGAGCTGGGGGCCGTCGGCGAGGGCCGGCAGGTAGTGCAGGGGGGAGGAGAAGTAGAAGTCGTCGTTGAACTGGCCTTCCAGCAGCTTCTCGAGGTCGTAGGTACCGCTCATGCCGATGGCGCATCCGAAGACGTCCGGATGGCGGCACAGGCTCGCCAGAGCGTTGTACGCGCCGATGGAGGCACCGGCGCTGATGATGGGGAGCGAGTCGTTACGGCAGTCGGCGTGAATGGCCGGAACCACCTCGCGGTAGATCGTGGTGTCGAAGGCGTTTTGCAGCCACGAGCAATGGCGCGCCGAGTGCTGGCCGGAAATCCAGGCCTGGCCGTTGATGCTGTCGCACGAGTACACCTTGATGCGCCCGTCGTGCATCAGTGGCCCGAGGGCTTCGATGAGTCCGAAGCGCTCCACTTCTTCCGCATCGCCGCCAGCGGTCGGAAACAGCAGTACCGGCGTGCCGTAGTGCCCCCAGCGTACGAGACGTATGTGCTGGTTGATTGGCTGCGAGTACCAGTGGCTGGCGTCCTTCATCAACGATTCCTCACGCGCTGCCGGTGGCATGCTCCCGGGCGCTCTGGATGCGCTCCCAGAACAGGTCAGTGAAGGATTCGTGCTCGTGATCCGGGAAAAGGGCTTCCACCTTCTGGCGCACCGCGTCGCGTGCGGTGTCAGACTGGAAGAACTCCCAGGCGATCTCATCGAGATGGCCAAGCTGCTTCTCGCAGTACTCCTCGAACTGGTCCTGCATGAAGTGCTTGCGGGCGATGTCGGCGTAGGCACTCAGCCGCTCGCGGTAGGGCAGATCCTTGTCAGCGACGGCGAAGTAATCGGAGAACGCCAGATTATGTCGAACGGGCTTCTTCACACTCGCGCAGAACGTCGACCAGCGGATGTTCGCCATGATCAGCCACGGGAAATGGAAGTGCACGGACGTCACCTGCGAGTCCGGGCACGCGTTGGCGAAGTCGATCGGGTACCACACGCCTTCGCTTCGCAGTGCCTCGCAGGAGTTGAAATCCCAGCCGAAGAAGCTGTTGATGGTGAGCGTCATGTCGCGTAGCAGAGACGCGTCGTCCTCGCTGACGAAGTCGGTCTCCATGCCGTAACGGTCGTGTAACGGTGCGTCAGGCTTGTAGTTGACGATGCGCACCTGCGGGCCAAGGCCGACGCAGCGTACGAAGGAGTCATAGGGTGCCACTGCCTTTTGCAGGTTCATCACCATGGTGCCGCTTTCGTCGTACGCCTTGACCAGGTCTTCCTCGTTCGCGATGCGGGTTACGCCAACCCAGCCGCCGCCGGAGTAGGGCTTCATGAAGAACGGGTAGCCGATCTTCTCGCCGATTTCGCCAAGGTCGAACAGGCGAGCGTAGCGCTTGAGCGTGGCTTCCAGGTCGTCCGAAGGTTCGTACGCTTTCGGCGGCAGCATCCAGGTCTCGGGCACCGGAAGCCCCAGGCGCATCATCGCGGCGTAGCTGGTCTGCTTTTCCATCGACTGCAGCGACCACGGGTTGTTGAACACGTATAGGTCATCCAGCAGGATCGACTTTTTGATCCACTCGCGACTCGTGTGATACCAGTGCGTCAGCCGGTCGATGACCACGTCGTACTGGCACGGCTGGGTCAGGCTGTAGGGCGTAATCGCGACCCGTTCTACGTCGAACTTGATCTTGCCGCCATCGGGCATCGTGATGGGTCCCAGCTGCCGCATGATTTCTTCGTAGCAGATGGGCCAGCAGATGTCGGCCCCCAGTGATAGTCCGATTCGACGCGTTTGTGTGGCCACAGGGGTTATCCTTACGTTCAGCGCAAAAAAGCCGAGTGTACGACTGCTGCCGGCGCGGGTCTACGGCTGGCAGCGCTTATTGAGAGCGGCAGCAGGTGTTTACGCGGGCCGCGGGATGCTCTACGGTTGCTTTTTTCACCGGCCGCAGCTTGCGAGACTGCAAGGGCCGGCAGGGCGGTGTGATGTCAGCAAAAGCAGGAGTTCCTATGACCGAACAGGATCCGAGGTTTGTCAGTCGCCTCACAAAAGACACCCTGGCGCTGGTGCTTGCCGGTGGCAGCGGCTCCCGCCTCAGAGAGCTCACGCGGTGGCGCTCCAAGCCGTCGGTACCGTTTGGCGGCAAGTTTCGCATTATCGATTTCGTACTCTCCAACTGCCTGAACTCCGACATCCGCCGCGTTGGCGTGCTGACCCAGTACAAGGCCTATTCGATGATTCGCCACATCCAGCGCGCATGGGGTTTCTTCCGCGCGGAACTGGATGAGTTCGTCGAACTGCTGCCGGCCATGCAGCA
>JBCAXP010000513.1:0-2666 GCA_038533995.1 Pseudomonadota bacterium
CGGACATTATGTCGTTAATCCCTCCAACGGTGATTCGGGTCGCTCCCCGGTTGCGAGGCGCGCAGCGTAGAGCGTATTCGCCAACAGGCAGGCAATGGTCATCGGGCCGATGCCGCCCGGCACGGGCGTTATTGCTGCGGCCTTCGGGGCCACGGCGTCGAAGTCCACGTCGCCGACCAGCCGCTTCTTGCCGTCTTCCTCAATCCGGTTGATGCCGACGTCGATTACGGTCGCGCCGGGCTTGACCCAGTCTTCCTTCACGAAGCGGGGAATACCGACCGCTGCGACCAGCACGTCGGCCTGCCGGCAGACGCCGGGCAGGTCGCGGGTGCGCGAATGGGCAACCGTGACCGTGCAGTTGGCCTGCAGCAGCAGCGCCGCCATGGGCTTGCCGACGATGTTGGAGCGGCCAATCACCACGGCGTGCAACCCGGACAGCTCGCCCACGGCGTCCTTGAGCAACATCATCGAACCGAGCGGCGTGCAGGGCACCATGCGGTTTTGCCCCACCGCCAGCGCGCCGGCATTGGCGACGTGGAAGCCGTCCACGTCCTTGTCAGGGTCGATAGCGGCGATCACCGCCTTGTCGTTGATCTGCTCGGGCAGCGGCAGCTGCACGAGGATGCCGTGAACGCCGTCGTCGGCATTCAGACTGTTGACCAGCGAGATCAGGTCGTCCTCCGTGGTGTCAGCCGGCAGGCGATGTTCACGTGACTCGATGCCGAGCTGCTCGCAGCGCCGAATTTTGTTTCTGACGTAGACAGCGCTCGCCGGGTCATCGCCGACCAGTACCACCGCGATGCAGGGGGTCAGGTCGTGCTGCTGCTGCAGGGTGGCGACTTCGTTGGCCAGTTCGGCACTCAGTTTATCGGCGAAGGCCTTGCCGTCGATTAGTTGGGTCATGGCGGTACAGATTCCGGTGGTTGGCGTGGCGGCGTTGCCGCGCGGATTGTAACGCCTCGCGCGGGCCCCAGCCATTGACCGCGCACACGCCTGGCTTGCGCCCATCAACGACGCACCGGGATGGCACCGGGTTTCGCGGTACTGCACCGGGGCAGGGCGATTGGGGTTCGCCGGGCACGAAAAATCAGGCACCTGGGGGTGGCACGGTTAATGCAGCTTAAGTTGGGTACGGGCGGTAACGCCGCCGTAACGCCGGCTCGGGACAATGCAACTGCACGGTCACGATCGGCCTCTTGCAGACACGACACGGAGTCAGACACAAATGGTACGCATCGCAACCCCGCCAGGCACCGGTAGCCACGCGCCACAGCGGCGTTTCAGCCTCGCCCAGCCTGCCGCCTGCACTCGCTCGCGGGCGCCCGCGCGTCAGGCAGCGTCGAAGAAGCCCGCCGTTCCCGGAGGCCGGCAGGCACCAACCCGCTAGCGAGGATCGTTGGCGGCCACGTCCACGTCCTGCGTGCCGTGGAGTTCATCCAGCCGCTCCCGCAGCCGGTCGGCCCAGCGGTTGATCTGGGTCTTGGCGTGCCCGAGCTTGGTGTAGCCGCCGAGGAAAATGCGGCTGCCGCTACCCCATTGCACTGACGCGGCCAGCTGTTCGCCAGACATTGAATCAACAATTTCCGCTTCCAGCGCGGCGCCGCCGAGGCCGGCGCCGGTCACCTTGGTGTACAGCGTCAGGTTGAGGGCGGCCGTGCTGGCGTCCAGCGCGGTAAAGCCGACACGGATTCGGGCGACGCCCGGCGCGGGCTCGGTGGTGATGGCGTAGGCCTCTTCCTTGATGAGTTCTTCCTCAACGCGCTCGACGTAGTAGTCCAGCAGCTCTTCAATCTCGTCATCATCGAACATCTTGTCGTAGTCGTCCGCGTCGCGATCGAACAGCAGCACGGGCCTGTCGATGATGAAGCTCCGGTATCCGTCGAGGTCAGGACCGGTATAGGTGTAGCGATGGCTGTCGGTCTTTTCGAGCCGTGAGTAGTCGCTGATGAAACCGGCGCGCGGCTGCTCCTTGACCGGCGCCGAGCAGCCGGTTGCCAGGGCGAGCAGCAGAGGGGCTGCTGCGGCGTAGAGTGTGCGTCGGTGCGTCATGGAAACTCTCCTGCCTTGCGGGCGGCCGTGAATGCCGAGGTAGGTTAAAGGTACCGCAATTTCCTCACGCAATAATCACTCGTTGTTTCTGAAATGCTCACCGGTTTTTTCTGTTGGCGTATCGACTGACACGGCGCTACGCTTTCCCCGTGAGGGAAAAAGGCAAAAATCCGGGCTTGCTGGTCGTTTATCACGCGCCGTCCCCCGCCGTACAGACCCTGGTCGATGCGGTGATCGCCGGCGCTGGCGACCCTGAAGCGGGCAGCGTGGAGGTGCGCGCCCTTGCTGCGCTGGACGCCGGTCCCGACGACCTCAAGTGGTGTGACGGCGTGATTTTCGGCACTACGGAGAATTTCGGTTACATGAGCGGCGCGCTCAAGGACTTTTTCGACCGCAGCTACTACCCCTGCCTGGAAACGGTCGAGGGTCTGCCGTACGCACTTTTCGTGAAGGCGGGCAACGATGGCGCCGGCGCCATCAGCTCGGTGCAGCGCATCGTGACGGGGCTGAAGCTCCGCTCCGTGGCCGAGCCGCTTCGCATGGTCGGGTCCATGCAGCCTCACTGGCCGGACCAGTGCCGCGAGCTTGGGCTTACGATGGCGGCGGGTCTGGACGCC
>JBCAXP010000514.1:0-2657 GCA_038533995.1 Pseudomonadota bacterium
GAAGATTTTCCCTGGCATAATGCCGATCTTGCACTGTTCTGGGGTCAGAAGACCCGGGCAGTTTGGTCCGATCAGGCGAGAGTTTGATTTGTCGAGCTTGGCTTTCACGCGCACCATGTCCTGCACCGGGATGCCCTCGGTGATGCACACCACGAGGTCAACGCCGGAATCCGCGGCTTCAAGGATGGAGTCGGCGGCAAACGCGGCGGGCACGTAAATCATGCTGACGTTGGCGCCGGTTTCCGATACCGCCTCGCGCATGGTGTTGTACACCGGCAGGCCGAGGTGTTCTTCACCGCCGCGCCCGGGCGTTACCCCTGCTACAAGCTGCGTGCCGTATTCAATGCACTGTTCGGAATGAAAGCTGCCCTGCCGGCCGGTCAGGCCCTGGCAAACCACGCGGGAGTTCTTGTCAACGAGAATGCTCATGGGAATTCCTTAAGGTTTGATTAGGGTTCAGGCGGCGGCCGCCACGGCTTTCTTGGCGGCGTCAGTGAGGTCGTCTGCAGCGATAATATCGAGGCCGCTGGTCGCGAGCAGTTCGCGGCCCTTGTCGACGTTGGTGCCTTCCAGCCGTACCACGACCGGCACCGATACGCCCACTTCCTTCACCGCTTTGATGATGCCCTCGGCAATCAGGTCACAGCGGACAATGCCGCCGAAGATGTTCACCAGGATCACCTTCACGTTTTCGTTGGACAGCACAATCTTAAAGGCCTCTGCGACGCGCTCGGCGGTGGCGCCACCGCCAACGTCCAGGAAGTTGGCCGGCTCACCGCCGTGCAGCTGGATCAGGTCCATGGTGGCCATGGCCAGGCCTGCGCCGTTGACCATGCAGGCGATGTCGCCGTCCAGCGATACATAGTTAAGCTCGTGCTCGCTCGCTTCGTTTTCCTTTTCGTCTTCCTGCGACGGGTCCCGCCATTCTACGAGGCGCTTCTGGCGAAACAGTGCGTTGTCTTCGAGGTTGATCTTGGCGTCGAGCGCCATTAGCGACTGGTCGTCGCGCACAATCAACGGGTTGATCTCTACGAGGCTCGCATCGCACTCGGTGACCAACTTGTAAAGCGACTTGACGATGCCCGTGAACTGCCGCACCTGGGTCTTGTCCAGCCCAAGGCCGAAACCGAGCTGGCGCGCCTGGTAGTCCTGCAGGCCGGCGGCCGGATTCACGAACACCTTGAAGATCTTTTCGGGCGTCTCGGCCGCCACTTCTTCAATGTCCATGCCGCCGGCGGCCGACGCCATGAACACGACCCGCTCGCGGCCCCGGTCGAGAAGCGCGCCAAGGTAAAGCTCCTGGGCGATCGCCGAGCCCTCTTCGACCATTACGGTGTTGACCGGGAGGCCTTCCGGCCCGGTCTGCGGCGTGACGAGCTGGGTGCCGAGCATCGCCTGGGCGCTGTCGCGAACCTCGTCGATGCTTTTGACGACCTTGACGCCGCCGCCCTTGCCGCGCCCGCCGGCGTGAACCTGCGCCTTGACCACCCACACCGGGCCGCCCAGTTCTTCGGCCGCCTTGACCGCGCCGTCCGCGTCTTGCGTAGCGTGACCTTTGGGTACGGGAATGCCGTACTCGGCGAACAGCTTTTTCGACTGATACTCGTGAAGATTCATGGGCAGGTACTCGCGGCAATGTGACTATCCGGGAGCGGTATTTTGGAGCAAACACCGGGTGAGCGCAAAGCCAGCCAACAACGAATCTGTTACATTCGGCCTGCCGCCGCCAAACCGCGCTTCCCAGGAGTGACACCCGACCTGATGTCGACCGACGCAACCCTGCAATCCGGCCCGCTACCGGCGCGCGACAGCGCGAGCGCGCGGCCGGAGCTGAGCTGGCGGGTGCTGGGGCTTCTGAACGGCTACCGGCTGCTGATTGGCGTGCTGCTGCTGGCGCTCTTTTTCGCCGTCGATTCGCCCTACATCGTTGGTGGCACGTCGCCGGCCCTGTTCCTGGTCACCGCTGCCGCCTACGTGACACTCGGCGTCGTATTCCTGTACACGCTGCGAATTCGCGCCCCTGGCTTCGCGCTGCAACTCCCGGTGCAGATTCTGCTCGACATCGTGGCCATTACACTTGTGATGCACGCCAGCGGCGGCATTGGCAGTGGCCTTGGCAACCTGCTGGTTGTGTCCATCGGTGCAGCCAGCCTTACGGTGCACCAGCGCACCGCGGCCCTGCTCGCAGCGCTGACCGCCATCGCGCTCCTCGTGGAGCAAGCGGTCTCTCAGTTCGGCGGCGTCACCACCGCGGCGGAATTCGCCCCCGCAGGGGTGCTGGGCGCCATCATTTTCGTACTGGCCATGGCTACCCAGCCGCTGGCCAGGCGCATTCGTGAAAGCGAGGCGCTCGCCCGTCAGCGCGGCGTCGACCTCGCCAACCTCGCAGAGCTCAATGAATACATCATTCAGCACCTGCGCGAGAGCATCGTGGTGGTTGACGGCGAGAACCGCGTGCGGCTCATGAACGGCTCGGCGGCCAGCAAGCTCGCTGCGGGTCCCGCGGCCCGCGGTATGCCGCTGCAGGCCGTGTCGGAGAAGCTCAACGAACTCACGCTGGACTGGCGCAACAACGCCGAAGATACGGGTGGTACGGCGCAGGGCTTTCTCGCCGCGGATGGCGCCACGGTGCTGACGCCGCACTTTGCCCCGCTTGG
>JBCAXP010000515.1:0-2637 GCA_038533995.1 Pseudomonadota bacterium
TGCTGCGCAACGCAGCGGTATTGCTCAACGAGCCGCCACCCGGGTCGCCTGGCGAAGTGCTTCGTCACTTCCAGCAACAGGCCGCCCCGCTTTACGAGGCGATAGCGGCGCTGTCAGGCAAACCGGCAGCGTCAGCCGCGCCGCTGGGCGGCGCCGTCATGTTGGTTGAGGAGGCCCGCCTGATGTGCGCCGAGCACACGCGCTTTGCCGCGGCAGACGGTGACTTCGATGTGCCAGCGCTGATGGCAACAGCCACAGAGGCGCTCGATGACGCGCTGTCCAACGTTGCGCCAACGGAACGCGGCGCGCTGCGAACGCTGTTGATTCAAGGTGCGCTCGCCCGACGCTGGCTTGATACCGCGGCACCGGGCGATGCCTACAAGGCCCCTGCCCTGCCCCCTCTGCGGAAACTCTGGATCGCGTGGCGAACTGCCAGAAAGAACGTATGACTTGCAAATGTATGGCGCGCAGATGAACAGCACGCCAATGTGTAACAATTTACCTTTATCACTTCGAGAGCCTTGCCATCATGACCACTAACCTGGACAGCTACACCCCATCCGCCGACCTGATGAAGGGACGCGTAACGCTGGTGACGGGCGCTGGCGACGGCATCGGACGCACGGTGGCGCTGGCACTCGCCGCTCACGGCAGCACCGTGCTGCTCCTGGGCCGCACCACACGAAAGCTCGAGAAGGTGCATGACGAGATTCTCGAAGCCGGCGGTCCGCAACCCGCCATCTGCCCGCTGAACCTCGAGAAGGCCACGATGGACGACTACGCGGCGCTGGCCGCCGCGATTGACGGCGAGCACGGGCGGCTAGACGGCCTGCTGCACAACGCCGGTGTCCTTGGAGGGCTGTCACCAATCGAGCACTACGACCCGATGACATGGCACACGGTCATGCACGTAAATCTGGGCGCCGTATTCCTTCTCACGCAGAACCTGTATTCGCTGCTGAAGAAATCAGAGGACGCGAGCGTGGTATTCACGTCGAGCGGCGTTGGCCGCAAGTCGCGGGCGTACTGGGGCGCGTACGCGGTGTCGAAATTTGGCACGGAGGCCCTGATGCAGACACTGGCGGAGGAAACCCGCGAGAGCGGCGTGATGCGCGCCAATTGCATCAACCCCGGCGCAACGCGCACCGCCATGCGGCTGCAGGCCTTTCCCAGCGAAGACCGCGACGCCCTGAAAACCCCGGAGGACATTCTCAAGCCGTACCTTTTTCTGCTTGGCCCCGACAGCAAGGGCGTCACGGGCGAGAGCCTCGACGCACAGTAGGCAGGACAGGCCACAGTGACCGTGCCGAAAATCATTCTTGACCGATCGGTAATTATTGTCTAGGATACACACCATGGCAGGACGACCGAGAGAATTTGACGAGGACAAGGTGCTGGAAGCCGCCATGGGCGCTTTCTGGGACAACGGCTATGAGTCGACCTCGCTGGCCGACCTTGTGGCGGCCACGGGGCTCCACAAGGGCAGCCTGTACCAGGCCTTTGGGGACAAGCATTCGTTGTTTATCCGCTCGTTGAAGCGCTACCTGTCGGATGTCCGGGCGCAAAAGACCGCAATGCTTGCTGCCGCTGAATCACCGCTTTCCGGCGTCAGGGGCCTGTTCCACGGCTTCATCGATATGGCTGACGCTGAGGAAGATCCGAGCAAGGGCTGCCTTGCCGTCAAGGCCATGACCGAAATGGCTCCCCACGACCCGGACGTGCAAAAGGTAATGGAAGAACACATGGCGATCATGCAGCGCTCCATTCAGTCACAGCTGGAAAAGGCGCAGGCTGCCGGTGAACTGGGGCTCGAGAAATCGCCGGAGATGGTGGCCGGATTGCTGCTGGTGTTTATGAACGGGCTGGCGACCTGGGCCAACGCCGGCGCGAGCGCCGCCGAGGCCCATGATTTGCTGGAAGGCCAGCTGAACGCTTTACTCTGAAACTTCGCATACAGCCGTTTGCGGCTTTTTTTTTGGCTTAATTGTTGAACGAATGGTCATTTTTTGCAGCTAATTTTTGACCGAACGGTAATGAAAAGGTAACCCCCAATGTCAAACGCTTTTCAGTTCATCGACCGCCTGGCGGTCAGCCTCACCCGCGGCGTCCTGCGCTTTCGCTGGCTTGTGATCCTCGCCGCGTTCGCCGGCGCCATCGGGATCGGCTCGAACGCCGCCAACCTCGAGTTCGCGAGCAACTACCGGGCTTTCTTTTCGGATGAGAATCCGGAACTGGTAGCCTTCGAAGACCTGCAGGCGACCTACACGAAGAACGACAACTTCCTGTTCGTTCTGGATCCGAAGGGCGGTGGCGCCTTCAACGCTGACACCCTCGCCGCCGTGGAAACGTTGACTGAATCGGCATGGAAAATTCCGTATGCGATCCGTGTCGATTCAATCAGCAACTTCCAGCACACCTACGGCGTTGAGGACGACCTGATCGTAGAGGATCTGTTCGACGATCCCATCGGCATGTCTCGCAAGGAGCGTAATCGGCGCGGCGATATTGCCCTTGCCGAACCACTGCTAAGAAACCAGCTCGTTACCCCCGACAGCAAGGCAACTGCGGTCAATGTCGTGCTTCAGTATCCGGAGCAGAGTCTGACCGAGGTGCCCGAAGCGGTCGCCTTCGCACGCG
>JBCAXP010000516.1:0-2630 GCA_038533995.1 Pseudomonadota bacterium
GATACCGTGAAGATCGACCGCGCATTTATTAGCGACATCACGACCAGCGATGAAGACCAGTCCATTTGTGCGGCCATCATCGCGATGGCCCACGGCCTGAATCTATCCGTCGTCGCCGAAGGCGTCGAAACTGAGGCGCAGCTCAAGTGCCTCGCGCGGCTGGGCTGCGATGAAGTCCAGGGTTTCCTGCTGGGTAAACCCGTCCCCGCCGATCAATTTGCGGCGCTATTCGGCGCCCGCGCCGACATTCGCGACGGCGCCAGCCCCACCCCGTTCTTCCAGGCCAGCTAGCCATTTTTGCCGCGATGACGGCATGGCCATCGCAACGTTGCGAGCACGTTGTGTTGCGGGCTATCGGCAACGCGTTATGATGAGCGCGAACGTGCAATAGCACCGTGGCCACATCCGGGGGGATACCGGCCACGTACGGGGGAAAATTATGTTAACAAAAGCGAGGCTGCTTGCTGCAGCCGCTTGCCTCGTCGCTGTATCCGCGACTGCGAGCCACCAACCCGGCGTCCCGCAAGACGATCGTGTCTTTCCGATCGGCGACTCCGGATCCTTCGACCCCATTCCGGGTCTCACCGACATCATTGTTGAGGACGTCGACAGCAAGGGCGCAATCTATCGTTACGAGGTGCCCGTCAACTGGAACGGTGATCTCGTCATGTACGCCCACGGGTTCCGTGGCTGCATCGCCGACGAAGCCACGGGCGCGCTGGTACCACTGACGGTCGACAATCCGCCGCTGCGGGACTACTTCCTGTTGCGCGGTTACGCCTGGGCCGCCTCGAGCTACTCGAAGAACTGTTACGACGTCAAAGACGGTGTGGAGAGCACCAACCGGCTTGCACGAATTTTCGCGCACGAAGTCGGCCAGCCGAATCGAACGCTGATCACGGGCTTTTCGATGGGCGGCCACGTCACTGGCGCGGCCATCGAGATGTTCCCGAACTACCGCTGCCCTGAAGGGCGGCGCGGCCGACTGTGCCGTCGCTTCGTTCGTGTGCTGGGCGCATTGTCGGGCGGCGTCAAATACGACGGTGCGGCACCGCTGTGCGGCGTCATGGGTGACACGGAGCTGTTCGACTACTTCGCCGACTACCAGTTCGGTGCGGAAGCGCTGGCCGCCGAGGTCAACCCGTTCGTGCAGTCGCAGTTCCCGCCGCCGGAAGACTACGCGACGACAACGCTGCCGCTTACGATCGGCACACTGTTCGCTGACAACGGCGCCGGCTTCCCGGCGGCGCTGTCCCCGCAGGGTGAGAACCTGAAGAACCTGTTGCGTGTCATTTCTGGTGGCGATCGGCCCATCTTCGAACAGGGCTTCCCGGTGTTCCAACCGTTGCTTGTGAGCTTCTGGGGTGCCGACGGCACCGTGGATGGCATCGTGTCGGGCAACATCTACGACAACCGCCGCAGGCACTTTGAGCTGGATGGGGACCCGAACGTGAGTTCAGCGGAAGCGATCCTCAACGAGCTCGTGCTGCGCGTCCGACGCGACCGCGGCGTCAACCGGAAACGCTTCTTGCGTCTGCAGCGCATCCCTGAGATCACGGGCCGTCTCTCGATCCCCGTACTCAGCGTGCACACCCTGGGCGACCTGTTCGTGCCGTTCAAGATGCAGCAGATCTACGCGCAGGAAGCCGCATTCTGGGGCCGCGATGACCTGCTCGTGCAGCGCGCGACACGTGCTGTCGGTCACTGTGAGTTCTCTGCAGAGGAGCTCGTGCAGACGTTCGACGACCTCGTGCTTTGGGTGAACGAGGGCATCCGGCCTGACGGCGACGACGTGCTCGATCCCGCAACGGTGGCGAACCCGGCCTATGGCTGTCGCTACACCGCGGGTTCCACGGGCCAGACACCTGATATCCTGCGAACGGGACTGTGCCCGGCTGAATAGCCCAACGGCATCATGCCAAGAAAGCCCGCACGCCACCTCGGCGTGCGGGCTTTTTTTTAGGGCGCGGCGGCGCGCGCCTCGGCGAGTGCTTCGCGCGCGGCCTGCTCCACCAATTCCGCCTCTTCAAACATCGCGTAGGCGTTCTCATAGCGCATGAAGGCCGGCTGAAACTGCTCGAGGCCCTCTTCCGCGTAATCGGCCGGGTCCTCACCGCGCGCGCGAATCTCGGCCACAAAGGCCTCAAGCTTTTCCACGTCACGCTCGGATTCGTCAAGCACCCGCTCGGCCTCTTTGCGCCGCTCAATCGCGAGCTGCAGCGACTGCTCAAGCTCGGCAATGCTGTAGGTCGTACCGTCGGCCGCCGTTACCTCGCGCGGCTCAGGCTCCCGGGTTGTGGTCGCGGTCTCCGGTGCCGCCGGACCCAAAGACGCAGGCGCCTCTGAAGGCGCTCTCGACGCCCATATCGCAACCATGCCGGCGGCCAGCACCAGCCCCAAAACCCAAAGCAAGACGTTTCGATTCATCCTGCCAGTGTACCGTGGCATGCTGCTCGATATGGCAGCGTTGAAGCAGACCGTCATTCTCGCCGGCGCCACAGGCTACATCGGCCAACAGGTGGCAGCCGCGCTCGTGGCCGACGGCTACCACGTGGTCGCGCTGGTCAGAGCACGGCCTGCCCACGATGGCATGGCGACACTCGAACACTGTGAAGTCCGGGTCACCGAGG
>JBCAXP010000517.1:0-2615 GCA_038533995.1 Pseudomonadota bacterium
TGATCGTGCGCGTGCCATTGCCCTCAGCCACGAGCCGATCCGCGATGGCATCAAAAGCAGCCTGGAACTCGAGCCCATCGAACTCGCCCG
This sequence comes from Pseudomonadota bacterium, assembly GCA_038533995.1. Taxonomy (GTDB): domain Bacteria; phylum Pseudomonadota; class Gammaproteobacteria; order Steroidobacterales; family JBCAXP01; genus JBCAXP01. Next base: position 91 of record JBCAXP010000517.1, read on the forward strand.
AGTTCACTGTCGTCCCTTTCCCGAGATACGCCTCCTTGGACAGGTCGACGGTATCGCCAGGCAAGGCGCCGATAACCTGCGTGATGGTCAGTCCGCATTGCTTCGCGAACTCCCAGTCACGCTGGTCGTGGCCGGGAACGCCCATGACAGCGCCCGTGCCGTAGGACATCAGCACGAAGTTGGCAGCCCAGACGGGCACACGCTCGCCCGTGAGCGGATGGATCGCATCGATGCCGAGCGCCATCCCCTTTTTCTCCATGGTTTCGACTTCGGCCTCGGCAGCACCGCCCTGGCGGCACTCCTCGATAAACGTCGCGAGATCCGGGTTCGACGCGGCCGCGCGTGTGGCCAGCGGGTGCTCGGCGGCGACGGCCATGTAGGTTACGCCATAGAGCGTATCGGGCCGCGTCGTGAATACGCGCAGCTTGCCGTCGGTATCGGCCAGCGTGTCTGCGTAGCCGTCCTCGATGTCAAACGCGATCTCGACGCCTTCCGACCGGCCGATCCAGTTGCGCTGCATCGTCTTGACAGACTCAGGCCAGCCGTCGAGCGCATCGAGGCTCTCAAGTAGCTCATCAGCGTAGTCCGTGATCTTCATGAACCACTGGGGAATCTCGCGCCGCTCTACGAGCGCGCCCGAGCGCCAGCCGCGCCCGTCGATGACCTGCTCGTTGGCCAGCACGGTGTTGTCCACGGGATCCCAGTTGACGACCGAGCTCTTGCGGTAGACGAGGCCCTTCTCGAACAGCTTCGTGAACAGCCATTGCTCCCAGCGGTAGTACTCGGGGCGGCAGGTGGTGACTTCGCGGCGCCAGTCGTAACCCAGGCCCAACGAGTCCATCTGGCCACGCATGTAACCGATGTTGTCGTAGGTCCACTGGGCCGGCGGCACCTGGTGCTGGATGGCCGCGTTCTCCGCGGGCATCCCAAACGCATCCCAACCCATGGGCTGTAGCACGTGCTTGCCCTGCATGCGGTGGTAGCGCGCCACCACATCCGAGATCGTGAACACACGTACGTGCCCCATGTGCAACTTGCCGCTGGGGTAGGGGAACATGGTCAGGCAGTAGTACGGGTCGACGCCCTCGCTCTCGTCGACCTCGAAGGTGCCCTGCTCGCGCCAGTGGCGCTGAACCTGCGGCTCAATGTCCTTGGGGTGGTATTGCTTAGTCATGGCCTGCGGCCGGTCTGTGATCACTAAACCGGCAAGGATACAGCCTTGCTGCGGCGTTGGAAGCCCGCTCAGCCCCGGCGGCCCAGCGCCGCGCCGAGCGCAATGAACGCAAGGCTCAGCGCGAGGGCCGGCACGTTGCCGAGCCGCGTGTAAGGCGTGTGGCCCGAGACCGTCTCAATCGTGCCGCGCAGCACCGCCGGCTCGAATGCGGGCGCCTGGTCCACGACCCGCCCGCGACCATCGATGATGGCCGTTACGCCCGTGTTCGTGGCGCGCAATTGCCAGCGTTGCGACTCCGCAGAGCGCGTCCGCGCAATCTGCAGGTGCTGCCAGGGTGCAATGGAGTCGCCAAACCAACCGTCGTTGCTCACATTGACGATGAACGCGGCGTCCGGGAAGAACCCGAGTTGCTCCGCGGGGTAGGCGTCCTCGTAACAGATGCTTGTGGCAATAGGCAGGCCCGCGGCAACGAGCGGTTCGGGGTTGGCGCGGCCTCGCGCAATGTCCGAGTACGGCAAGTCGCGCAGCCGCATCCACTCCCGCACGAAGGCAGGCACAGGGAAGAACTCGCCAAACGGCACGAGGTGGCGCTTGTCGTACCAGCTGCGCTCACGTCCCTCAAAGGCGCCCAGCGCGTTGTACACGCCCTGCTCATCCCGCCTCAGGATGCCAAGCAGCAGCGTGCCGCCCGAGGCACCCGCCGTGGCGCCCAGTTGGTCGAGGTACACCGTCACGCGATCAGCGACACTCGGAATCGCTGCCTCAGGCATCACAAGCACGTCCGCGCCGCGCTCCTCGGCCACGAAGTTGCCGTACCAGTTGAGCGTCTCGTTGAATGCCTCCTGCGTCCACTTGAGGCGCTGGTCCAGCCCGAGCTGGCCGATGCTCGCGGACACCGTACGGTCGCCGGGCGTCACCCAATCCACGCGTGCTGAGACGAAGCCGATCAACACAATCGCCGCAGCGCCCGCCACGGACAGCCCGCGCTCAAGCGGCTTGCGAAATCGCACAACACCCAGCAACGCGGCGCCGACGCCTGCAAGTGCCAGCGTCCCGCCGTACACACCCAGGAGCGGCAAATAGCCGGCCATGGCCGACTCGGGCAAGGCGTAGCCCAGCGACAGCCAGGGAAAACCCGACAGCACCCAGCCACGACCCCATTCGAAGAACACCCAGGCGCCCGGCAACACCAGTACGGCCGGCAGCACACGACCGCGCGCAAAGTGCGTCACGGCCCCGGCCACACCACCGTAGTAGAGCGCCATGATGGCGACGAGCCCCAGCATAAGCACAAGTGCTAAGGGCAGCGGCACTTTGCCAATGATGACAATGGAGTGGTAGAGCCAATAGG
>JBCAXP010000518.1:0-2610 GCA_038533995.1 Pseudomonadota bacterium
CCTTGACCGGGTTTTTGCCCACCGCGGTCAAGGTCGTGCAGGCAATGGCAAGGGTGTGCGTCGGCGCGGAGAAGCACCGTTCAACGACCATTTCGTCCCACCGCCTGGAAACCAGCTTTGAATACGTGGACGAGGCGATCGCCATGGCTGCGATGTACACGGCCAACCACCTCGGCGTAAAAGCCATCGTTGCGTTGACCGAGTCAGGATCCACGACGCTGTGGATGTCACGCATTCGCTCCGGCATTCCGGTGTTTGCACTGACCCGCAACGAGACCACGCGCCGCAAGGTCACGCTCTATCGGGGCGTGTACCCGATTCCCTTCGATCCGGTGCGGCCGGACCCCGACAAGCTGGAAGAGGACATTCTCGAGGAGATGCGCCGCTACCGCGCTGTCGGTCCGGGCGATCGGGTGATCTTCACCCGGGGCGAGCTGCAGGGTGTCGCCGGCGGCACCAACACCATGAAGATCATTTCCGCCTGACGGGTTCTAAGTCATGAGTAACAGGGCATGAGCGACAAAAAGTTCACGAGCACCGATCGCTACATTGCCGGCGACGACCTGATGATGGCGGTCAATGCCGCCGTGACGCTGGGCCGGCCGCTTCTCGTGAAAGGCGAACCCGGTACCGGCAAAACGCAGCTCGCCGAAGAAGTGGCGCGCAGTCTCGGCAAGCCTCTTCTGCAGTGGCACATCAAATCCACCACCAAGGCGCACCAGGGCCTTTACGAGTACGACGCGGTGGCGCGCCTGCGCGACTCACAGCTCGGCGATGACAAGGTCCACGACATTGCCAACTACATCAAGCAGGGCAAGCTGTGGGAAGCCTTCGTCAGCGACGTGCAGCCGGTCCTCCTGATTGACGAAATAGACAAGGCCGATATCGAGTTTCCCAACGACCTGTTGCAGGAACTCGACCGCATGGAGTTCTACGTCTACGAGACGCAGACTCTTGTGAAGGCAACCAACCGGCCGATCATCATCATCACGAGCAACAACGAAAAGGAGCTGCCCGACGCGTTTCTCCGCCGGTGCTTTTTCCACTTCATCAACTTCCCGGACAAGTACACGATGAAGCGCATCGTCGACGTGCACTTTCCGGGCCTGAAGAAGGAACTGCTGAGCGCCGCGCTGGAGGTGTTCTTTGACCTGCGCGAGATTCCCGGCGTGAAGAAGAAGCCGTCCACGGCGGAATTGCTCGACTGGATCAAGCTGCTGGTCGCCGAGGACATTCCGCCCGAGGCACTGGTTAGCGACGACGCGCGCAAGACGGTGCCCGTGCTGCACGGTGCGTTGCTCAAGAACGAGCAGGACGTGCACCTGTTCGAACAGCTGGTGTTCCTCAACCGCCGCAATGCTCGTTGATTTCTTCTACCTGCTAAAAAGCGCGGGCCTGCCCGTTACGGTTACCGAGTTTCTGACCCTGCTGCGCGCCATGGAGCACCATGTCGCCGGCTTCAGCATCGACGAGTTCTACTACCTGGCCCGCGCCTCGCTGGTCAAGGACGAGGCCCACTACGACCGCTTTGACAAGGCGTTTGGCGCCTACTTCGAGGGCGTGGAAGCGGTGTTCGAATCCCTCACTGCCAGCGTGCCGTCCGAGTGGCTGGAGCGGCAAGCCGAGCTTTTCTTAAGCGAAGAAGACAAGGCGAAAATCAAGGAGCTCGGCGGCTGGGACAAGCTGATGGAAACCCTGCGGCAGCGCCTGGAAGAGCAGGAGGAGCGCCACGAGGGCGGTTCGAAATGGATCGGCACGGCCGGCACATCGCCGTTTGGCGCTTACGGGTACAACCCGGAGGGCGTGCGCATCGGGCAGGACGGTTCGCGCAACAGGCGCGGCGTCAAGGTGTGGGACCGGCGCGAGTTTCGCAACCTGGACGGCTCCGTGGAGCTGGGTACGCGCAACATCAAGATGGCGCTGCGCCGCCTTCGCCGCTTCGCGCGGGAGGGCGCGGCCGAGCAGCTCGATATCGACGACACGATCTCATCGACAGCGCGCAATGCAGGCCTGCTCGACATTCGCATGGTGCCCGAACGCCACAACGCGGTGAAGGTGTTGCTGTTTCTCGACGTGGGTGGCTCCATGGACGACCACGTGCGCGTTTGCGAGGAACTTTTCTCCGCCACTCGCACCGAGTTCAAGCACCTCGAGTACTACTACTTTCACAACTTCGTGTATGAAAGCGTGTGGAAGGACAACCGGCGACGCCATGCCGAGCGCATTCCACTGCCGGAGGTGATGCGGACGTTTGGCCGGGACTACAAGCTCGTGCTCGTCGGCGATGCCACCATGAGCCCGTATGAAATCAGCTATCCCGGCGGCAGCGTCGAGCACTGGAACGAAGAGCCCGGCGCAGTCTGGATGGGGCGGCTGCTGCGCGCTTTTCCCTACCACATCTGGCTCAACCCGGAGCCGCAGCAGCGCTGGCAGCACACGCCGTCAATCAGCATGACGCGTGAGATAGTCAACGACCGGATGTTTCCGATGACCCTGGAAGGTCTCGACGCCGGTATGGCGAAGCTCCGCGAAAAAGCGCTCGTTTAACGCTGAAGTTATTGCTGCCTGTCAGCAATCAGCCGGTCGGCGTCCGCCAGATGCTGGCGGACG
>JBCAXP010000519.1:0-2610 GCA_038533995.1 Pseudomonadota bacterium
GATCGTGGGTGCAGATACGCAAGAACACAAATACTAGCGCCAACGTCAGATTGGCGAAAATCTCGTCAGTTTAGAAAACAGCAATATGGTCAGGGGCTTAGCTTGTGGACTAGTTTTTTACGGGCGCCGGGTGAATTTTTTTTGACAGCGCTGGCACAAATCCGCGGGATTGTGAATAAGCCGCTTTTGGTAAGTGCCTGATCCGGGCCTGTTTCTGCCAAATCCGGGGCGCGGATGCCCCGTCTACTCCATGACGCGGGTCTGGCTGATGTGGTCCAGCCTGAGCCGCAGCTTGCGCCCGTCGCCGGCGCTGGCCAGCAGGTATTCCGCGCCCTTGCAGGTCTCAAGATCGTGAGGCTCGACAACCTCCAGATGCACGAGTGAGCGCGCGTCCCGCCAGCTCAGAAGCAGGCGTTGCCGGCGCAGAATGGCCAGCTCGTAGCGGCTGTAGAGGCCGCAGTCGATCGGTTTGTAGTCAGACATGCCGCATGGGTGTGGTCCGCGTCGCCGTGCATGGACACTGTCTCCAGAGTATCGAGTATCGGCGGCGCGGCTACAGGAACAGCGCCTGGAGATCGTTCAGAAAGCGCCACCCCAAGTCCGTGGGGCGCCAGCAACCGGGCTGATGCTGCTCCAGCAGGCCGCGCTCCATCGCGGTGGCTACCGGCCCTTTGAGTGCGTCGCCCGCCTGCAACGCGCGGCCTTCGAACAGGCCTGAGGAAAACCCCTCGCGCAGCCGCAGCGCGTTGAGCGCGAACTCGAAGCAGCGCTCCCGCTCGTCCGGCAGACGCTCGGCGCTAACCTGCTCGCCTGCCTCACAGGCGGAAAGGTAACGGCTGGGATGACGCACCCGCTCAGCACGCCGCACGGCGCCGTCCACCGTGAGCTTGCCGTGGGCGCCGGCGCCGATGCCGGCGTAGTCGCCGTAACGCCAGTAGTTGAGATTGTGCCGGCAGCGTTGGCCGGGGCGGGCATAGGCGGATACTTCGTACTGCTCGTAGCCCTCCTGTGCCAACAGCTCCTGGCAGCGCACCTGCATTTCCCACAGCCGGTCATCGTCCGGCAAGACCGGTGGATTCCTTTTGAACGGCGTACCCGGCTCCAGCGTCAGCTGGTAGTGCGACAGGTGCGGCGGCTCAAAGGCAAGGGCCGCGCGCAGATCGTCGAGCGCGCCGTTTACCGTCTGGCCGGGCAGGCCGAACATCAGGTCGATGTTGAAGTTGGCGAAACCGGCGTCCCGCACCTGCCGTATCGCGCGCTGGGCTTCACCGGCATCGTGAATGCGCCCGAGTGCGCGTAGCTGCCCGTCATCAAACGACTGCACGCCGAGCGATATCCGGTTCACGCCGGCAGCGCGAAACGCGGCGAAGCTGCCACGTTCGCTCGCACCCGGGTTGGCCTCGAGGGTGACTTCCGCCCCACCACCCTCGACAGCGGCGGCGGCGAGCACCTTCGCCACCGTGTCAGCCGGAAACAGGCTGGGGGTGCCACCGCCGAAGAACACGGTCTCAACGGCCCTGTCGCCGATCAGCGTACGCTCCCGGGCAAAGTCGGCGAGCAGGGCGGCGGTGTACGCGTCAGACTTAAGCTCTCCGCGCAGTTCGTGAGAATTGAAGTCGCAGTACGGGCACTTTGCCACGCACCACGGCAGGTGCACATACAGCCCGAGCGGGATGTGAGGGTCAATGCCGGCCGGCACCTGCTCACCACCTCCAGGCATTACGGGTTGCCCTTTGCCTTGCTGTCAGTCTCTTCACAGGCAGGCGCCACGTCGGTATCGAAAAACACCCGGTCTTCGACGACAAGGCCGTTCTCGATGACAAGAAACGCCGAGATCGCAAGCTCGAACTCCATGCCTGGCTGCCGGCTCGCGGCGGTGAACACGACTGCCGCCCTGTTGCCTTCCGACACGATCGTTTGCACCGTGTCGTGAACGTCCGGTATCTGCTCGAACAGCTCGGCATAGGAGGCGCCAATAGCGTCCCTGCCGACGCGCGGCTCGCAGCTCTCCGGCGAGTAGACCACCGCGTCGGGGGCGTAAATCGCCTTCAGCGCGTCGACGTCGTGTGCATTGAACGCCTCGAACATCGCGGCAATGACGTCGCGGTTGGTGGTGTCGGCAAACGCTTCGGCGTTGGCGAAGGTAGCCGCGGCGAGCGCGGCACCAATAAGTAGTTTCTTCGTAATCATGGTTCTCTCTTTGGAATTCTAGTCGCTGATCTTCAGGTACACATCGGTTCGCAGCGCGGCTTCCTCGGTGGTCTCCGGGTCGTCGATGTAGTGGAACAGCATCGGTTCGTCGGCAATGGCAAGCTCCGGCACGGCGAGCGCCGCGAGCAGAAGCCGGTCCACCGCGTCCGGCAGTTTGTCGTAGGCGCCGATGTGCCGCGTCAACAGGAAGTTGCCACCGGGTACAGACTGCATGCGCATTGGCTCGGGGTATTCCGCGTCCAGCGTGCGCAGTTTGAGGGCGCAGTCGAAGCGAAGCCCGGCTGGCGCGCTACCATCGTCAGCACCAATGTAACCATGCGGTCTGCCAAGAATCGCGGCGACGTTCTCCGGTCCGCCGGCGGCCTCAAACAGCGACCAGTACGTGCTGTTGAGCGACGG
>JBCAXP010000520.1:0-2546 GCA_038533995.1 Pseudomonadota bacterium
CGGCGGTGCTGAACGCGCACCAGCTGATTTGCCGTGAACACGTATGCCGCCAGCTAGTGCGCGTTCAGCACCGCCGGCGAGAACAGCACATCAAACAGCTCACACCAGATGACGACGCTGCCGTATTCACTCGCGTCCACGTCGGCGGGAATTACGTAGTTCTGGTTACCGATATTGCCCTTGAGCTCGCCGAGACTGTAGAAACCGAGTTTCACGTCTGCAGCCCGGGTCGGGTTTGGATGACGTGCCAGGTACACCACCAATGCCGGGCCATTTGTGACGTTGAAGTCTTCGAGGCGGAGTAGCTGCCTGTCGTCCGCCAGCTGGTAGATCTTGGCGCGACCGCTGCCCTTGTGCACGGCGTCAGCATCGCGGAAGCTACCGCTCTTGATGACCACCGGCGAGTCCTGCTCCGGCATTGGCTCTGCCATTTCCTTGTCTGGCATGGCCGCCATGTCGGCCATGACCTCATCCATCAGGGCCTGCCTCGCCTCTGGCTCCATTGCTGCCACCTCGCCCGGCGAGGGCAGGCTTACAGGAAACGCCTCGTCAACGGCTTCGTCGATAAAAAGCGGTGAGACGAAAAACCAGGCGGCTCCCGCAGCAATAGCGAGCACGACGATAAGGATGGCAGCTTTCGCCGCGCCTTGCTGGTGGTGTAGTTTAAGGTGGCCTTTCACGCGATGTATCCCCCGCAACATCTGTCGGCGGCTACGTTACACCAAAAAAGCCTGTCGCTGCAGGCTTCGCGGGCGTAGTTGGTCATCCGGGCGCCGCTCGCCTATGATAACCGGCTTCCGGGCGGCCGCCGGCGCGTTTTCCAGATTCGCGCAACCCTTTTGCGCTGAGGCGCATCATAAATGGTGCAGGCCTCGAAGTGCCGGCCGGCACCGCTTTGCCTGCTTTGTCCGACTCGGACCGGCCTGGCCCGGCGAGGCACATATCCAGGATGGGGGGTCCCGCGGTCCCAAACCGCCAATTATCAAGGGCGCCCACGCGAGCGCGCCGCGGAGGAAGACTGATGGACAGGAGAAAATTCCTGAAGGCGACTGGCATCAGCGTCGGTGGCCTCATGCTACCGGTGAGCGGACGACTGATTGCGGCGGAGGAACTGGTAAGCACCACCGACATCAAGGTGAAGCGCAAGCTCGCCGACGCGGCGCTGGCGGCGGCTCGAAAAGCTGGCGCCACCTACGCAGACGTGCGGGTGGGCCGCTATCTCAACCAGTTCGTGGTGACCCGCGAGCTCAAAGTCCAGAATATCGTCAACACCGAGTCTGCCGGCGTCGGCGTTCGCGTCATCGTGAACAACACCTGGGGCTTCGCGGCCACGAGTGACATGCAACCCGGCAGCGTGGCCCTTGCGGCGCGCCAGGCCGCTGCGATTGCCAAGGCCAACTCCAAGTTCCAGACCAACCCGGTGGAACTGGCGCCTGTGAAGGGCGTGGGCGAGGTCGTCTGGCGCACTCCCATCAAGAAGAACGCCATGGAAGTGCCCATCAAAGAGAAGGTGGACATGCTGATGGCCGCCAACGAGGCCGCACTCGACAACGGCGCCGACTACGTCAACTCCATCTTCTACCTCGTTAATGAGCAGAAGTACTTTGCCTCGACCGACGGCTCCTACATCGACCAGGACGTGCACCGCGTCTGGGCGCCGTTCCAGGTGACAGCAGTAGACAAGGAGACCGGCAAGTTCCGTACTCGCAACTCCCTCGGCGAACCGAAAGGCATGGGCTGGGAGTACTTCGAAGGCCGCGACGAAGACAAGCTGGCCGGCGTAACCACTCGCTACAACAATTCCTACGACATCGTTGAAGATGCCGCCGCTGCCGCCACGCAGGCGCGGAACAAGCTCAAGGCCAAATCGGTGAAGCCCGGCAAGTACGACCTGGTGCTCGATCCGACTCACCTGATGCTGACGATTCACGAATCCGTCGGCCACCCGCTCGAGCTCGACCGCGTGCTGGGCTACGAGGCCAACTACGCGGGCACGAGTTTCGCCACTCTCGACAAGTGGAAAACCGGTGAATTCCAGTACGGCAGCCCGCTCGTCACACTGTTTGCCGACAAGACCCAGACGGGCTCGCTCGGCGCCGTGGCGTACGATGACGAAGGCGTGAAAACGCGCCGCTGGGACCTGGTGAAAGACGGCATCCTCGTGAACTACCAGGCGATTCGCGACCAGGTGAAGATTATCGACCAGGACGAGTCGCACGGCTGCTGCTACGCCGACAGCTGGAGCAGCGTGCAGTTCCAGCGCATGCCCAACGTATCACTGGCACCCGGCGACAAGGAATACAGCGTCGACAAGATGATCAGCGACGTGGAAGACGGCATCTACATTGTCGGCCGCGGCTCCTACAGCATCGACCAGCAGCGCTACAACTTCCAGTTCGGCGGCCAGCTGTTCTACGAGATCAAGGACGGCAAGATCACCGAGCAGATCGAAGACGTGGCCTACCAGTCGAACACGCAGGAGTTCTGGAACTCCTGCAGCGCCATCTGCGATGAGTCCGACTACCGGGTCGGTGGCTCCTTCTTCG
>JBCAXP010000521.1:0-2539 GCA_038533995.1 Pseudomonadota bacterium
CCCAGCGCGATAATGCCGTTGGCGCGAGGCCTGGAAAACGCTTCGAGCGGCGTTTTCTTCACGACACCACGCTGGGTGGCGAAAAACACAAACTGGTCGGAGGCGTAGTCGCGCACCGGCAGAATCGCGTTGATACGCTCGTCTTTTTCCAGCGGCAGCAGGTTGACGATGGGGCGGCCGCGGGCGCCACGCGCCGCGCGGGGCACCTGGTAGACCTTCAGCCAGTACACCTTGCCAAAGCTGCTGAAGCACAGCAGCGTGTCGTGCGTGTTCGCGATAAAGAGCTTGTCGATGAAGTCTTCTGCCTTCATCTGCGTGGCGGCCTTGCCCCGGCCGCCGCGGCGCTGCGCCTGGTAAGTGTCGAGCGCCTGGGCCTTCGCGTAGCCGGCGTGCGACAGGGTCACCACGACGTCCTCTTCCGGAATGAGATCTTCCATCGAGAAGTCGGCCTGGGTTTCCACGATTTCCGTGCGCCGCTCGTCGCCGTAGGCTTCCCGAATTTCCACCAGCTCCTCGCGAATTACCTGCGACAGGCGGTCGCCGCTGGACAGGATATCCAGCAGATCGGCGATCTGATCGATAATCGCCTTGTACTCGTCGGTAATTTTTTCCTGCTCGAGGCCGGTGAGTTTGTTAAGGCGCAGGTCGAGAATCGCCTGGGCCTGGGTCTCGGTAAGCTGGTACTTGCCGTCAATCAGCCCCCACTCGCCCTGCTGACTGTCGGGCCGGGTCGCGGTTTCGCCAGCGCGCTCCAGCATCGCGGTTACGATGCCCGGTTCCCAGACTTTGCCAACGAGCGCAGCGCGTGCCTCGGCGGGCGACGGCGATGCCTTGATCAGGGCAATAATCGGGTCGATGTTGGCCAGCGCAATCGCGAGACCCTCGAGAATGTGCGCACGGTCGCGGGCCTTGCCCAGGTCGAAGATCGTGCGACGGGTCACCACCTCGCGGCGATGGCGCAGGAACGCGTCGAGCACCTCTTTCAGGTTGAGCAGGCGCGGGCTGCCGTCGATCAGCACCACCATGTTGATGCCAAACACGCTCTGCATCATGGTTTGCTTGTACAGGTTGTTGAGCAGCACCTCGGACACTTCACCGCGGCGCATCTCGATCACCATGCGCATGCCGTCCTTGTCGGACTCATCGCGCAGGTCGGTGATGCCCTCAAGTTTTTTGTCCTTGACCAGCTCCGCGATTTTCTCGATGAGCCGCGCCTTGTTGACCTGGTACGGCAGTTCGGTAACGACAATGCGTTCCTTGCCGTTATCCATCTCCTCGATGTGCGTCCTGGCTCGCACGTAGATGCGTCCGCGACCGGTCTGGTACGCCTGCCGGATACCGGCAGCGCCGTTGATGCTGCCAGCAGTCGGGAAGTCAGGGCCCGGAATGTGGCGCATAAGGTCGACGAGGTCGAGATCCGGCTCGTCGATCAGCGCGATGCAGGCGCTGACCACTTCACCCAGGTTGTGCGGCGGAATGTTCGTTGCCATGCCCACCGCGATGCCGGTGGAGCCATTGATGAGCAGATTCGGAATGCGGGTCGGCAAAACCGACGGTTCGAGTTCCTGCTCATCGTAGTTGGGCACGAAATCCACGGTGCCCTTGTCGATGTCGGCCAGCAGCTCGCCGGCGATCTTGTGCATGCGCACTTCCGTGTATCGCATGGCGGCAGCGGAATCGCCGTCTACCGAACCGAAGTTGCCCTGCCCGTCAACCAGCAGGTAGCGCATGGAGAAAGGCTGCGCCAGGCGCACGAGCGTGTCGTACACCGCCTGGTCGCCGTGAGGGTGATACTTACCCACCACGTCACCCACGACGCGGGCCGACTTCTTGTACGGCTTGTTGTAGTCGTTGCCGAGCTCTTTCATCGCGTAGAGCACGCGGCGGTGCACCGGTTTTAGGCCGTCCCTGACGTCCGGCAGCGCCCGTCCCACGATCACGCTCATGGCGTAATCGAGGTACGACTGCTTCATTTCGTCTTCTAGATTGACGTACAGGATTTCACGTGCAATTTCTGCCATAAATACTTGTTCTGGTATGAGTTGCTGGAACGGTCGCCCGGAAGGGAGTGCGAGGCGCGCATGCCCGGTTTTTCAGTGGCGCATGCCCCCCGCGTGCGCCGCGATTTGTCGACTGCCTGACTCCCCGTGCGAGGGCAGTCTGGACGCTGCCCCATGCCGAGTTTCACCCCTCGGCTACAAGCCCGGTATTGTAGCACATACAAGCACCGCATCTGCAGCTTTTTTTCAGCGATTTCCCTGCTTTAGGGTGCGAAATGCGCCGATCAGGGCACCTTCCGGAACTCGCTGAGGGTATACTGACGCGCTGCGCGGCACGGGGCGGTGCCGCAAAGCACAATCCGGTCGCCAAAACGCGGCCGCAGGCGGGCAAAACTTAAGGGCTCAATCAGACATGCAGGAAGTGGATCTCGTCGTCTCGCCGGAGTGGATCGTGCCGGTTGCACCTGGCGAACAACAGGTGCTGGAGGGCTACTCGGCGGTCGTGAACGACGGCCGGCTAATCGATCTCGTTCCCAGCG
>JBCAXP010000522.1:0-2508 GCA_038533995.1 Pseudomonadota bacterium
GTTGCCATCACGGAGCAGCTCACCAGTTTTCTCACCCGGCGCAACACCGAGCAGCAGATTGCCAGTCTCACCGAAACCGATATTTTGATTATTCCCGCCCTCGGCTCGATAACGTCGGCGCAGTTTGAGGAGGCGCCGGAGGCGATCTCGCTCGGCGCGGAAGCGGCCGTTGACCAGTACGCCACGCTGTCGACGCTGGCTCTGCCGAGACCGCTTTATGACGAACACGTGTCGGCACGCCGCAAGCCACGCAAACGAACCCCGGTGATCAACTTTGTCGAATTCGACAACCAGTCACTGATCGGTGAGGACGTGCTGGCAGCTAACCTGGACCTGCCGCTTGGCGAGGCGCTGGACGTTGAGTCGCTGGAGCGGCAAATCGGCCAGCTCTACGGGCTCGACGTGTTCGAAAATGTCGGCTACGACATCCGTGAGCGCAATGGCGAAACCGGCATTGTTCTGAAAACACGGGACAGGAGTTGGGGCACCAGCTACCTGCGCTTTCAGTTTGACCTCTCCGACAACTTCAGCGGCGATAATTTTTTCAACCTTGGCGCCGCCTACACCACGCCGCGCATCAACCGGCTCGGCGGAGAGTTCCGGGTGGGCGCACAGGTTGGCGAGCAGCCCGGCGTGGTGGTGGACATGTACCAGCTGCTGGACGTGCATTCACGCTATTTCACAAACCCGAGCGCGGCCTACCGACAGCGCAACGTTGCCGCATTCGACGGCGAAGACGTGGTGTCTGAATTCAGAATCACCGAGTATGGCGCCGAACTCTATGGCGGCAGGAACTTTGGCACCTGGGGTGAGTTACGCCTGGGGCTGCGCCGCTACGCGGGCGACGCCGAGGTGCGCATTGGCGACCCGACCACGCCACGCATTGACTTCAACATTGGCGAGGCGCTGATTCGCCTGACCAGTGACCGCCTCGACAGCCTTTTCTTCCCGCGCGACGGGGAATTGCTGGGTCTTGAGTGGCTCAGCTCCCAGGAGGGCCTCGGCGCAGACGATGAGTTTGACCAGCTGCGCGTGTCTGCACTTACCGCGCACACTCGCGGCAAAAACACACTACTGCTGCAGGGCCGGGTGGGCATCACCACGTCGGGTTTTGCGCCGCTGCAGAGTGTGTTTACGCTGGGTGGGTTCGGCAACTTCTCCGGCTTTGGCGTAAATGAACTGGTCGGTCAACACGTCGGCCACGTCTCCGCCATGTACTACCGGCGCATCGGCGACCTCGCGCTGCTCCCTGTGTACGCCGGCGTCTCGCTGGAACTGGGCAACACATGGGACGAAAAAAGCGACATCAGCCTAAGTAACACAATAACCGCGGGCAGCCTGTTCGTCGGCATGGACACCGTGATCGGGCCGGTCTCGCTGGCGTATGGCCGCGCCGAAGACGGCATCGATTCCGTTTACCTGGTGCTCGGCCGCTTTATCCAGCCGCGCTGGCGACCCGGGAACCTCTGACTCCAGTGGACGGAACCTCTGATGAATTCCGGTGACAGACCGGATAGACTTCGCCGAAACCGGACTCGTTGAAATTCCACGGAGAATCCACCATGGCACGATGCCTCACGTTGCTCATCGCCGCACTGCTGCTGGCCGGCCACAGCGCCACTGCCCAGACCACGACGCTTGAACGCATCGCCGAGCGCGGCAGCTTCATTGTGGGTTTCGTGCCCGACGGCCCGCCCATGTCGTTCATCAGGGATGGCCAGGCTGTTGGCTACTCCATCGACCTGTGCCGGCAAATTGCTATCGCGGTGCGAAGAAAGCTCGGCCGCGAAGAGCTCACGATTTCCTATGTGCCATTTTCGACGCCCGCCCAGCGCATTGACGCCATCGAAACCGGCAAGGTGGATATCGACTGCGGCGTCTCCACGGTTACTCTGTCGCGCCGCGAAAAGGTGGACTTCACACTGATGACATTCATCACCGGCGGTTCGATCTTATCGCTCTCCGAAACGCCGATTCGCACCATATCCGAGGTCAACGGCAAGCGCGTTGCCCTGATTCCGGGTACCACGACCGAAGAGTCCATCAAGGAGTTCCTTGGCGCCAATAATTTCGAGGCTGAAATCGTCCCTATCACGTCCCACAGCCACGGCATGGACCTGCTCACCAAGGGCGAGGTTGACGCCTACTCTTCCGACCGCGCCATGCTGATTGGCCAGGCGATTCTCAAGGAGGAGCCCGACGACTACGTCATCGCCCGCGACGTGTTCTCCTTCGAACCCTACGGGTTTATGGTGCAGAGGGGTGACACCGAGTTTCGCCTGCTGGCCGACCGGGCCCTGGCCGAGGTGTACCGCAGCGCCCGCATCCGGCGGCTGTACCTGGACTGGTTCGGGAGCATTGCCGGTCCCATGCCGCCCATCGTGAAGGCCATGTACGAGTTTCAGGCCGTCGGTGACTAGCCGGCTACAGACCGGGCCAGCAAGGCCCGGCTAACCAAAACGCACGGCGCCGCATCCAATCACCATGGCGTCCGTGACACGGCTGCAC
>JBCAXP010000523.1:0-2500 GCA_038533995.1 Pseudomonadota bacterium
CGGCCGTGCCGACCTACGCCGGCTTCACCGCGGCACCCGGCGGCGTGGTGCTCAATGGCTTTCAATCCAGTCAGTGGTGCCGCCGTCACGATACCAGCGATCGATGAGAGCGCGCTCGTCGTCTTTCATGCCTGTCAGGTTTCCAATCGGCATGATGCGCGTCAGCACGGCCTGCTGGTGAATGCGGGCGCTGTCGCGCGCGATCTGATCGGGCGTATCGAACACCACGCCGCCGGGTGCCGCGGTGAAGCCGGCGTAGGTCGGCACGGCCGCGTGACAGGACGTGCAGCGCTCGGCGATTACCGCCGCGACGTCCTCGAAGGTTTTCGGTGCTGTAACACCGGCAGCGGCGGCGCTGTCGCCCGACGTGGGACGCGGCGCGATGGCCGCCGCGATGCCAAGTAACAGTACAAGCGCCACGACAACCGGAACGGGTGACGCGTTGCCCTTGTGGCGCGCAACGAAATACACGCGAATGAGCGCGCCGGCCACGAGCATGCCAATCAGTATCAGCCAGTTGTATTCATGGCCGTACGTCAGCGCGTAGTGATTACTGATCATCACGAACAGCACCGGCAGCGTGAAGTACGTGTTGTGCACGGAGCGCTGTTTCCCGTTCAGGCCGTCGGCCGGGTCAGGTTGCCGCCCGTTCGCGGTTGCCTCCACCATGCGCCGCTGGCCCGGAATAATCACAAAGAACACGTTGGCGACCATGATCGTGCCTAGCATCGCGCCAAAGTGGATGTACGCGCCGCGTCCGCTGAAGAGCTCACATAGCCCCCAGGCGGCGGCCACCAGCAACGCGAAAATGACGGCGCCCAGCGCCGCCGGGCGCTGGCCGAGCGGTGACTTGCACAGCACGTCGTAAATGATCCAGCCGCCCGCCAGGAAGGCGGCGCCGATGCCGACCGCGGCGGTATGCGACAAGTCGGCGACGGCAGGGTCAATCAGGTAAACCTCGGCGGCATACCAGTAGACGAGCGCGAGCAAAAACATGCCGCTTAGCCACGTGGTGTAGGCCTCCCACTTGAACCAGTGAAGCGTCTCGGGCAGCGCGGGCGGCGCCACACGGTATTTCTGGGCGTGATAGAAACCGCCACCGTGCACCGACCACACTTCACCGCCGACACCTTTCGCGTCGTCGGCAGGATCAACGGCTGGCTGCAGGTGATTGTCCAGCCAAACAAAGTAAAAGGACGAGCCAATCCACGCCACGCCGGCCACGAAGTGAAGCCAGCGACCGGCAAGATTCAGCCACTCAACGAGATACGCGTCCATAGTCCCTTTGCGCAAGCGCGCCGTTGCTATTGCGCTCATGCAGCGCCTGGAGCTGCGCTGCCACCGCCAGCGCGATTTCAGTCGGCCGCTTGCCTTTGATGGAATCGATACCAATCGGGCAGGTCAGGCGCGCCAGCGCCTCGTCGTTGATGCCGAGCGCGCGAAGCCGTTTCTCGAAGCGCCGCCGCTTCGAGCGTGAGCCGATAAGGCCACAGAACGCCGCGTCCTGGCGGCTCAGTATGCTGGCGCACAGCGCGAGGTCCAGTGCGTGGTCGTGAGTCATCACGAGGAAGCAGGCTTGCGCGGGAGCTGCGGCGACAATGCGCTCCGGCTCCGCCGCTGGTATCGGGGTGACGTTGTCAGGCCAGTCCTGCTCGAGGAATCCCGGCCGGCTGTCAATCAACTGCACGTCGCACGCCAGCGTGGAGAGCACCGCTGCACAGGCGCTGCCCACGTGGCCCGCGCCGAACAGAAATACAGTGAACCGAAAAGGCTTTACCGGCTCGACAAGCACGTCGCCAACCTGGTGGGCCTCACGATGGGGCGACGTGGCGTCCAGGCTGTCCCGGGCCGCGGCGATCGCTGACGGATCCCACGCAAAGTCCGGGCCGAAGGCCTGCGTGGACTGCGCGGTGACGACACACTTGCTTGCTCTTGCCTGCGATTGCCGCGGTGTAAGCACGGCAGCGACGATCCCGTCGCGTTCGAGGGAAACGAGAAAGTCGACCCAGGGCGCGCCCTGTGGATCGATTGTCTCAAAGAGCACATCGACGACGCCACCGCAGCATTGACCGCACTGGGTGCCCAGCGCGAAGTGCCGTAGCAGGCTTCTTGTGTCTGTTGCTTCCGGCTCGTCAGCTTGCAGCCACGCGCAGGCTTCCTGGATGCATTGGTGTTCGAGATGGCCGCCGCCAATGGTGCCCGTGGTCTGTGTGGCCGTAACCACCATCTTTGCGCCGGCGTCGCGCGGCGCCGAACCGCGCGTGCCTGCAACCGTCACAAGCACGGCGGCTTCGCGCCGTTCCTGCAGCCGCTTGAGCTCAGTCAGCCAGTCGCTCATGGTTGTTCTGGCCGCAACCGCAACGCTTCGATGGCGCGAAGGATGGCTTCCGGCGTCGCTGGCGCGTCCAGCTGCGCGGACAGGTCGCCTTCGGCGGTGCTCGCGACGGCGTCCTTGATGGCATGGAACACTGACAGCGCCAGCATCAGTGGCGGCTCGCCC
>JBCAXP010000524.1:0-2456 GCA_038533995.1 Pseudomonadota bacterium
AATAAGGAAGGAGTTTTTGGTCCGATTCTTGCTTAGACTGGGAACAAGAAGAACAGGTCGCCGGTGACGTCTGCGGGCGACTAATAATAAGAACCAGCAGCAACAATGCGAGAAAAAGAACAATTGGCCCCGTCCTTGTGGCGGGGCTTTTTTCTTTTCTGCCCCCTCTGAAGCCAGGGCCAGGACGGCCCGCTTTCCGAACTAGCCGGCGCTCGCGAGCGCCGGTACGGCGACCTCCTGCGGCTGGGGCGCCAGCTCTTCCAGCATGTCCAGCAGCGGCCGTGGCTTGCCGACCCCATAGCCCTGCGCGTAGTCGACGCCCATGTTGGTGAGCAGCGTGCGAATCTGGTCGTTCTCAACGAACTCGGCAATCGTCCTGAGCTCCATGACGTGGCCGATCTCGTTGATAGACGCCACCATGGTGCGGGACACCTTATCGCCGACGATTTCCTTCACGAACGTGCCGTCAATCTTGAGGTAGTCCACCGGCAGGCTCTTGAGGTACGCAAACGAACTCACGCCTGTGCCAAAGTCATCGAGCGAGAAGCGGAAGCCCTGCTCCTTGAGCGACGTGATGAAGTGAACCGCATCCGACAGGTTGGTGACTGCCGCGGTTTCGGTCACTTCAAAGCACAGTGAGCCGGGTGGCACGCCCGACTGGGCGACTTCACGTGTGATGAATTCCCTGAACATCGGATCGCTGAGCGACTGGCCCGACAGGTTGATTGCCCAGACGTTTCCTTCCATCGCGTAAGACGGCAGGTTGGTCACGAGTGCCTTGAGTGTGTTTCGCACGACCCAGCGGTCGATCGCTGGCATCAGGTTGTAGCGTTCGGCCGAGGGCACGAAGCTGTCCGGCCCGATCACGGAACCGTCGTCGCACTTCATGCGCAACAGCACCTCGACGTGAACGGCGTTGGTACTCTTTTGCAGCGGGTCGATGAGCTGGGAGTACAGCACGAAGTTGTCCTCGCGCAGGCCGTTGTGGATTTGTCCGATCCATTCGATCTGGTCGCGGCGCTGGCGCAGCTGATCGTCGCCCTGGGCGTACACCTTGACCCGGTTGCGGCCGCTATCCTTGGCGGCGGAGCACGCTACCTCCGCGGCGCCGAGCACACTGACGATGCCCTCCGACTCCGGACCCATGTCGGCCGCACCGATGCTGACGCTGACTTCGAAGCGCCGCTGGTCCCACTTGAACTCCATGGTCGCAACCGACTGGCGTATTGCCTCCGCGATGCGTTCGCCTTCGTCCAGCGAACAGTCCGCAAGCAGCACGCCGAATTCGTCGCCACCGGTTCGCGCAACAACGTCCGAGTCACGCAGGTGATTGCGAATCTGCGCCCCGACCCGGCGAATCATCTCATCGCCGGCGTAGTGGCTGCTGCTGTCGTTGACGACGTGCA
The DNA here is from genome assembly GCA_038533995.1 of Pseudomonadota bacterium. Classification (GTDB taxonomy): domain Bacteria; phylum Pseudomonadota; class Gammaproteobacteria; order Steroidobacterales; family JBCAXP01; genus JBCAXP01. Next base: position 1,407 of record JBCAXP010000524.1, read on the forward strand.
GGCGATCGAGGTTGATGTGCAGCACGCAGTGGGCGACACGCTTGTAGCGCACCACGTAGAGCGCGGTCTCGAGGTGATACTCAAACCCGTGCCGCGTCATCATGCCTGTGAGCGAATCGTAGTTCGCCTGGATTATTCGCCCCGCCTTGCGCGCCATGGCGGCGGCGAGGCGAATGTCGCTGGCGACGAAGTCCGGGCGATTCAGCTCGTTCGCAATGACAAACACGCCGATGATGCCGGCGTTTTCGTCGTAGATCGGACTGCACAGCACCTTGCACTGCACGGACCTGGCGATGTCCATGTGCTGACTGTCGCCGTTCTGGTTGAGCACGATGGGCTTGCTGCTGATGCGGGCCTCATCGTAAAGCGTACTGGTCGCCGCGCGAAGCACGAGCCCTGCGTTTTGCAACGGGCTCGACGGATTGGTGTGGGCGACAGTGATGTTCTTCTCCGCCATTACGACCGCGGCCATGCCAAGGCGCAGGAAGTCGGCGGTATTGCGCACGAGCTTGCGCAGTGCGTCCTGGCTCTCGTCGAAGTACTTGACGTTGTCCCGGGTGTCGTAGAGCAGGTTGAGTTCTTCGTGACGCTGCCCGATTTCATCGGCCAGTGCATTGACGTCCTGGCACAGGCTGAGCTCGCGGCCGATGCATTCAGCGGCCAGCGCCAGGGGCTCCCGGACCTGCTCCAGCGCTTTGTGCCGGTCGTCACCAGACGAGTGGGTAACCGCGGCGACCAGCGCACCGGCTGACGCCCCAAGCTCGTTGACCAGCGCCACGTGCAGCACCGATTCGGTGACGCTGATGCTGCGCCGGCAAACACCCATCGTATCGCCAGCCCATCCCGGAACGCGCTCGTTGAGCACCCGGATGCCGGCCTCGCAGGCATCGTCCCCGGGCCCACGCCAGACGGGCTCGCCGTCGACGTTGCAGATCGCAAAACCGGTGGCGTCAGGCAGTACCGACGTGAGCAGGCGCCCAGCGCGCTCTACATCGAGGTCAGACAGCGCCACCGGTTTTGCGATCTGCAACGTCGACGGCGAGCCCGTCT
>JBCAXP010000525.1:0-2431 GCA_038533995.1 Pseudomonadota bacterium
GATTTGTCGAGCAACGAAACCCCGGCCGGCAGCACGAACTGCGCGTCGGAGGAAACGGTGATTACAGCTGACTGCGAATCGGCAGCAGGCGCATGAAGCCCGCCATGAAGCGCTGGTACCAGGAAGTCTCTGGCTCCTTGTGGAGAATGTCGTCGGTGCCGTCGCGGCGGCTGTGCCAACGCAGTTTGCCGTCGTCGGTCAGGAACAGTTCGTAGGTTTCCTGGTCCAGGGCCTCCCGCACGCCCTTCTCAAAGGCCAGCGCCAGCTCCGGTGAGCGAATGATCACGCCGGATTCGGTGTTGATGTTGGCCGACCGCGGGTCAAAGTTGAACGAACCGATGAACACCTCGCGGTTGTCCACGAGAAACGCCTTGGTGTGCAGGGTGGCCTTTGCGCCGCTCGCGGCGACGATTTCCGCCCCTGCGACGTCCGCGTCCGGCCGGACCTCGAAGATCTCGACGCCACCGGCCAGCAGCGGCTTGCGCGACGGCGCGTAACCGCCGTGCACGGCAAACTGGTTGTTGGCAGCCAGAGAGTTGGTGACGATAGTGACCTGCACGCCCCTGTCGGCCATCGCGACAAACCACTCCACGCCAGACTTGCGGGGCACAAAATAGGGCGAGACAACAATCGCCTCGGTGGTTGCGGACTGCAGCGACTCGGCGAGCGGCGTCACGATGGAATCCGCATCCTTTGATTTTGACTTGATGCCTTTGTCGGGAGAGTCGTAGACGAGCTCGTAGGGCGCCCAAAGGAAGATGTCGGAATCGCTATGAATGTATTCCACGATATGCGCGCGTACTGCGTCAGCGTATTTCGTTTCACCAACCCTGGCCCGTTCCTCCTTCAGGAAATCGCGGATTTCATCGAGATCGGTCGCCGGGTCGTCGGGCACATCAAGGAAGGCTGGAAGGGGCAGCGCTGTCTCATGGTTCCAGTAGGTGTCGAACATGGTGGACACATCCTGCACCACCGGACCCACGGCCAGCACGTCGAGGTCGCTGAACTTGGCGTCCTCGCGCGCACCAAAGTACTCGTCAGCAATATTGCGCCCGCCCACAACCGTAACGCGATTGTCGACCGTGAATGACTTGTTATGCATACGCCGGTTGATGCGGCCAAAGTTGGTGAAGCCACTTCGCAAGCGGCCACCGAAGCCACGATAGAAGGGGTTGAAAATGCGAATCTCGAAGTTGGGATGCGAGTCCAGCGCCGCAAGGCCAACGTCGTAGCCCTCGGTGAACACGTCGTCGAGCAGAAGACGCACCCGCACGCCTCTGTCAGCCGCCTGCAGCAACACGTCGATGAGCGCCTTGCCCGTGATGTCGTTCTTGATCAGGTAGTACTGAAGGTCAATGCTGCGTTCGGCCCGGCTTGCGAGCAGGAGTCGCGCAGAAAAGGAATCGATGCCGTCAATCAGCGGGTGGAAGCCCGACATGTCCGCGGGCTTTGATGCCGCGAGCTGGCCCAGGCTCTCGCCGTAGTAGGTGTTCTCGGTATCTGTGAGGGCGTACGATGGCGTGCGCGGATAGTCGTAGTCGATGCTGGCGCAACCGCCGGCTGTAAGCGCGGCTACCAGCACCACGCATGGCGTGAGAATTCTCCGGGTCAGGTTGATTAATCGCACGCTCGCCTGCTTCTCCACGGTCGGCCGCCACGAATTCTACCGTGAGCGCCGGGTAGACGACAGCAGCCCTCGTGCCGCTACTCAGCCATAACGAGCTTAAGCGCAGCCGGGTCACGCCAGCGGCCGCGCCACAGGCGTACGCCATAAACGACGGCGATCGCGAGAATCATGGCAACAAACGTCAGCCAGGACACGCGCGGCCCGAGCTCAAAGACGCGGATAACAAAGTACTGTGCAACAAGCATCGCCCAGTGTAACGATACCGACGCAATCATCAGCCAACGGGTATCACCCGCACCACGCAGCACACCGCCACACACCAGGATTATCGCGTCGGCCATGGCGTAGCTGGACAGGCCGATCATCATCCAGGCAGACAGGTCGCGAATGGCGGAAAAATCACCCTCGGGCGGTGCAAACACGTTGACCAACTCTACCCGAAGCGTAATGAACGCCACAGCCAGCACCGCGGAGTACGACAGCGCCATAAAGAACGCCGCCGCGATGACTTCGTTGGTGCGCGCCATATCGTCGGCACCAACGAAATTTCCGATTCTCGTGGTGACGGCGATGCTGAGCCCGATCATCGGGATAAACGACAGCACGTCCCAATTGAAGACGATTGCCGCGGCCGCAGCTTCCGCCACGCCGTACGACTGAAACATGAGCAGGAACAGGTTGAACGCCGCCACGTTCAGGAACAGCTCGGCGCCGGACGGGAACCCTAAGCGCAGAAACCGCCTGAGAATGCGCATGGCGAGCAGTTCGCCGTGTTGCAGTCTTTCGTGCTCGACATGCGCATTC
>JBCAXP010000526.1:0-2399 GCA_038533995.1 Pseudomonadota bacterium
GGCCAAACAGCTCGGCGCAGACGTCTACACGACTGTGTCCAGCTGTTTGGCCAGTTGCACAGCGACGTGCCCCACGCCGCCGACACCGCCGTGCACGAGTACTTTCTGGCCGGCTGTCACCTGTGCACGCTGCAGGCCTTCGTAGGCCGTGATGCCAACGAGCGGCAGCGCGGCAGCCTCGCGCATCGAAATCCGCTTTGGCTTGTGTGCGATCAGGCGGGCATCGGCCAGCATGTAGTCTGCGAGCGCACCCTGCAGGTCAGCGAGGCCGCCCGCACAACCGAAGACCTCATCGCCGGGCGCGAACCCTGCGACGCCCTCACCCACGGCTTCGACGGTCCCGGCGAAGTCCATGCCGAGCACGGCAGGCAAGTCCGGCGACAGCGGCAGATTCTCCTGGCCCAGCTGGCGGATCATCGTGTCCACGGTGTTGACGCTGGTCGCGGCTACGCGCACCAGCACCTGGCCGGGGCTTACTTCGGGCTGGGGCATATCAGAGAGTTGGAACGCGGCGTTGTCACCGTATTCGTTCAAGACCATTGCGCGCATGGGGTCGCTCCTCGGGTGTCGGGATGAGTTGCAGACGATAAATAGTCTCGATTCGACTAAAAACCGGGCGCTTTGAGAATCAGTATTTGGATTTTCTATAGAATCGGGACGCTAAGACGACCGGGACTAGCCTGCAGGGGCAGGAGTAGTCGACCATGGCCTGAACCCTGAGGAAGACCGATGCTGATGACCCCCGAAAGCTCTGTCGAGATGCTGGCCCGGCTCGTGGCCTTCCCGACCGTGTCGCGCGATTCCAACTTGCCGTTGATCGATTGGGTGGAGGCCTACCTCGAGCGTTTTGACGCACGCTGCCGGCGCACCTGGAACGCAGAGCACACCAAGGCGAATTTGTTTGCGGCCATTGGGCCTGATGTCGCAGGCGGCGTGGTGCTGTCCGGGCACACGGACGTGGTGCCCGTCGACGGTCAGGACTGGCACACCGATCCGTTCGCGCTGACCGAACGTGACGGTCTGCTCTACGGTCGCGGCACGACCGATATGAAAGGGTTTTCAGCGGTGTTCCTGTCGCGCCTCGCGTCACTGGACATCGCGGCAATGAAAAAGCCGCTTTACCTCGCGCTCAGCTACGACGAAGAGGTGGGCTGCCTGGGCGTGGGCCGCATGCTCGAAGACGCACTGGCGCATGTTGCGAAGCCCGACTTCGCCATCATCGGCGAGCCCACCACCATGCAGGTAGTGCGCGCGCACAAGGCCATCAATTCTTTCCGCACGGTCGTCACGGGCAAGGCCGCGCACTCGAGCCAGCCGCACATGGGCGCCGGCGCCATTTTGGCCGCAGGACGTATTATCGAGAAGCTCGACCAGATCGGGCGCGCGCGACGCGCAGCACCCGCCGATTCAGGCTGCGAGCCGCCCTGGACCACGGTTCAGGTCGGGACCATCCAGGGTGGTAATGCGGTCAACATCCTGCCCGCGCACTGCGAATTCGTCTGGGAATACCGAAGCATGCCCGGCGAGGACCCGGATCTTGTTCTCGATGCGCTGCAAACTTTCATCGATAAAGAGGTGCTGCCTGACCTGCGGGAGTTCGCGCCCGACGCCTCGGTTAAGACCGAGACGATTGCGCGCGTACCGCCACTCATTGCCGACGCCCAGGCGAAGGCTGAACGCTGGGTCGAGGGCCTGGCCGGTGTGCGTGAAGGCGGTTCGGGCGAAGTGGCCTTTGCCACGGAAGGCGGCAGCTTTCAGAACGCCGGCATCAGCAGTGTGGTCTGCGGACCGGGCTCCATCGACCAGGCGCACCAGCCCAACGAGTTCATCGACCCGGCCGAGCTCGAGCGCTGCGAGGCCATGGTCGACGATGTGTTTACTTATCTCTATACAACGTAGCGCGGCGGCCAAGATGAGCCCCTTCACCTTTAACACGACAAGGTCAATCATCAACAAGCCGGGCGCTTTGGACGATATTGCCGAAGCCTGCCGGAAGCTGGGTATTCAGCGTCCCCTCGTCGTGACGGATGGTGGCATCGTCAAGCTCGGCCTGCTCGAGCGACTGCAGTCGCTGCTGAGTGCAGGAGGTTTGAAGCCGATGGCGTTCACTGAGGTTGTTGCAGACCCGCCAGAGCAGATCGTCCTGGACGCGCTTGAAGCCGGCAAACGTCAGGACGCGGACGGCGTCATCGGCCTCGGCGGCGGCAGCTCGATGGATACCGCAAAGGTCGTTGCGTTACTTGCAGGATCTGGTGAGACGGTCGAAGAAGCATATGGCGTAGACCAGGCGAGAGGACCAAGACTGCCTCTGATACTCATACCGACGACGGCGGGAACAGGCTCGGAGGTCACCGCTGTCGCGATCCTGACAACCGGCGAAACGACCAAACAGGGCATCG
>JBCAXP010000527.1:0-2366 GCA_038533995.1 Pseudomonadota bacterium
CGCGACACCCTGTCGGGCGTGGTCCGCAGCCACTGGCACGATAAATGCACTGCCCTCACCAGACAGAACAAACGCGAGCCGGCGGGCAGTGCCCGCGCGGTCATCTGCTGTCCCCAGACATTTAAACCTAACGCTCCACCGGAGGAACACCATGAAGCCCGCTGACGTCATCGATCTGCTCAAATCCAAAACCGTGAAATTCGTCGATCTGCGGTTCACCGACACGCGCGGCAAAGAGCAGCACGTTACGGTTCCCTCAAAGGTTATCGACGCTGACTTCTTCGACGAAGGCAAAATGTTCGACGGCTCCTCCATCAGCGGCTGGAAGGGCATTAACGAGTCAGACATGATCCTGATGCCCGAAAGCGGCTCCACTGTCGAGGACATCTTCTCCGAAGAGTCCACGATGATCATTCGCTGCGACGTCGTCGAGCCCAACACCATGCAGGGCTACGAACGCGACCCCCGTTCCCTGGCCAAGCGCGCCGAAGCCTACCTGCAGTCAACCGGCATTGCCGATGCAGCGTACTTCGGCCCCGAGAACGAGTTCTTCGTGTTCGACGACATTCGCTGGGGCTCGGAAATGCACGGCGCGTTCTACCGCATCGATTCCGAGGAAGCGGGCTGGAACTCGGAGAAGGCCTACGAAGACGGCAACTTCGGTCACCGCCCGGGCATCAAGGGTGGTTACTTCCCGGTGCCGCCGGTCGACTCACTGCACGACCTGCGCTCGGCGATGTGCCTGGCCCTCGAACAGATGGGCCTGAATACCGAGGTACATCACCACGAGGTGGCGACAGCCGGCCAGTGCGAAATTGGCGTTGCGTTTAACTCGCTCGTCGCCAAGGCCGACGAAGTGCAGATGCTCAAGTACGTGGTGATGAATGTCGCCCAGGCTTACGGCAAAACCGCTACGTTTATGCCGAAGCCGGTCGTTGGCGACAACGGCAGCGGCATGCACGTGCACCAGTCACTCGTGAAGGACGGCGTTAACCTTTTTACCGGCGAGGGCTACGGCGGCCTGTCGGAAACCGCGCTGTACTACATCGGCGGCATCATCAAGCACGCCAAGGCACTGAACGCGTTTACCAACGCCAGCACTAACAGCTACAAGCGTCTCGTGCCGGGCTTCGAAGCACCGGTGAAGCTCGCTTACTCGGCGCGTAACCGCTCTGCGTCGATTCGTATTCCGTTCATCGCGAACCCGAAAGCCCGCCGCATCGAAGTGCGCTTCCCGGATTCCACCGCCAACCCGTACTTTGCATTTGCCGCAATGCTGATGGCGGGCCTCGACGGCATTACGAACAAGATTCACCCTGGCGATGCCATGGACAAGGATCTGTACGACCTTCCGCCGGAGGAAGAGAAGGAGATTCCGGAAGTCGCGTTCAGCTTCGACGAAGCGCTGGCTGCCCTCGACAACGATCGCGAGTTCCTGCGCAAGGGCGACGTGTTCACCGACGATGCAATCGATGCCTACATCGGCCTCAAGACCGAAGACATCACGCGTCTGCGCATGACCACGCACCCGGTCGAGTTTGACATGTACTACAGCCTGTAAGGCTGACGGGCAGCGCTGCCGCGAAGGGAACGCGCGGCGCCGCTGCCGGTATCGGTATCCGGCGGCAGGCTGGCCGGAGCAGGTCAGGACGTTATGGAATGTCGGCTCTATCGCGCCAGCCTGTAGAATCAGGCCACGGGAATCCCTGCAACGCGCAGGGGTCTCACCGTGTATGTCCTTAACGTTTCGAGGAACACTGGCATGATTCGACTCCTGACCGTACTGCTGCTGGTCACTATCAGCAGCGCCGCCCTGTCAACAACGCTTTACCGCTGGGTTGACGAAGACGGGCGAGTCCATTTCTCCGACCAGCCGCGCGAGGGTGCCGAACAGGTGACCGTGCGCAGCCCGTCGACGTTTGAAGCGCCGAAGGCGCCACCAAAGCGGTCCACCGCCAGCACAACGGCCGCCGAGGCCGAGGAAGAGGAGTTTCAGTACAACTCACTCGCCGTTGTGTCGCCGGCCAGCGAACAGACGCTGTGGAATATCGCCGGCAGGTTGAGCGTGTCGGTGTCTATCGCACCGGGGCTTGCTCAAGGACACACGATGCGCGCGAACATCGATGGCCGAAGCGTCAACGTTGGAGCGGCAACGAGCTTTGTGCTGACCGAAGTTTACCGCGGTGAACACGCAGTGTCGGTGTCGGTCATCGACAGCACCGGCCGCGAAATGATTCGCTCTGCCCCTGTGCGCTTTTTTGTGCAGCAGACAAACGTAGGCAACTGATGGAATGACCGCAGCGCCCGACATAAGCCACACCGCGCTTGATGAATCTTCGAGTGATCTGAAAATTGATCGCAACGAA
>JBCAXP010000528.1:0-2344 GCA_038533995.1 Pseudomonadota bacterium
CGAACTGGGATAAGCCCAGTTCGTCGAGCGCCTGCGCGTTTGACAGCTGCTCCATCTGGCCGTGCAGGGGTTTGGCGAGCACGGGTTTGCGCCACTGCAGGCATTCACTGATAAGTTCAAAGCCGGCGTTGCAGATCACGCCGCTGCTCGCCGCCAGGTCCACCTTGAACTTGTCGAACGACGCTTTGCGCAGCGCGACGTTGCTGCTCTGAGCGTCAACCAGCTCTGGTGAGTACTGCACGAACTGGATGCCCTGGAAGCGGTGCAGCAGTTCCGTGACTTTGTCCTGGTCTTCGAAGGGCAGGTATACGAGCACGGCTCCGTCGTGCCGGCACGGCATGTCTGGCAGGTCCAGGATCGGCGGTAGCACAGTGGGTGCAAAGTCATGCCAGTGAAGGCCAAGCGGTGTCGTCACGGGTGCGAAGTTGCGCATGATCGTAGTCGAAAGCCAGTTTGCCCCGGCCACCGGCGTGCCAGGGCCAAAGGCGTACTGGTGGCCAATGCCAATCGTGGGTCGGCCTGCACGCCTGGCGGCCCAGGCCGTGACCGGCTCGAAGTCGCAAACGACAAGGTCGAAGGATGTCAGGTCGAGCTCACGGACGTCGCGCAGAAAACGCAGCGGCGCGTTGATGGCGGCAGTCTGCAGATACCGAATGCGCCCGCCGCGGGTGGCAAAGGTGAGTCCCTGGCGGTGCTCGTAATCGCCGAACATCGCCATGTCGAACAGCGCTTCCCGCGGCCTGCCGGAGAACAACCACGTTACCTCGACGTCGTGCTCCAGGAGCGCATTGGCCATCGCCCGCGCGCGGCTGATATGTCCCTGGCCAGTGGCCTGGACGCCGTAGAACAGTTTCTTCACAGGATGGCTGCGATTCCCCACGCGACCGTGCAACCAATGGCCGCGCCGGCTACGGTGTCGCCCGGGTAGTGCACTCCCAGGACGACGCGTGACAGTGCGACCAGCGCCGCCCATGCGAACAGCGGCAAGGCCAGCGCGCCGAACACGAGGTAAAAGCATGTGGCGAGCAGGAACGCAGCCGACGTGTGTCCTGACGGAAAGCTGAACTGGTCGGAGGCGGTGATCAGCGAGCAGAATCCGGGTACAGCGTCGGCCGGCCTCGGGCGGCGTAAGCCGTTCTTGAGGATGAAGTAGACGCTGCGCTCGACTGCCACCGACAGGGCGAGTAGCTCGAAAAACTGCCAGGCCTTCGGCACCTGGGATGCGACAACCAGCGCTGCCGCCGCCACGTGCAGGTAACCGTCACCGGTGCGCGACACCGCGCGCGCCAGCCGTCGAATCGCACGCCGCCTGCCCTGCCGGAAAATCGCGCCCAGCAGACGCAGGTCGGCGTGGTGAAGTCTCGCCATGAGCTGCATGGGCGACAGGGTGCGCCCGCAGTGTGGCAGAAGTATTACCGCTTTCTTGCGGTTGCGTTAAACCTTGCGCCTCGCAGCGAAACCGACCAGCGGCGTTACGGTGCCAGTTTGACGCTGAGCGGTCGCGAGTGGCTGCGTCCGGCGTCGTCAACGGCAACCACTGTGTACGTGCCTGCCTTGGCCGGCCACAGCAGCGGTTTGTCGCGCGCGACGCGCTCCACGAAGCGGTCGTTGATAAACCAGTAAAGCGAGCGGACGTTGGCGTCGGTGACCGCCTGGAACGCAATCTGGTTGTGGTCGCTTGCCGCGCCTTCGCGGTGGCGAACGTGATAAGTGACGCCAGCGAGCGGCGAGACGATGCGCGGCGCATTGCCGGAGGCTGCTGTCAGGTCAGGGGAGCAGTTCGGGTGCCAGGGTGGCGGCGTCCGTAACGCAATGCCCGCCTGTCGAAACACTTTGGCCAGGTCTGACGACCAGAATTCAAAAACCGCCTCGTGCGTAGTCGCCGGATCGAACTCGCAGGCCCGAAGGCCGGTCGCGTTGTCGATGCGAATTGCCCGGTGAACGTCGGATACGCGAATGGGCGACACGCCGGGTATGAACCACGCACGCGTGGTTGCGGGGCAGTGCCGGCCGGGCAGATCTCCCGTTGCCGCACACACGTCGACTGCGCGAAGGTTGAGCGATGAGGGTGCAGCGGGCGAGGTTGTCGGCAGGCCTTCAGAGAGACTGTCGGCAATGGCAAAGAACAATGGTGCCGCTGCCTCACGGCCGACAAACGCGGGGTTGCTGCTGCCGTCGAAATTGCCGACCCACACCGCCAGCACGTACGGGCCAATGACGCCGACGGACCAGGCGTCCCGGTAGGCATAGGATGTGCCTGTTTTCCACGCCGCGGGCACCGAGCGGCCGCTCGACGGCAGTGGTGACTCACCGGGGCGCGGATTGTGGCGCAGCATGTCCAGCA
>JBCAXP010000529.1:0-2330 GCA_038533995.1 Pseudomonadota bacterium
ATTAAGACGCCGTAATGGATGGCGAATTTCCACGTCTGTCGAGGCCACGGCTGGCGATGGCAAGCGACACCTGCGCCGAATTCAGGCTGACCATGTTCTCGAGCTCTGCCACGCGGTCGACCGGGAAGCGGCCCGACACCATGCGGCCGTAAACCGACCCGCCCTGCATGCCCATGGCTTCGAGGTCGGCGAGCAATTCGTTGGCGTCGTGGGCAGCAATGGCGTCAATGACCACCAGGTTGTCTGATGTCACAGGCATTTGCGGCAGGGAAAGGCCTGCCGCGCTTGCGGCTGCAGGACCGGTCATGTTGGCCATGAGTGAGCTGATGCGCTCGGTCTTGCTGCCTGCAGGATCCGCGGACTGCGCGGACACAGGCAGAGGCGCGACGAGGCAGGCCGCCGCGACGAGCGCGGAGATTCGTATCTTCTTCATGTTTCTCCCCCGAGAATGGGCTGAACGTTGAATAGGGTCGTTCGCTGAAATGTTCCGGGTTTGCGGGGAACCCGGCGCCGGTCACGGTGCCGGCGTCGTATTAAGTATTCTCTAAGTTAGACGCTAATCCGCGTTAATCGAACATTAATGACGCAAATGGTCGCATTTGTCGCCAGTTTATTCGTCAGTACCTAGTCAAAAGTGCGGCCGGATCGTGACAACCCTGCCCGTTGCCCGCACGCTGTCAACGTTGCTCGAACGACAACAGCTGCACAAAACTGATGATGTCGGCAGATTCCACTATCTGTCAGGTTGGTAACTGATTCACGGCTCGAGGTATCGCTTTTTCTTGGAAGCAGGCAGCGTCGCCAGGTCCACGCTCAACAACAGTCCGGGCGTGTCAGCGAATTGACGGTCCACGCCCACTGCGTGGAAGCGTGCACCCAGCCCCGCATAGTGTCGGAGCAATACCGGGACACCTTTGCCATCCGGCTCCCGCGCCGCCACCAGCGCACTGACCATCGCCAGATCGACTGTGTGGGTCTGAAGAAAGCGCTGCCATTCGGCGGGTAACGACGTCTTTAATGCGTACCTTGGTCGCGCGAGGCCGTCGGGCCCAATCAGCGCATCGCAGATCATCTGCGTCGACTCCGCATCGTACTGCCGCGACAACGACACCGTGCCATAGAGTGTGCTGATGTCGGGGTGTGCTCGAAGATAGCTCCCGATGCCGCGCCAGAGCAGGTCGAGCGCGTGCCGCGAACGCTGGTACTCGGGCGTAATGAACGAGCGGCCGAGCTCAAGCGCGTTGCCTTCGGCGGGAAAGAACGCGTCGTCGAACTCGAACACGGCGTGCAGGTAGGTGGGCGCTGCGGCACCGGCGGGCTGGCCCCGACAGACGCGGTAGGCACCGACCAGGGCCTGCTCCCGCTCGTGCCAGCAGAAGATGTGGTCGTAGCGATCATCAAAATGATCGGTGTCAATGGGCTGGCCACTGCCTTCGTCCAGCCGGCGGAAGGTGCGCTCGCGCTCCCGTGCAATTTGCTGCACCAGTTTTGGAATATCTGAGCGAGCCGCGAATCCGACCACCATGCCGTGTGCGGTCACGGCGCGTTGGGCTTCGGGCAGTGCAGCGATTTCTGTGGTGATCGCTGTAGCGTCCACTGACGCCGCCAGGGGCTGCTGTTGGGTTCCGGTGTCGTCCGAACGGGTGTTCGTGGCGGGCAGTGCCGCGCACAGCACACGAAACATGCTGGTAAGCGTCTGATCGTGGTAGCGCTGTAAGCGCGACGAGTCGGCGGCGACGCCCACGGCGATCTCAATGCGCTGTCCCCGCATCTTCATGAGCTCGCGCGCAAGCATGAGCAGGCGGAACCGATACCAGATGGCGCCCAGACGATAAAAGAGCTTACTGTTTCTGCCCGTAAACCGAATGGGCAGGACCTTGGCGTTCGACTTGCGGGCCAGACTGGCCACGGACCGACTCCATTCGCTGTCCGCGATCGTGCCGAGGTCGGGCTGATAGAACGAGGTGCGCCCGGCCGGGAAGATCACGAGCACGCCGCCGGCTTGAAGGTGCCTCAGGCTGTCGCGCAATCCCCGACGGTTCGCCGGGTCGCGGGCATTGAGCGGATTCACAAACAGGAAGTGTGATTTCAGCTCATCAAAAACCTTGAGGGCGAAGTTGGCGAGTAGTTTCGTGTCGGGTCGAAGTGCCGCCAGCAGTTTGATAAGCACCAGACCTTCGATACCGCCATGTGGATGGTTGGCCACGATGATGACGGGTCCTTCTGTCGGCAGTCGTTCAGCGAGCGCCTCAGCACCGGCGATCTCGACGCCCAGGGCACTGAGGCTCTCCTCTGCAAACCGCTGTGCCGGGAGACCGACAAGATCGTTC
>JBCAXP010000530.1:0-2312 GCA_038533995.1 Pseudomonadota bacterium
CAAAAACACTCCGCCTTATCCACGAGACCTGGCCGGCTACGGTCAGTCACCGCCTCACGCAAACTGGCCGGACGGCGCCCGCATCGCCGTGCAGTTTGTCGTCAACTACGAGGAAGGCGGCGAGAACTGCATCCTGCATGGCGACGCAGCGTCGGAGGCGTTTCTGTCGGAAATCGTCGGCGCGGCGCCGTATGCAGGCGCACGCCACATGAACATGGAGTCGATTTACGAGTACGGCGCAAGGGCCGGCTTCTGGCGGCTGCACCGCCTGTTCTGCGAGCGCGAGGTGCCTATTACGGTGTTTGGTGTCGCCATGGCGCTGGCACGCAATCCGGCGGCCGTTGAGGCTATGCAACGCGCAGACTGGGAGATCGCCAGCCACGGCTATCGCTGGATCGACTACCAGGACATCGATGAAGCCGTCGAACGCGAACACCTGGAACGTGCGCTTGAGATTCACGAAAACGTCACCGGAGCGCGGCCGCAGGGCTGGTACCTGGGACGCTGCAGTCCGAACAGCCATCGCCTGGCCGCCGAGCTCGGCGACTTCCTGTACAACGCCGACAGCTACGCCGATGATCTACCCTACTGGGACACCGCATTCAAAAGGCCTCAACTTATCGTTCCCTACACGCTCGATGCCAACGACATGCGCTTTGCCACGGCGCAGGGCTTCAACTGCGGCGACCAGTTCTACACGTATCTCAAGGACAGCTTCGACACGCTCTATGCCGAAGGCGAGACCGCGCCCAAAATGCTCTCCATCGGGCTCCATTGCCGCCTTGCCGGCCGCCCCGGGCGCGCTGCTGCCGTAGCCCGCTTCGTCGACTACGTTCAGTCTTTTGACCACGTCTGGTTGGCCCGGCGCGCTGACATAGCCCGGCACTGGCGCACGCACTTCCCATTGAACGCAACCTCGGGTAGCGACGGGCATGAGTGACCGCGGCAAACAGTTTGCCGTTGCTCCGCGCTTCCTGACGCAGGCGCAGTTTGTACAGCTCTACGGCGGTGTTTACGAGCACACGCCGTCGATCGCGCTCAACACGTTTCGACAGGGACTCGATGCCGCGCAGGATGCCGTCGACGGCCTGGCAGAAGCGCTCGCCCGCACCGCCGACGCCATGAAAGAAGAACAATGGCGCGACCTGATCAACGCCCATCCGGACCTCGCGGGAAAGGCCGCCGTCGCCGGCGAACTCACCGAGCACTCGACGTCGGAGCAGGCCTCTGCCGGCATCGACCGATGTTCACCGGAGGAGTTCGCGCAGTTTCAAAAGTTCAACGACCGCTACAAGGCCAAATTTGGTTTCACGTTCATCATGGCCGTGAAGGGAAGCAACCGGCACCAGATTCTCGCGAGCTTTGCGGAACGGCTAAAGAACGACGCTTCAGCGGAATTCGGGCGGGCATGCTCGGAGATTCACAAGATCGCGCGGCTTCGCCTCGAGGCTATTGCGTCGAGCCGAATGGCATCGCATCCGTTTGGTGAGTGGATCGACCTTGCGCAGCCGCGCCTGGGCACCTCGGTGGAGTTTGCCACCGACGATTTTTTCGCCGACAAGCGCCGCCTGATCGACCCGGCCGACCCGGTGTTCATTCCCGATCGTTACGACGACAACGGCAAATGGATGGACGGGTGGGAAAGCCGCCGCAAGCGCACGCCCGGTCACGATTTCTGCATCGTGAAGCTGGGCGTGCCGGGCCTCATCAAGGGGCTGGAAATCGACACGTCGCACTTCACCGGCAACTATCCGCCCGACGCGTCGGTGGACGGCTGCATCAGCGGCGATGCGAACCCCGGCGACGATGCCGGCTGGCAGGAGATTCTGCCAACCGTGCCGCTCCGCGGGGATTCTCGGCACTTTCATCCCATCGACAGTGACAAGGAGTTCACGCACCTGCGCCTGAACATTTACCCCGACGGTGGTGTTGCAAGGCTGCGCGTCTACGGCGAAATCCAGCCGGACTGGAGCAATGTAGCCGCCGATGACGCCATCGACCTGCTGGCCCTGGAAAACGGTGGCAAGGCGCTAATGTGCAATGACGAGCACTTTGGCACCATGCACAACCTGAACGCACCGGGCCGCGGCGTGAATATGGCCGACGGCTGGGAAACCGCGCGCCGCCGGGTGCCCGGCAACGACTGGGTGATTCTCGCGCTGGGACACCCCGGCACCGTCGATTCCGTCGTCATCGACACTGCCCACTTCAAGGGCAATTATCCCGACCGCGTGTCCCTGCGCGCGGCGCTGCTCGATGCCACCAGTCCGCCGAATCTCGCTGGGGACAGCCTGGCGTGGCCGGAGCTTCTG
>JBCAXP010000531.1:0-2254 GCA_038533995.1 Pseudomonadota bacterium
GCATACATTGCCGAAGCGGTGCCCAGCGTGGGCGGGCAGGTGGTGTTACCCGACGGATTCCTCAAGGCTGTTTACAAAACCGTGCGCGATGCCGGCGGCGTGTGCATTTGCGACGACGTGCAGACGGGCCTTGGCAGGCTCGGCAGTGTGATGTGGGGTTTCGAACTTGGCGGCGTGATTCCGGACATCGTGGTACTCGGCAAACCGTTGGGCAACGGACACCCGCTGGCCGCGGTGGTGACCACGCAGGCGATCGCCGACAGCTTCGGGCAGCAGGTGGAGTTCTTTAGCACGTTCGGTGGCAACACCGTGTCCTGCGCTGTTGGCGTAGCGGTGCTCGACTCGCTCGAGGCGGATGGCCTTGTGGCCAACGCCCGTTCAACCGGTGCGACTCTGAAGACCGGATTGCAAGAGCTGAAAAACCGCCACGCGCTGATTGGCGACGTTCGAGGCGACGGCCTGTTCCTTGGCGTGGAACTGGTGAACGACCGCGAGACGCTGGCGCCGGCGACGCGGCAGGCCGCCTATGTCACCAATCGAATGCGCGCGCACCGGGTGCTGATCGGCACGGAGGGGCCCCACGACAACGTGCTGAAAATTCGCCCGCCGATGACCTTCGATGCAACTGCGGCGGACCATCTGTTGAGCCGCCTCGATTCCGTGCTTGCCGAGAACCTCGCGCAGCCGGCTTAGCCCGCGACCGCCACTGCGTCGTGGCGCCAGTCTTCGCCGCTGCTTGCCACCACGACCCCGTCCAGCGGCGCGTCTTGCAGACTGTTCGTCGAGGGATCGAACAGGTGCAGGTGAGGGCGCAGGTCGATGTCAAAGAACACGTGCCGCCCCTTCACAACGATGCGTTGAATCAGCTGCCAGTTGGTCAGGTCTTCCAGACACGCCGACACCGTTTCTTCGCAGCTCGCGGGATTCTGCAGGCACACGAGGCACAGCACGTCTTCGTGAGAGAGGTGCGCGCCGGGGTGCCGGAACAGGGTGATCGCGACGGCCTCATGCGCGGCGGGCAGCACGATACACCTGTCGGCGAGGCGCCGCTGAAGGAGCGCGGGCGTCGTAACTTGAGGACTGCCCACCACGACGCTGGCAGCGGCGGCGTACAGGGCGACGTCCCAGATGGCGGCCTTCGAGCAGTGCAGGCGACCCGTCCGCCCGGGTGGCAAGTCCAGACCGCGATACCGTATTACAGCGCTGGCCACCGCGCCGTGCCACTGCATGAAGACTGTCTGATCACGGCGGTCGAGCACCCGCACGGAACAGCTGCCGGGGGACCGATCGAACTGTAACTCAAAGCGAGCGTTACGTTTTTCGGCAATCGTAGCCAACGGGAAGGGGGAAATGGTGTGTGTCATAGCGGCCAATAATTAATCGCAAATGAGAATCATTATCAATTGTAATCATCCTGTCGGCCCGTGTGCAAGCGCCTTCAGTTGATTTGCCGTACTGCGTATACTCCGGCCGCATGAGTATCTACGTTCCAGCGCTGGTTCTCGGCATTTACACCATGCTGTTCTATTTCCACCTCGGGCTTAGCCGGAACAAGGCAATCAAGGCCCGGGAAGTGGATTATCGCTACTACGGCACGTTCGCAGGCGGCGAGGAACCCAAATGGCTGCAGGTGAAGTCGCGCCACGCGGCCAACCTGCTCGAAATGCCCATGCTGTTCTACGCAGTCGTGCTTATGATTCACACCAGCGGGGCGACGTCGCCGCTGTTCCTCGGCCTGGCCTGGGCCTTTGTCGGCGCTCGCTTCGTGCATGCCGTCGTTCACCTCACCGTCAACCACGTGTTGTACCGGTTTCTCTCCTTCGCCGTTGGCGTGGCAATTCTGCTCGCCATGTGGGTGCTTCTGCTCGTTCGACTGGTCACAATTTAACCCCCCCGTTATGTGAGTTGGTTCTCGTGCACGCCGCGCGGCGCGTGACACCCTGCAACGACCATCCACGCTGTTTCTGGTGAAATTTCTGCCGTACCCCGGACAGGCAGTTGGTGCCCTGTCCAGGCAGTCCTTACACCCGGACAGGAAGTGACCATGAGCCGCAACAAAATTTTCAGCCTCGTAGCCGCCCTCGCACTGCTCGCCATCCCGATGGCGCAGATGACAGGTGGCGATGACACCGAAGCCACGGGAACGGCGACGGCGCAGTTGTACTTCGTGCAGGCCGACACCCTGGAGCAGGCGCGCGAGAGCGTGCAGGCCGTAGGGGCGAAGATCACGGCGGAGCTTCCCACCATTCGCGGC
>JBCAXP010000532.1:0-2250 GCA_038533995.1 Pseudomonadota bacterium
TGCATCGTCGAGGGAAACCGTACAGGTTTTATGCTGCGTGCCGAAGCGCTCCGCAACGAGCGATGAGAACGCCTCCTCGGAAACGCCGGTGCTTCGGTCGCCACCGAACACGACGCTGAACGTGCGCAGGTCGGGTATGCCGGTCTCGGCAAGTAGCGCTACGTTGACCGACGAGTCGATACCGCCCGACAGCAGGATGCCCACCGGCACGTCGGCCACCATGCAGCGTCGCTGCGCGGTGTCCATGTGCGCACGCAAGGCCTCGACCGCGGCTTCGCGCGTCATGGTGTGGTCAACTGCAACGTCGCCCATACGCCAGTAGTGCGACAGTTCGACCTTGCCGTTCGCGAAGCGCACGACGCCGCCGGCCGGTACCGCGCGCACGCCGTCTACCAGCGTGAACGGATCGGCGACCGAGCCGAACGTGAGGTAGCTGTCGAGGCCATCGGCATCCAGCCGCCGCGGCACCGCGCCCGAGGCGAGCAACGTGCGCACCTCCGACGCGAACAGCAGCCGTCCGTCCGCCTCGTTGCCCGACGAATCATCGTGAAAATAGTACAGCGGCTTCTCGCCGAGGCGGTCGCGCGCGAGTAACAATTCGCCGGTCTGCTCGTCCCACAGCGCGATGGCAAACATGCCGCGCAGCCGTGACAGCGCGCGGGCGCCGTCGCGCGCGAGCAGTTCCAGCGCAATCTCGGTATCTGTGCCGGTGGACGGTGAAAAGCCGTCGAGCGAATCACGCAGCTCGCGATAGTTGTAGATCTCGCCGTTCAACACCAGCGAGTACCGCTCATTGCGTGCGTGCATGGGCTGCCGGCCTGCCGGCGTCGGGTCGATGATTGCCAGCCGCCGGTGCCCGAGCCACGCGCGCCCCCCTGCCGCGGCGTGCTCGCCCTCGTCATCCGGACCGCGATGCACCAGGCTGCGCAACATCGCCTCCCGGTCAACGGCTGCTGTATTCCCGGCTATGCCTGCAAGGCCACACATCGTGATTCAGATTACTCTTACGTTGTCATGCAAAGCTGTGGTCTCGAGCGCCCTAAGGCCAAGCGTTCCGGCGCGACAGTATACCCTCTCGACGACGGTCAACCCGCGGGCCTTTTCGGTACCGCTAAAGGCGCGTACCGCGCTTTCCTTCCGTTGAACATAACGGTAGGCTTGGCACGCATTTGATTGACGAGGGACCATCATGGCCAAAGCAAGCGCACGACACATCCTGGTAGACACCGAGGCAGCCTGCGAAGATCTCAAAGCCCGCATCGCCGGCGGTGAGGACTTTGCCGACCTCGCCCAGCAACACTCCTCCTGCCCGTCCGGAAAAAACGGCGGCGCCCTCGGTGAGTTCCCTCCGGGCATGATGGTCAAGGAATTCGACGAGGTGGTGTTCAACGAGGCGCTTGGCGTCGTGCACGGCCCGGTCAAGACGCAGTTTGGTTACCACCTGCTCGAGATCACCGCGCGCGAGGACTAGCCTAATGACCGGGTTAGCAGCCATCGGTCAACGATTGTGGCCGACTGACCCGGTTGCTTTCCTTCGAGGCGGACTGTCTGTATAGTCCGCCGCTCTTGGCGCACTTCGGTCTGCGCCGACACCGTTGGCCGGCCATTCCGCGCCTGCCACGTTCTATCCAAGAACACCAGCCTGGACCGAACCCTTATGCGGCCAAGCCGCTATCGGGTCAGGCGTCCCGGAGTATCCACAAACAATGCTTTTTCAAGACCTCGGCCTGTCGGCCGAACTGCTGCGTGCGGTCGAACAACAGGGCTACCGCACCGCTACCCCCATTCAGGCGCAGGCCATTCCTCGCATTCTCGAAGGCGAGGACGTGCTTGCCGCTGCCCAGACCGGCACCGGCAAAACAGCAGGCTTCACGCTGCCGATGCTGCAGCGCCTTGCGCAGACGCCGCTCGGCGGCAAACGCAGAGTGCGCGCGCTCATCCTTACCCCTACCCGTGAACTGGCCGCGCAGGTTGGCGAGAGCGTGTGCCAGTACGGCGAGCACCTGCCACTCAAGTCCACCGTCATCTTTGGTGGCGTCAGCATCAACCCCCAGCTAGGTCAGCTCCGGCGCGGCGTGGACATCGTTATCGCCACGCCCGGCCGCCTGCTCGACCACATGCAGCAGCGCTCCATCTCGCTCGACGATGTGGAGTTTCTCGTACTGGACGAAGCCGACCGCATGCTCGACATGGGCTTCATTCGCGACATTCGCAAAGTGCTGGCCGCGCTTCCTGAGCAGCGGCAAAACC
>JBCAXP010000533.1:0-2238 GCA_038533995.1 Pseudomonadota bacterium
TTGACCGCCATCAGCCACGATGGGCGGTGCCTCCTCTATAACGAGGGGGCCGTCAGGGATTGGAGTGATCTTCGCCGCCATTTCTCGCATGGTTTCATGAGGTGCCATGACATGGCACCCGCAAAAGTGCACATTCACTGCGCGCAGATTGATCGTTTGGCCGCCGGCTGGTTTGCGGTGAGCACCCGATGCATCGAGAATGCGAAGCCTTGCCAAAACTCTGGGGAGCGAAATGGTGCAAAGGTTTGCGATGACGCTGCTGCTGGCCGCTGCGGCCAGCACGTCGGCCAGCGATTTCGACTACTTCGCCGCCAATCGCCACTTGATCCGCAACGGCGTTCAGGCCGTGCTCATGTGCAACGGGCTGTTCACCTCGCGCCGTTCGCTGAACCAGGTGTTCGCGCAGGAGCTGGCTTATCTCGAGGACGCGGTCGGCAGCGCCCGCGGCGGCGAGTACGACATCGATGTCGAACGCATGGCTGTGGGTGTGGGTGGTCCGTCTTCGGGTCCTGTCGTGCGCGCAGCCTTCCGCGAAGGCATCGGTTGCGTCGTGATGGCGCCCGACCAGAGCGCTGAGGACATTGCAGATCTGCCCGAACTGACGCTGCCTTACCCGGACAGCGACCCGGCCAATACCGCCTGGCCCATGGGCGATGTGGTCACGGCGCAGCCGCTGCCTGCGTCTATCGACGCTGACACCCTGCAGGCGGCCAGCGACTGGGCCTTCAACCGGTCCACACCCGAGCAGGACACGGTCAGCCTGCTCATCGTCCACCGTGGCCGGATCATCCACGAGCGCTATGCGCCGGGATTCGATGCCACAACGCGCACGCGCACCTGGTCCACGGCCAAGAGCATCGCGGCGACGCTCATCGGCCAGCTCGTCGACGCCGGGCGCCTCGAGCTCGACGCACCGTTGGGCCTCGACTGGCTGCCTGAAACGGGCGATGCAGGGGAAGAGCCCCGCGACGCCATCACGCTGCGCCACGTGCTGCAGATGGCGAGCGGCCTCTACCCTGTTGATAGCTTCCGCATGGAGTACGCGACGGGCTCAGGGCTCGCCTACTGGGCCGGTGCCAGCTCTAACGAAGGCGCGCGGCGCCGCGGGCTGATTCGAACGCCGGGCACGCACTGGGACTACGAGAACTACGACACGCTGCTGGCCGTGGCGGCCATGAAGCGCGAGCTGGGTGACGCCTACGCGACCTTCCCGCGCACCTCACTGCTCCACCGTCTGGGCATGCGCTCGACGCTGCTTTCGACCGATCGATTCGGCGACTTCATACTCTCAAGCCAGGTCTACACCAACGCCCGCGACCTTGCGCGCTTCGGGCTGCTCTACCAGCAGCGCGGTGTGTGGCAGGGCGAACGCCTGATCTCGGAGGACTGGATTGACTTTGTGACCACGCCGGCGCCGGCCGCGGCCAGCCGTGGCCATGACTACGGTGGGCAGTTCTGGCTCGTGCCCGACAGCCGTGACGATGTGCCCAGGGACGCCTTTGCTACCGCGGGTAACCGGGGCCAGTACGTCATCGTCGTGCCTTCACACGAGCTCGTGATCGTTCGGCGGGGCCTTGACTACGGGCGGCAAGGATTCAATCGCTGGGACCTAACGCGCGAAGTGCTCCGGGCATTTGACTAGACATAATCCACTCACCCCTGATTATTCATTCGCTTAGCTTGTTTTCTTTAAGAACCGTGCCAGAATGCAAAGCCGATAACAGAGCAACATGGCGCCGTACCGAACGCGAGCCGGGCACAGACCATGACGAATAATTCGCCGGTTCAGGCCGGCTAGAACATGACAGGAAGGGAAGACGGCCCGAGCAGCATCTCGCCTGCTCTCGCATCCCGGACGGCGGCGCACCAACCCGGCGTTGATGCGCTGTACACGCAAATCGCCGTTGCCTTTCTCTCACCGGATATCGCCGATCCGGCGCGCCTCGAAATCCCCATTCAGTTACTGCGCGACGCCACGGGCTGCGATGCCGCCTTTGCGGCGCTCATCGATCCCGAAGACGACACCATCGCCAGGGTGGCCGCGGCGACGGCCGGCTTTACCAAGGTGCGCCCGCAGGTGCTCGAAGGCCGGGCACTCAGCGAATGGCCCGCTATGACGGCGCGGCTTGGCGAGCTGCGGGTCGTCGAGTTCCACGACTCGGCCACCGTCACAGGCAGCCTGGCAAATGCCGCGCGCGCGCTCTCGGAAATCCACTTCGGCAGCTGTCTGCTCGTCGG
>JBCAXP010000534.1:0-2205 GCA_038533995.1 Pseudomonadota bacterium
GCCAGAGATTGCCTTCATCGTCGGAGACGATGCCGTAGATGACGTCACTGGACAGCCCGTCGAGACGCGAGGTGTTTTCAAAACTGATGCCTTCCGGCCCAAGCGACGACACCACAACGCGGTCGAGGCCGCCGCCGGCTGTGCAGTGACGTCATCTACGGCATCGTCTCCGACGATGAAGGCAATCTCTGGCTGACCAGCAACAACGGCCTGATGCGCTACAACCCGGAGACGGGCGCGATCAAAACCTTTCATCGCAACCATGGTCTGCAGGGCGATGAGTTCAACTTCGGTGCCTACCACAGGGGCCCGGACGGCCGCGTGTACTTCGGCGGACCGAACGGCGTCAACGCCTTTTATCCTTCCGGTATCGAGGAGAGCGACACGGCGCCTCCCGTTGTTCTCACGGCGCTGGAAACCCAGGGCCGGCCCGCTGACACGGAAGTTCCCTACCCGCTGCTTCAGCGCGTCGAGCTGCCCTACACCGAAGACGTTGTTACTTTCGAATTTGCGGCGCTCGACTTTACTGCCCCGGAGAAAAACCAGTACGAATACCGGCTGGAGGGCTTCGACCGCGACTGGAACGCACTCGGCAACAAGCGCCGCGTCACCTACACAAACCTCGACCCGGCGGACTACGTGTTTCGCGTGCGGGCCGCGAACAGTGACGGTGTCTGGAACCGCGAAGGCCTTACTATTCCGCTGACGGCCGTGCCGCCGCCCTGGCACAGCAACTGGGCGTACACCGGCTACGCCGCGTTTGTCGTGCTGCTTGTTTCCAGCCTGTTCCGACGGCAGCAGCGCAACCTCTTGCGCGAGGCGGAAAACAGCCGGCGCCTTGAAGCCATGGTTGACGAGCGAACAACGGAGCTGGAACAGCGTAATCACGAACTGCACGAAATGAGCCAGGCCAAAAGCTCGTTTCTCGCACGCATGAGTCACGAAATTCGCACGCCGATGAACGGCGTCATGGGAATGACCGAGCTGCTGCGCCGAACGAGCCTGACGTCCAATCAGCGGCGCTTTGCAGAAACCATCCAAAGCTCGGCGACGTCCCTGCTCGCGCTTATCAACGACATTCTCGACCTTTCAAAAATCGAGGCCGGCAAACTCAGCCTCGAGCAGAACGAGTTCGACTTCAAGCTGCTGCTTGAGGAGACCATCGACTTGCTCAGCGTTGAAGCGTTCGACAAGGACGTCGAACTGCTGAGCCAGATCCCTGCCCATCTGCCGCTGCTCATCGGCGATTCACTGCGCTTACGGCAGGTGCTAACCAACCTGGTTGGCAACGCCACCAAATACACCCGGCAGGGTGAAGTCTTTGTGCGCGTAACAACAACACCGCGCGGCAGCGACATGGTGGACATGAAGGTCGAGGTACGTGACACGGGTATCGGCATAAGGCCGGAGGTACTGCCCACCATTTTCGATCCGTTCGCACAGGCCGAGGACAGTTCCACCGGCCCCTCCGGCACCGGCCTCGGCCTTTCCATTTCGCAGCAGCTCGTTCGCATGATGGGCGGTGAGATTGGCGTTGAGAGCATTCCGGGGGCCGGCTCGAATTTCTGGTTCTCCGTGCCGTTCAAGACCGGCGAAGAGGTGCAGGCGGCCGCCGAGGCCACAACTGACGGAAGTCGTCAGCGACTGTTGCTGATGACCCGCCGACGTTCCACTCGCGAGGCCTTCGCAAGCAAGCTCGACGCCTGGGGCATCGAGTGGTCGCACTGCGCCGGGCCCGATGAGCTGGACAAGCTGCTTGCGCAGTCAGGTGACAACGAATTCGACACGTTGCTCGTCGATGCCGATGACACGCTGGATAACGCGCTGAAGGTCTCCCAGAAGTACAGGGACAGCGTGCTTCGGCCGCCGGTGAAGCTCGCCGTGATGTCACCGCCATCGCTGCTTGAGACGTGCGAACAGCACGTGCCGGCGCTGGTTGACGACGTGCTGCGCAAGCCGCTTCGAGAAAACGCGCTGCGCGCACTTCTGCTGGGCGTGTCTGAAACCGAAGAGTCCCAGCCGGAGCAGCCGGGGCAGACGCGTCTGGATGCGCGCATTCTGGTGGCGGAAGACAACGTTGTGAACCAGGCCGTTGTCCGCGGCATGCTGCGGGAGCTGGGCTGCGATGTCTCCATCGCGCAAAACGGCCGCATTGCCGTTGTCCATGAGAATGAGGTCGAATTCCTCGCACGCCACCCGGTCAAC
>JBCAXP010000535.1:0-2178 GCA_038533995.1 Pseudomonadota bacterium
GCGATGGCCATGCAACTGGCGCCGGACCAGCCCCAGGCGCACAACGCGCTGGGCCTGGCGCAATTTCTTGCTGGCGAGGATGACGCTGCACTGGCGTCATTTCACCAGGCGCACGAGCTTGACCAGGCGTACGCAGATCCGTTGTTCAACGCGGCCGAGATCCATCGGCGTCGGCTGGAGTTTCCCAGGGCGGCCAGCCTGTTCCACGCCGTGGTCGAGCGCGCGCCCGACCACGTCATTGCCAAGGGCCATCTCGGGTTCCTTTACTTAAGAATGGGCGACATTGACCGGGCCCGGTCGTGGCTCGGTACCGTGATTGATGACATGCCGATGGAGGCATACGCCAACGCGCAGATGGCGACGCTGGAGCTGGTGGCAGGCAACACCGCCGCCGCCATCGGCATCTGCGAAAGGGTGTACCGCGTTTTTCCCGCTCACAGGCGCTGCCTGCACATACTGGGCGGGGCGAATCTCAAGCTCGGCAATCATGACGCGGCGATGCAGTGGTTTCGTGTGCTGGGGAGCACCTTTGCAGGTAACCAGTACGCCCTGCTCGGCGAAGCCCAGGTGCTGATTGCCAATGGTGAGCTCCGGCAGGGCGAAGCGCTTGTGGAGGAAGTTCTTCTGCAAGCAACAGCGGCTGCGCAGTCGCCCGAGGCCAGCTGGTCCGACTACTGGACAATGGCTGCTTGCCTTGCGTTGAAGGGCGAGGCTGACCAGGCGTTCGAGTGGCTCGAAAAAGCAGCGGCGGCCGGCCGTCGCTTCCACCTCTGGGATGCCAGGGACGACATGTTCGCGCCGCTGCGCAGTGACGAGCGTTTCGCGAAGTACGTCGCCCTGACAGAATCGCTCAGCAACCGGGGCACGTAATATTTTCGGCGTTGCGCCGGTCTATCCCCTTGAAACCAGTCGGCCGAAGAGCCGGAGGAGTTGCCTTGTGCCCGCGCTAGTCCGCATTTTTGTAGCGTTGCTCGCAGCTGCGGCGGCCGTGTGCACGGCGGTCGCGGAGGAGCCCAATGCCATGATGGCCAAGCCCGCCGGCGACATCGCCGACGTGCTGGGGCAGGACCACGGCGTGTGCATGCCTGACGGCATCGCGGTGGGCGGCTTTGACCTCGTGAGCTACCGGCAGGACGGCGGCCCTTTCCTCGGCGAGCCCGGCTTCGCTGTCGATTTCGAGGGTGCTCGGTACCTCTTTATCAGCGAAGAAAACCGGCAGGCCTTCGAGGCGAGCCCTAAGAAATACTTGCCGCGCTACGGCGGCTGGTGCGCCGTAACTCTTGCGCTTGGCAGGCTGACCTGTCCGGACTACACCAATTTCCAGATCGAGGACGGCGAGTTATTGCTCTTCGAAACCACCGGCTTCACCAACGGCCGCGTGCTCTGGAACACCGATGCAGCCGCGTTTCGCAAGAAGGCTGACGACAACTACACGAAACTGAACAACAGCGAATGAAGTTCTGCTGGCGGCGCGCCGTTTTTTCCGGGGCGTTGGCCCTTTTCGTCCTGGGGCTCGCGGGGTGCGAGCAGCAACAGACCCGCTTCAACCTGCTGGTATCCACGGAGGAACCCGCCAACACGATCGCCGAGGCCCTGGCGCCAATGCTGGACGAGGCAGGGCTGGCGCTGCTCGTCGAGGAGCGCAAGACGCCGTCCGACGTGCTGGCTGCAATGGCCGAAGGGCTGGCTGACCTTGCCATTGTCGAGGAGTCCGCGAGCACGCGCAGCCGACTGCGCACGGTGATGCCGCTGTACCCGTCTGTGCTGCACGCGCTACACAGTCAATCCTACGCGCCCCGGAACTTCGGCGAGCTCGTGCGTGGCCGCAAAGTGTATGCAGGCCCGGCCGGCAGCGCCGCGCGCCGCCTTCTCGCTGACCTGGGCTCGGACTTTGGGCTGTCGACCCGCGATTACACGCTGCTGGACGACCCGTGGTCCGTGGAGCCCGAGGCTTACTTTATTTTTGGGGGGCTGCTCGCCCCCGAGAGCGTCGCCGCGCTCGCGAGCTACCGGCTCTTCAGCTTCGGTGACCCGCAGCAGCTCGGGGCTGGCACCGTCGCCGAGGGCATCGCGCTGAAGCATCGCGGCAAGCGCGTGTTTGTTCTGCCGGCGTCCATTTACGGCGAGCTCAATCCTGAGCCGATTCTCACGATAGCCACCCGCACTGTGCTGCTTGCC
>JBCAXP010000536.1:0-2135 GCA_038533995.1 Pseudomonadota bacterium
GTCTTCACCGATTCGCACAGCGACAGTCGGTCGCACTTTGAGCGTCGCGCCAGACTTGCTCCGGTACGTGGGAGGCGCAGCCAGGTACACCCGGCCGGCAAGCGTCTGGAGCTTCGGCCAGCACCCCTTCGGCCACATGACGGACTTCTGGTAGTAGTGGTTGACCGTGGGCGGCATGGGAAGCAACAGGAGTACTTCGCGGCGCCCGGGTTCGCCGTGTTCCTTCTTGCCACCGGCTTGCTCGCACATCGCCGTCATGTTTCGGTCAATCTTCGGTGCCTGACCTAACGCAACGGACTTGCCACGGCGGTTTAGAATTTCCGCGACGTGTTCAGGCGTCCACCCGGGGAACTGACTCACGAGCGCGCCACCACCGTCGCAATGATGATTACCGCGAGTATCAGCGACACGCGCCAGGCAAGCCCCCACAGTTCGCCCCGTTCGTGATCGTCCCGCTCCCGCGAAATCATGTCCTCGGGGCTCACAGTTGCTCCGGCACGGCTTGCAAGTTGGCCGGCGGCGACGGTGCAACTCGATCACCAACAACCGCCACGTACCGAATCTGCACGGATGGGTTGAGGTCGCGGCTTTGGTTCTCAGACACGTTGCCGTTCTCGTCCACGGACATCATGACGACCTTGAACTCGCCGTAGAGCGACGTTTCTGCACGCTCTTCCTCGGCCTGGATGCGAGACAACAACCCCGGCCGCGGCTCGTCCGCGTTGCCGTTGTCGTGCCAGTACACGCACTGCCGACCGTTCTCGTCAGCGTCAGGTGCAATGCCCCACTGGTCGAACCAGAAGTAGTAGCTCAACTGGCCATCTTCGGGGATGAGCGCCATGCGAAACCGTGACAGGTCCGTGAGCGGCGAACCGTCGTCGTTCTCGGTTGGGTGATCCCAGCATATGGCTGGATTCTCGACCGGCTCGGGCTCGTCCTGCGCTTTCGCGGGATCGCAGCCGACCGTGCTGATAACCAACAGGCCAGCGACGGCGAGAAAAACTCGTTTCCAGGGGATCAGGTTCATTTCGTGGTTTCCTCCTTGCGTGGTTTCATTTGGACCTTCATTGCGTGCTTCCACCAGCAATACACGCGCGAACCGGCTGGTGCCGTTTTCCTGCCGCTGCACAACGGGCACACGAATTCGATTTCTTTTGGCCGCTCGCTCACACCGGCGCCCTCTCGCCGAGGATCTTGCGGATGGCTTCGACTTGGCGAATAGCGGTAGTTGTCTGTTCGCGGAGTACTTCGCGTGTTTCCCCTTCGCGGAAAGCGCAGTGCATGAGAAGCCAGTACGATTTTTCGGAGATGCTGATTTGCCGCTCTGTCGGATTTGGCTCCACAGCATCCGCCAGCGGAAAGTAGTCCTCGTTGAGCATGTCCTCGCGCTCTACCTCGTGCGATCGAACGTCGACGGATGTTTTCACGGACTGGTAGTCCGGCGACCAGTCGATTTGCCCGGTCGGCATCGCCCCGATCACGTTCGCCCATTCGGTCCACTGGTCGTTCAGCAGATTCCGTACGTCCGCCGGAGTAACGGCACCGAGTCTTTGCCCCTCCCCGCTCATCAGTGCTTCCGGTCGCTGAGTTTCGTGACGTTGGCGGTGGCGGCTTGCCGGTACGACTCCCATGTGAAGCCGAGGCGCGCGCCGTTGCCTTCCTCGAGCCGGTCGAGGACGCGGGGCCCGAGATACTCGACGAGCTCGGAGTACTCCAGGTTGGAGATGATGACCGTGGGCTTCATGGCGGCATAGCGGCCGTCGAGGATGTCGAACAGCAGCAGTTTTTCGTTCTCGGTGCCGCGCTGTACGCCCACCTCGTCGAGGATCAGCAGCCGCGGCTTGACCAAGCTGGCGATGGCTTGCGACTCGGTGACTTCGGAGTCACGCCGGAACGTGTCGTGGATGCGGCGCACGGCGTTGATGGTCGTGACGAACTGCACAACGTCCTTCGGCGCTGCGTGGGGCCCGGCGTCGATGAGCACGCGCTTGGCGATGGCCGCAGCAAGGTGGGTCTTGCCGGTGCCGACGGATCCGCAGAGCACCAGGCTCGCACCCTCGCGCTCGACGGCCTCAAACTTCTCAGCGAACGCCAGGCAGGTCTTGAGCACGCGCTTTTGCTCGGGCGTGGTGGCG
>JBCAXP010000537.1:0-2105 GCA_038533995.1 Pseudomonadota bacterium
CCATTGACTTGAGCGAACCGGATCGCTCGATGTCGTAGTCGATGCCCGGTGTGAAGGCTGCCAGGCAGCCGGTGTCTACGCGAAGCGTCTCGTTGTTGAGCTCGCGCTTGATCACGGTGCCGCCGATGTGCACAAACGCAAGGCCATCACCCCGCAGGCGTTGCAGTATGAAGCCTTCGCCGCCGAAAAAGCCTGCGCCCAGCTTGCGGTTAAAGGCAATGTCCAGGCTGGTGCCGTAGGCGGCGCACAAAAACGCGTCCTTCTGGCAGATCAACTCGCCGCCCGTCGCGGCCATGTCGATGGGGACAATCTTGCCGGGATAGGGCGCCGCAAAAGCGACACGGCGCTTGCCGGGCATCGAGTTAGTAAAGTGCGTGATGAAAATCGATTCACCGGTCAGCATTCGCTTGCCAACGCTCATGAGCGAGTCGAGCACGCCGCCGCTTGGCGCGGTACCGTCGCCCATCTTGGTGTCAAACGAGATGCCGTCTTCCATGTAGTTCATGGCGCCGGCTTCCGCGATAACCACCTCGCCGGGGTCGAGCTCCACCTCGACGATCTGCATGTCGTTACCGAAAATCTCGTAGTCCACTTCGTGGCATTGCATGGCTGCACCTCGCCTTCGTTATTGCGGTGTAGCCCTATTTTAATACAAGCGCGCCGGCGGATCATGAATCCGCCGGCGCGCCTTGATGCAGCTTGCGTTCTGGTTACTTGATCAGAACGAACACACCGAGAGCTTCATCGTAGTAGTCCGCGAAGCTGAACACAGCGCGGCCGCCGCAAATGCCCTTCACCGAACCGTAAGCGCGGGTGCCCCACGACCAGCCACCGCCGCTGTCGCCGCCGATGGCGCTGTTGCCATCCATGCGAACGAGGCGGTCGTTGAAAACGCCAGACACGGTGCACGACACCGACAGCGCGTCGACGTCGAAGCTGCAGTCCCGCGAGTTGGACGAGCGGCCGTAGAAGCAGATCGATTCACCAACGCTTAAGGCCGCCCAGGACTCCACCGACTTGGTGTCACGAATACTGGATGACGTCGCGTAGAACTCCGCCACTTCCGAGGTGGGGGTTGTCTTCCACTCGATGTCGCCCCAGGAGCCACGATGTTCTGCCTGGTGGCTCATGGACGTGCCGCCCGGGCTGCCGATCTCGTTAATGCCCGTGCAATGACCGGCGGTCGTCATGCCGGTAGTGCCCCAGAAGGTGCGTACGGACCAACCGGAGGTACATTCACGCACACCGTCGTCATACACTGCCATGCCGCCGCGAACGGCAAAGTCTTCACCCACCGGTGCATCCAGCATGCTGATTTCCACGTCAGCGCGCAGCGCTTCCGGCAGCGCATCGCGAACCTGCCGGCTGGCCTCGGGCAACCCGGCCCTGCGCGTCACTTCTACATTGATCTTGCCGCCCTCACGAAAATCAAAGGCCGTCATGAGGTCTTCGTAGCCCATGCTGGCGATTGCAGTGTGAACCTCCAGTTTGCGCTTCTCCAGCTCGTCGTAGGAATACGGCTGGTTGTCAACGATCTCAACGTTTGCCCGCGACTCGGCGACGATGTCGAACACTGAACGATCGGCTTTTCCCTTGACGTAAAGGCGCGGCGTGCCGCCGGGCTCAACGGCCAGTTCCGAGCCCACGAACAGGTCAGGACGCTGCTGCGCCAGCTTCACGGCGACGGCGCCAACGGCCTCGGCAGCCTCGCGGTCGGCGCGGGCCTGCTCGACGGTCCAGCCCTTGGCTTTTGCTACGAGCTGCAGGTCATGCAGTTCCGCCTGGGCGGGCGACTGCTTCTTGACGAAGTCCGCATTCGGTGTCTGCGCATTCAGCGAGCCTGCGCAGGCGAAAGAGAGACAAACGGCGGTGAAGATCAAATTCCTTTTCATAGTTTCCTCCGTGGAATGTGCAAGCCCTTTGCTTTGAGGCGAAGAGCGAATCAGCTGGCAGCGAGTGACACCTTTTGTCTGGCCGCAAGCTATGTCTGTAAAGCGACACGCGCTGCGAAATCCCCTCATTGCCCGCCGCTTGCTGGGTGCAAGCTGCATCGGGTAGGCTGGCGCGCATCCACCTACTGGAACCCACCGGGCTGTCATCATGCT
>JBCAXP010000538.1:0-2061 GCA_038533995.1 Pseudomonadota bacterium
GCCTGCGCTACGCGTTGGAAGCAATGAGCAGCCTTGGCATCACCAGCGTGCACGATATGGGCGTAACGGCACGCGACATCGACATCTATAAAGAGTTCGCCGACCGTGGCGATCTCATCGTGCGCATTTATGCACTGCTCTCGGGCGCGGGCAAGGAACTTGACGCCCAGAAGGAGCCGCTCATCGACTACGGCAACGGCAGGCTCACCGTGCGCGCGGTGAAACTGTACGCTGACGGCGCGCTCGGCAGTCGCGGCGCCGCGATGCTGGCGCCCTACTCGGATGACCCGCACAACAAGGGCCTGTTGTTCGTGAGCGACGACGTCATGGAATACATGATTCGCAAGACGAACGAACGGGGCTTCCAGGCAGCCGTACACGCCATTGGCGATGCCGCCAACAAGCAGGTACTCGATGCGTTCGACGCCGTCCAGGATGGAACGCCGTCGGCCTTGCGCAACCGCATCGAGCACGCACAGGTCGTGCAGGTGGAAGACATTCCGCGCTTTGCAACGCTTGGCGTCATCCCCTCCGTTCAGCCCACACACGCGACCAGCGATATGAACATGGCGGAAGACCGCGTCGGCGCAGACCGCATTCGCGGCGCGTACGCCTGGCAGCGGTTCCTGATGCAGGGCTCACCGATCGCCGCCGGTTCCGATTTTCCGGTGGAGCTCGCCAACCCCTTTCTTGGACTTCACGCGGCAGTCACCCGGCAAAGCCCGGCCGGCGAGCCCCCCTGCGGCTGGTACCCGACCCAGGGCCTGAAAATCGACCAGGCCTTGCGAGCCTTCACGCTCGATGCGGCCTACTCCGCACATCAGGAAAACCAGATCGGCAGCCTTGAGATCGGCAAAGCCGCTGACTTCATTTTCGTTGACCAGGACATCTTCGAGGTCGATCCAGCCGAGCTTTACAAAACCCGCGTGCTCGCCACCTGGGTGGACGGCCAGCCCGTCTACACGCGTACCGATGACTGATCGACATTACGAGGTAGCAACGTCGTGAAGGCTATCGACAAAACCATTCTCGTCCTGGTGTCGCTGTCACTGTCATTTGTGTCAGCAACGGCTTTCCTGCTGTGGCTCACCGAGCGCAACAATGACCTTGCCTTCGCGCCGAGCCTCGCTTTTTCCGCAGTGGTTGGCCTGGTCGCACCGTTAGCCGCGGTAATCGTGCTCCGCCGCTTGCGCCCGAAGTGGTCTGCCGGCTGGCTGTTCGCGATTTACATGGTGGTGTGCGCGATACTCGCCGCCGCTTTCGGACTCTCTATCGAGTAACGCAAGGCCGCGCTTGCATAGCAAGCGCTACTCTCTCTCCCACTACGTTATGTCGGCTGCCTGACAGGGCGCCGAGCCGCGCATGCGTGCGCAAAACTGCCGGCGGGCAGCGTCCGCAACGCCATGCCTTTTCACGCTTATGTCACAAGCGCAACCGCTTATCCAGCATCGCTTACCAGCGGTCAGCTAGCGCGGGTCCGGTGTGAGGTCGCTCACAGTTTCCGCTCAAAGCACTTGTTAGCTTCTGCATCCCGAATAGCGCTTGTTTTTGCGCAACCTTGCATTTGCGAAACGACGGATACCGATCATGCGAAATCACATCCTTACCTTGATGACCGCAGCCCTGCTTGCCTTGTGTGCGAGCCAGGCCCACGCCTGGATGGAACTGCGCGAGGGCGCGCTGGAACTGGACGACGTACGCCTGTCTCTGTCTTCCGCCGGTACTACGACCATCACCGCGAAACCATGCGACCGCTGCAAGGAAATGACCGTTGTCGTTACTGAGAATACCGACGTGGTCGGGCCGCGCCGCGAACCTCGTCCGGACGCACTGACCAAGGGCTACTCGGGTGGCGCAACCATCAAATATGACCTAAAAACCCTGCGTGTAACGCAGATCGTGCTGTGGCAGTAGAGGGCACCGCAATGACCGCTCAACGTAAACCGCTTCGCAGCCTGCTTGCTGGCTGCATGCTTTCGCTGATGGCCGGCGCCCCGGCCATGGCTGACGACACCGAGATCTTTGTCGGTAACGTCCTCCAGGGTTCCGACCCGAACGTAC
>JBCAXP010000539.1:0-2051 GCA_038533995.1 Pseudomonadota bacterium
CGGGCACTGAGTAGTGCGGCGAGCACGAAGGACAGCGACAGCGCGACGGCAATGACTGCAAGCCATTTCGTGTTGATGAGGCCCAGCGAGGCGCCGATCGCGGCCACGATCAGTCCGAACTCGCTGTAGTTCGCGAGATTGATGGCAGCGAGCAGTGCGGTACGCGCGCGCAGCCGAAAGCGTGTGAGCAGCATGAAGAACCCGGTGGCCTTGAGCAGCACAAACGGTGTAAGCGCCACGCCAATCATCGCGGTTTCGACAGTAAGCCCGCCGGCGAGTCCGATCGACAGGAAGAACGCGACCAGGAACAGGTCCTTGAAGCCCAGCATACGCTTGGCCAGCTCGTCAGCCTTGGGGTGGTTGGCGATGAGCACACCCAGCACGAGGGCACCGAGGTCGCCCTTGAGTTGCACCAGCTCGAAGATCTCGGCGCCCCCCAGCGCCAGCAAGAAACCGTACAACACCATCAGTTCGCCGTAGCCCACGCGGTCGAGCAGTATCGTGAGCACGCGACGCAGTGGAATCAGGAGCAACAGGAGCAACGCGAGCGCAGAGGGCAGCTTGCCCGATGACACCGCCAGAAAAACCACGGCTGCAATGTCCTGGATGATCAAGATGCCGACGGCAACCTGACCATGCAGGGCCTGCATTTCGCCACGTGCTTCCAGTGCTTTGACGGCAAACACCGTACTCGAGAAGGACAGCGCGAAGGCGAGCAACGCGATGCCGGCCGTATCGAGGCCAGCGAATACGCCCATCCCTGACATCGCAAGCAACGCGACGCAGCCGCCGGCCACGACAACGGTTGTGATCATATGGACGCTGCCCACCAACCAGACTTGCGGCCGCGAGAGCGTGTTGAGGTGGATCTTCAGCCCGACCGTGAACAGCAGCAGGGTGATGCCGAGATCCGCGAGCTTCTCGATGAGCGGGCCCGTGGCGACGCCCTGTGTCGCAAGCAGGAAGCCTGCGGCCAGGTAGCCGACGAGCGGCGGCAAGCGCACCCGCTGCGCGGCGACGCCGAGCGCAAACGCGAGGGTGAGGACGGAGACGTCCCCGAGATTGACGGCTACCCACTGGAAATCCATGGCAAACGCCAGCTTACCGCACCCCTAAGCGGTCCGTTGAACGTACACCGCCGCGGCGATTGGGGGTCTCGCCGCGGCGGTGTGTGGGCTTCAGAGCAGGTGGTAGAACACCACCGGTGCGGCCAGCCAGAGCAGCCCCTTAATAAAAAAGAACCAGAAGCTGATGGCGCCGAGTCGTTTCAGCCAGGCGGGCCAGGCTCGGCCGGCAGTCAGTGCCGCGGCGCTCATTGCCGGGCCTCGGCCAGCGTGCTGTCACCGGCGCGACGGAAGATGCGCTTGATCGACGGCACCAGCATGGGCACGCGTTTTTTGTAGTCGCGGTACTCAGGGTGCATGTCGGCCAGATCGCGCTCTTCGAGCTGTATGCCAACAAGGATGTAGCCCGTGGCGAGCAGCGCGAATACGAGGTGGGCGATCGTCATGACGGGCGTGGCCCAGACGATGAGCAGCCAACCGACGTACAGCGGGTGGCGCACGACGCGGTAAATCCACGGCTGCACGAACTTGAGTGCGGCGGGCTCACGACCTCGGAATGCCGCCCAACTCTGGCGCAGACCAAACAGGTCGAAGTGATTGATGGCGAAAGTGGCATAGAGCAGGATCGCCCAGCCCAGGCCGTAGAGACCCCAGGCAATGGCCTGGCCCGTCGGGTTTGCGATCGACCAGATGACGCCGCCCATGGGCTCCCAGAGCGCGAACAGCAGGATGAGCGCCAGGCTCGAGAACAGCACATAGGTGCTGCGCTCGGCTGCGGGCGGCACGATGCGCGTCCACCAGCGCTTGAAGGCGGGCCGTGCCATGACGCTGTGCTGGACGGCGAAGATGCCCAGCAACAGGGCGTTAATGAACAGGGCCGTACCCAGGGGTGCCTCAGGCACCGAATCAATCGATTTTGGTACGATGAAATTGCCGATGAAGCCAATCGCGTACAGGAAAGACGCGAAAAAGACGGCGTAGCTGAAC
>JBCAXP010000540.1:0-2002 GCA_038533995.1 Pseudomonadota bacterium
GAGCTCGACTCTGCCGTGTCCGTAACCAGCCAGATGCTGACGATACTGATTCAGGCCCAGACCCAGGACGAGCTGGCGCTGCTTGAAGAGGACGACGTGCTCATTGAGCCGCAGCTGGAACGCTTTGGCTCTCAGCAGTTCGAGCGCTCACTCGAAGCGGTCGAGCAGGGCAGGCTGGCGGCATTATCCGCGTCAGATCGCATCCGAACCCTGTCAGTGTCTTCCGCACGTTACGCGGAGTTTCGCGAGCGGGTTACAAACCGGCAGCAGCCGGCGCCAGTCATCCGCCACGTGCAGGTAACCAACGATTCGAAGCTCGCGCCCCGGCTGATTGAGCGACGCCTCGAAGATCCGATTGGCAAACCGCTGGACGTATCGGCCCTCGAGGCCGACATCGCCGACATCTATGGTTTCGATACCTTCGAGTCGGTGGACTACCGCCTGGAAGCGCTGCCAGACGGCGCCAGCCTTGATATCAGTGCCCGGGAGAAGA
Source organism: Pseudomonadota bacterium (assembly GCA_038533995.1). Lineage (GTDB taxonomy): Bacteria > Pseudomonadota > Gammaproteobacteria > Steroidobacterales > JBCAXP01 > JBCAXP01. Next base: position 494 of record JBCAXP010000540.1, read on the forward strand.
GCTGGGGACCGAACTTTGTTCGCTTCGGCGTCAACATCGAGGAGGACTTTTCCGGCACGAACGACTACAACATAGCGGCTCGCCTGACGATGACCGAGTTGAACCGGCTGGGCGGAGAGCTACGCTTCGATGCGCAGCTCGGAAGTACGACGCGCCTGTTCGGTGAGTGGTTCCAGCCGCTGGACTACGCTGGCCGCTGGTTTGTGAACCCGTCCGCGGAGGTGTCGCAGATCGTCACACCGGTTTACGAAGACGGCAACCGGGTGGCGGAATTTCGCACCCGCGAAGCGCTTGTGCAGATGGCAGTTGGCCGCCAGTTCGGCAACCGGGCCGAAATGCGGCTGACGTTGTCCCGAGGTTATGGCGATTCTCAAATCGCCACCGGCGACCCGGTTTTCGGTCAGTCCAACGTGAACTCAGCCGGCGTGCTGGCGAGCGTTGGCTACGACACTATCGATGCCATCGCCATTCCGCGCAGCGGCACAGTGTGGAACGCAGGCTTCCTCGACTCACGGGAATCGCTCGGTGCGGAAGTGGACTTTCGGGCAACCGTTGCGACCGTGCTCAAGCCGCAAACGTGGGGACGCAATACGCTCCTGCACTGGTGGGACTTTGGGCGCACGGTGGATGCTCCAGCGAACTCCGTCCGACCGTTTGCGCTCGGCGGACTGTTCAGTCTGTCGGGCTATGCCCGCCAGGAACTCAACGGGCGCCACCTCGGCATGGCGAGGATGCTGTACTACCGGCGGATGACAGACGCCACAATCGGCCCGTTCGGATCAACGCTGTACCTCGGCGCGTCAATCGAGGCGGGCAACGTGTGGGAGAACAGCGACGACATCGGCTTTGACAACATGCTCACGGCCGGCAGCGTGTTCCTGGTGCTCGACACTTTCGCCGGACCGTTGTACCTCGCCTACGGTGAGGCCGAGGGCAGCAGAAGCTCGGTGTACCTGTTCCTCGGCCAGACCTTCTAGCCACTTGCCCGAGAGCGTCGGGCGGCGCTTTCACCGGGCCGCTACGCCGGGCCGTCTTCGCAGCCAAGCGCTGCCCGCAGCTCATTGATCTTCGCGGCTGCTGCTTCCGGCCCGTAAGGCACCGCGTTGCCTACGCCCCAGATGGGGCCCGGCCATGCCGGGTCGCCCTGGTGCCGGGCAATGACATGCACGTGCAGCTGCTCGACCACGTTTCCAAGCGCCGCGACATTTATCTTGTACGCGTCAGTCATGGCCTGAACGGCGGCCGACGTGCGATCGATTTCTTCGAGGAACGCCGCCTTGTGGGCGTGTGGCACATCGTGAAAGTCGCGCAGGTTTTCCAGCTGCGGGACAAGAATGCACCACAGGTAGCGGCTGTCTTTCGCAAGAAGCACGTCGCTCAAGGCAAGGCGGCCAACGGACAGCGTGTCTGCGGCAAGCCTGGGATGGAGTGAAAAGGCCATGATGGGGTCAGGATAACAGGTCTTTAAGCGGTACTGGCGCCCGGCTCTCACGGTGCGCCGCCATGGCC
>JBCAXP010000541.1:0-1890 GCA_038533995.1 Pseudomonadota bacterium
ATGCTCGAGGCCATCCGGATTCTCGGGCATGCGCAGGGTACCGATGGCGTCTGAATTGGCCGTGTACTCCGGCGACTCGAACGACACCGCCACGTGCGACTGGGCCGCGAGGTTGTAGATTTCGTCCGGCTGGACTTCCTGCACGATGCGGATCAGGTTGGTTGAATCCGTCATGTCGCCGTAATGCAGAATGAGCCGGCGGTCTTTTTCGTGCGGGTCCTGGTACAGGTGGTCGATACGATCGGTGTTGAACGACGAGGCCCGGCGTTTCACGCCGTGCACCTCGTAGCCCTTGTCGAGCAGAAACTCCGCGAGGTAGGCGCCGTCCTGCCCGGTAACGCCTGTAATTAATGCCTTTTTTGCCAACGCCTTACTCCAGTTAGTGGTCCGGACTGGATGCCGTCCTGGCGGCCACCCCCGAATTTAACGGCGGCCAACATACCACTTCTCATCGCAGCGCACTATGCGCCGGTTGGCACTTTATGACACGCCCCAATGGCGCTATCTCACCAACTTGCCGAGCCAGTCGTTGATACCCCGCTCGATCAGCCTCAGGCTTACTTCGAAGTCGTCGCGGGTGCCGCGGTAGGGGTCAGGCACGTCAAAGTCACTCCACCGGCCGATGTCGTGCACGCGGCCGCGTGCCAGCGGCCAGCGCCCCTCCACGTACCGGCGCTGGCCGGATTCCATCACCAGCAAGAGGTCAAAATCGGTGAGCATGGCGCCGGTCAGCTGCCTGGCGACATGCCCGCTCAGGTCGATCCCCTGCTCGCTCATCAGCTCGACGGCCAGCGGATCGGCCGGGTGATCCACCAACGCGCCAATGCCGGCAGATTCGACGCGCGCCGGACACCCGCCCTTCGCCAGGGCGCGATCCAGCAGCACCTCGCCCATCGGGCTTCGGCAGATGTTGCCGGTACACAGCACCAGTATCGATTCATATCGCATGGCTGACGGTATACCACAGCCGGCTTGCTGCCGACCGTGCGAAGCACTTCACGTTCTGCCTGCAAAGCGCTGGCGCCCATGGCATTTTACGTGGTAAAAACGCGGCCAACATGGCGTCACCCTCAAGAACAAGGCAGCCCGGCTCCAGGCCGGCCGACCGCTGATGCTCCGGCCTCTGATTGGCCTGGCCGGTGCAGCCGCCGTTGCCGCACTCGCCGCCGCCCTCTGGCTTGCGCTCAAGGCGCCGGCACTGCAGGTCGATGCCGCGCCGCAGGCCAGCCCCGTCGCCAGCCCGGCTGCTCCCACCGATGTCGACGGTAGCTTTTCGCTGGAGCTAAGCCGGGAGCTGCGCCAGCCACCGGCCCCCGGCAGCCGGCCACGCCTTGTCGACGCACCCGCCACGCCGGCTGTCAGCTCCTGGCGCGAGCCCGCAAGAATAGCGCTCGCGTTGTTTGCCGGCGGCGCGCTCATCGCGTTTGGCACGGGGCTTTTCCTTCGCCCCGCCCGTCCGGTTGCGGCGCCCGATCCCGACGCGCAGCAGTACGCGGGCGCCGTACGCACCGGCGAACTTCAGGAACAGGTAGGCACGCTGGAAGCGGAGCTTGCCAGCGCCAGGGCCGCTCTCGATGACGCGCAGGCGCAGGCAGCTGGCACCCGTGAGGCGCTGACCTCGGGAGAAGCTGCTCACGCCGAGGAGCGCAGCGCGCTAGAAGAAAAACTCGAAGCGCTGACCGAACAGTCAGCGACGGAGTCCCGTCAGCGTGAGCAGGCAGCCGCCGCACTGGAGACAGAGCTTGAGCAGCTGCGCAACGACGCCGACGCGGCGCGCCAGGAGCTGGCGCAGGTGCGCGACACCACCGGGGCAGAAATCGATCGGCTCAGGACAGCGCTTTCTGCCCCGGTGGTGTCGCGCACCTGCGCCAGCTCCTGGCGCGCCGCGTC
>JBCAXP010000542.1:0-1886 GCA_038533995.1 Pseudomonadota bacterium
CTCTGCGCTCGCTGCGCGGGCGTAGACACGCTCTTAGCTATCTGTGGGAGCGGCTTTAGCCGCGATAGCAAGCCTCAGCACAGGGTCTATCGCGGCTAAAGCCGCTCCCACAGCACTGTCCCATGGCTCCCACAGGGTTGTCCCATGGCCCCCACCGGTGCTGCGGTGACGGACCGGTGACATTTCTGTAGACTCCCCCGAAAACCTGACCGGGTACCTTTAAGGGGGATGCACCGTGGCCGACGCAAACACTTCCAATAACGACGGCGCCAGTAACAACAGCCTGGTAACCCGAATGCTCGGCACGGTGGAGCGCGTCGGCAACAAGCTTCCAGACCCCGCCATGCTGTTCGTTGGCCTGCTCTTCATCGTCTGGCTGCTGTCGTGGCTGCTGTCCTACGTGAGCTTCGACGTTGTCGATCCGCGTTCAGGGGCTGCGCTTACGATCAAGAACCTGCTGGCGCCCGCGGCGCTGACCGAGTCGCTGTCGGTCATGGTCACAAACTTCTCGCACTTTCACCCGGTCGGCGTGGTACTCGTTGCCATGCTCGGCATTGGGGTTGCCGAGCACACCGGCTTCATCAACACCGCGATTCGCGCGCTGCTCAACATCACGCCGAAATCATTGATCACACCCATGGTGATCCTGGTAGGCATCGTCAGCCACTCGGCGGTCGACGCCGGCTACGTACTCGTGATTCCGCTGGGCGGCGTCATTTACTACGCGGCAGGACGGCATCCGCTGGCGGGTATCGCCGCGGCCTTTGCCGGTGTGTCGGGCGGTTTCTCGGCGAACTTTGTGCCCTCATCACTGGATCCACTGCTGCAGGGCCTGAGCCAGGCCGGCGCGCAGATTCTCGATCCTGATGTTGTTCTGAACCCGCTCAACAACTACTTCTTTACCACCGCGTCGTCGCTGCTGATCGTGTCGGTTGGCTGGTACATCACCGACAAGGTGGTCGAACCGCGCCTTGCCGGCACCGAGATCGACGGTGACGCCGACGACCTGCCGGAGATGCACGATCTCCAGGACAAGGAACGGGCCGGCCTGCGCTGGGCGCTTGCCGCGATGGTGGTGTCCATCGTCCTTTTGCTAGTGACCTCGCTGCCCGAAGGCTCCGCGTGGCGTGATTCCGAAGGCAACCTGACCACCGGCGCGGCGCCGCTAATGCGTTCCATCGTGTCGCTGATTTTTCTGCTGTTCCTGATTCCCGGCATGGTCTACGGCATCGTTGCCGGCACGGTGAAAAGCTCCAAGGACATGATTGACGGTATGTCCAAGGCCATGAACAGCATGGCCTACTACCTGGTCATCATGTTTTTCATTGCGCAGTTTGTTTACGCCTTCGGCCAGTCCAACCTCGGCGTGCTGCTGGCGCTCCAGGGCGCCGCCTTTCTGCAGGCACTGGCGATGCCGTCCTACGTCACCATGGTCGGTATCGTGTTGCTCACGGGTTTCGTCAACATCTTCGTTGGTTCTGCCAGCGGCAAGTGGGGGCTGCTGGCGCCGATCTTCGTTCCTATGCTGATGACGCTGGGCATTTCGCCGGATCTGACGCAGGCGGCCTATCGTGTGGGCGACTCAAGTACCAACATCATTACGCCGCTCATGCCGTACTTCCCGCTTGTCGTGGTGTACTGCCAGCGCTACGTGAAGGGCACCGGTATCGGTACGCTGACGGCTATGATGCTGCCGTACTCGATCACCTTCCTTGTGCTGTGGACGATCTTCCTGCTGCTGTACTCGGCAGCCGGTCTGCCGCTCGGTATCGGCTCAAGTTACACGTATCCTTGAGTTTCCCTGGGTAACCAGGCCAGCAGCGCCGTCAAGTTTTCCATAACCCTGCCGAAAGGTAAGGGTACGGACAGACTTGCGGGCACCCGAC
>JBCAXP010000543.1:0-1874 GCA_038533995.1 Pseudomonadota bacterium
GGGCGCTGTAGACGCGGCTCATCTGCCCGGCGCCAATGCCGATGCTCATCTGGTCCTTTGCGTAAACGATTGCGTTGGACTTGACGAACTTGCAGAGCCGCCAGGCAAACAGCAGGTCGCGAATTTCCTCTGGCGATGGTTCACGGCGAGACACCACCTGAAGCTGGCTGGCCTCCACCATGCCGTCGTCGCGGTCCTGGACCAGGAGGCCACCGCCGACGCGCTTGTAGTCGTGGGCGGCGCTGCGTTGGGCTGCCCATTCGCCGGTGCTCAGCACGCGAACGTTCGGCTTCGCCTTGAGGGCTTCCTGTGCGGCATCGTCGACGGATGGCGCGATGAGGACCTCGACAAACTGCTGATCGATGATTTCCTGCGCCAGCGGGCCGGTGAGCGTGCGGTTAAACGCGATAATGCCGCCGAACGCCGACGTAGTGTCGGTGGACCAGGCGAGCCGGTACGCCGCGCCGATGTCGGCATCGACCGCGACGCCGCACGGGTTGGCGTGCTTCACAATGACGCAGGCCGGCTCGACGAACTGGCGCACGCACTCAAGGGCCGCGTCAGCGTCGGCGATGTTGTTGTACGACAGCTCCTTGCCCTGCAGCATCGTCGCGGTGGCGATGCTGGCGTCAGCGGCGTCGTTCTCCACGTAAAACGCCGCGCCCTGGTGCGGGTTTTCGCCGTAACGCAATACCTGCCGGCGACTCAAGTTCAGACGCAGCGACGGCGCGAAGCTGTCATCGCCTCCGCCGGCTTTAGTCTCCAGGTAGTTGGCGATGGCGGTGTCGTAGCGCGAGGTTTTGTCGAAGGCCTTGACGCTTAAGGAGAACCGCGTCTCCGCTGACAGCCCACCGTGCGTGTTGAGTTCGTCAACGATCCCTGAATAGTCTGCCGGGTCGGTGACCACGGCAACGCCGGCGTGGTTCTTCGCGGCCGCGCGAATCATGGCCGGCCCGCCGATGTCGATGTTTTCGATCGCATCGGCCAGGGTGCAGTCCGGCTTTGCCACCGTCGCCTCGAACGGGTACAGGTTCACAACGAGCAGGTCGATGGCCTCGATGCCGAGCTCCTGCATGATGCCGTCGTCGACACCGCGGCGGCCGAGCAGGCCGCCGTGCACTTTTGGATGCAGCGTCTTCACCCGGCCGCCCATGATCTCGGGCTCGCCGGTGTAGTCGGACACGTCCTGCACAGTGATGCCGGCCTCGCGCAGCAACTTCGCAGTGCCGCCCGTGGACAGGATTTCAACGCCGAGTCCGGTTAGCGCCTTGGCCAGGTCAACCAGGCCGGTTTTATCGGAAACGCTCAGGAGCGCTTTGCGGATGGCAAGCATGAAGTATCCTTCCAGTGAAGCGGGCCCAGGGAATTGTTCCTAGTGGAGCAGGCCGTAGGTTTTGAGTTTCTTGCGGAGCGTGCCGCGGTTGATGCCCAGGATTTCTGCGGCGCGGCTCTGGTTGCCGCGTGTGTATTCCATGACCGTCTTGAGCAGTGGCGGCTCGACTTCCCCTAGCACCAGCTCATAAAGCTCCCCGGGCTTGTGGCCGTTGAGGTTGGCGAAGTAAGTCTTCAAGGCCTGCGTGGTCATGTTGCCGAGCGATGCGCCGTTGAGCCTTGCGTGCTGGCCGGCGCCATTTTTTGCGTTCTCTTTCTGCTTGTTCACTGCTTTGCTTGTCCCCCCATTGGAAAGCCTGTCGGTTCCTGTTGCGCTGGCCATCCCCTTTATGCGGCCAGTGCGATGGCGTCCGACAGCGTGTCGAAGTAGTTTTCAGTGAGTGTGAGCTGTTCGCGCGCAGTTTGAGCGCGAACCACAAGTGCCCGATACGCGTCCGCATTGCGGTGGCGCTCGCAGTACCAACTCAGATGTTTTCTTGCAA
>JBCAXP010000544.1:0-1865 GCA_038533995.1 Pseudomonadota bacterium
CTGGCTTGCCGGGCGCGTTACTGCGCCGCGGGGTGCGCCTTGTCCAGGTCCTCGATGATGTCGTAGATGTGGTCGGTGCCGTAGAACAGTAGGATCATGTCCGGCGTAACGCCCGCCATCTTTCGCTCGTCCTCGGTGAGCTGCCGGTGGGTGGTGGATGCCGGGTGTGCCGCCAGGGACTTCACGTCGCCGATGTTCACCAGTCGCAGGAACATGTTCAGCGCGTCGTAGAATTTCACGCCGGCGTCGAAGCCGCCCTTGATGCCAAACGTGAGCAGCGCGGACGGCTTGCCGCCGGTGTATTTCTGCGCAAGCGAGTAGTAGGGCGAGTCTTCAAGCCCGGCAAAGTGCACCCACTCCACGCTGTCGTGTCCTTGCAGGTGCTTCGCCACGGCCAGCGCGTTGTCGCAGTGGCGCTCCATGCGCAGCGGCAGTGTCTGCATACCCTGCAAAATCAGGAAGGCGTTCATTGGGCTGAGTGCCGAACCGCTGTTGCGCAGCGGCACTGTGCGCGCCCGGCCGATGTAGGCAGCGGGACCGAGGGCGTCGGTGTAAACAACGCCGTGGTACGACTCCTCGGGCTCGGTCAGCATGTGGAAGCGTTCGGCGTGCTCGGCCCAGGGGAAGTTGCCGCTGTCGACGATAACGCCGCCGAGCGTGTTGCCGTGGCCTGCCATGTACTTGGTCAGCGAGTTGACCACGATGTCGGCGCCCCACTTGATCGGCTTGATAAGAGCCGGCGTTGCCACCGTGTTGTCCACGACCAGGGGTACGCCGTGCTCGTGCGCCACGTTGGCCAGCGCCTCGATGTCCACGATGTTGCCGGCCGGGTTGCCGATGGATTCGCAAAAAACCGCCGTCGTCTTGTCGTCAATCAGCTTGCCAACCGCAGCGGCGCTGTCGTCTTCGGCAAAGCGCACGTCAATGCCCTGCTTGGGCAGCATGTGCTTGAACAGCGTGTACGTGCCGCCGTACAGCTGCGGCGGCGTCACGATGTTGTTGCCCCTTTCGGCAAGCGTGAGAATCGAGTAGTTCACCGCCGCGCTGCCGGCGCTTAAGCCAAGGCCGGCAATGCCGCCTTCAAGCTCCGCGCAGCGCTTCTCCAGCACGTCTACCGTCGGGTTCATGATCCGGCTGTAGATGTTGCCCGGCACGGCCAGGTTGAAGAGGTCGGCCCCGTGCTGCGCATTGTCGAACTCGTAGGCGACGGTCTGGTACACCGGCACGTTCACCGCCTTCGTTTCGGCGTCGAACTTAAAGCCTGCGTGAATTGCCAGTGTTTCGTCTTTCATTGCCTGTCCCCCGGATGGCTGTGATCGTTGTTAATCCCGAACAATAGCCGGATTGGCGTCGCCGTGCATCCCGCGGCCCGGTACCACCTGCGGGTCAATGCTTGACTCATAGTCTCGACGCGCCACACTGTTGCGTTCTGGCCCGCTACCTTTTTGCTGCAAGGAGTCGCCGTGTCTCGCCATTCCAACCCGAAATCATCGTACGGCCGTCTCCTCGGCCTTCTGGCGGCCTTGCTCGCCGCCGCCCTTGCCGGCTGCGCGGACCAGGCGCCGCCCCTGGATGCATCTGCCCTGGCTGCTACCGACGTTGCGGCACCGCCGGCAGCGGAGGTGACTCCGGCGCCGACCATTGACGAGGATTTCCTCTCGCGGGCCGCCATCTACGAGGTCAACGTGCGACAGTTTTCCGAGGCCGGCACGCTGGCAGAGGTCACTCGCCAGGTGCCGCGGCTCAAGGCGCTGGGCGTCGACATCCTGTGGCTGATGCCGATACAGCCGATTGGCGAGGCCAAGCGCAAGGGCGCGCTGGGCAGCTATTACGCGATTCAGGATTACACGGCGGTGCATCCGGAC
>JBCAXP010000545.1:0-1727 GCA_038533995.1 Pseudomonadota bacterium
ATGGCAGCAATGGCTGCGGTAATCCGGTAGAGCATTTTGGTACCTCAGTTTTTCAGAAAAGAGTCGCGTGCAAAACTATTGATTCAGGGGGCGTAGTGCGCGTCTGCAGCCTCGCCGCCGAGCGCGCGTACGCTCAGAAAGACGGTGGCCACCAGCCCCCACAGGAGCGCGGCAGCCACACCGGCATCGAGAATGCCGCGCCACGGTTGCGGCATTGCCCGGTACACCAGCACGATGACAACGATGCCCGCGGTGAGCAGCCATGAGGCGATCAGTTGCCTGCGCGGGGCGTACAGCATCCCCATCAAGACGAGCGGTGCAGCGATTGCCTCGACAATCGTGTTGCGTGAACGAAGCTCGACGGCGCGCTGGGCAAACCGCGGGGAGAACTTGAGCTGGAAGCCGCGATAGCCCTCCACCCAAAGCATGACGAGAAGGTTGCCGATGAACAGAATCTGGTGGCCGAGGTGCCAGGGCATCTGAAAGCTGTCGGCCGCCAGCGCTGCAAGCCTGTACACCGAAACGGCGAGCATGAAAGTGAAGCCGCCGATACCCCACCACGCGGCGAGCGTGCCGCGTAGCGAGGCAGCGTTCCCTTCGCCCGCCGCTAACACCGGCAGTCACCATCCCTGGTCGCGGCGAAATAGCTAAAGGCGTCATTGCCCGACATCGCAGTGGCCCTGAACGGGTACTACAGACCGGCTTTGCGCTGGGCTTCGATTTCGGTCCACTCGTTCAGCAGCGTGTCGATGGCGTCTGCCTGCTGCTGGGCGGTCATCTCGTCGAGTTTCTCGGCGTGTTCGAAGGTGGCAACGATTACTGGCATACCGTCGACCTCGGTCTTCAGCTTAAGCGTATTGCCGAGCGCCATTCGGTTACTCCACGCGCTGCGCACCCGCGCCCAGTAATCTGACGTGCGGTTCCAGTACACACTTGCAGGTTCGAAGTCGTAGCCTTCGATGCTGCGGTAGTCGTTAAAGCCAAACTCACGTACGAGGGTTTGATTTACATCACGACCATCACGGAGCACCTTGGTGTTGTCCTGCTCGTGAGTCCAGCCATGCGACGTTACGGTGTGCCTGTTGATCGCGCGAAGCGCGTTGTAATCTGACCGCTTGGTGTATTCCCGGCGCGGCAGAGGCCGCCAGGACGCGTCGCTCGTCCAGGTGGATACACCTTCGTTGTGTGACCAGCGGCCTGTGCCGCAGTAGCGTGGCGCGTCCGATACCTCGAACACGCACTGGGTCCATGCGCCGCTGACGTCGTGAGAATCCACAGGCACGACCTGCCACGACTGATCAGCCACGAACTCAAAGCGCTCGGTCGGTTCGAAATGCCAGTCCTGGCGCCAGTGCTTGATGACGTGCCCACCCTTCATGACAAGGATGTGCTGGAGCACAATGCGATCGGCCGAATCCTCCACGACAAACACCGTTTCAAAGGCCCCGGTGGTTTTGTCGTCATGCCGTTCGTACTCGGGTGCGAGCATAACGGTCTCTTCGAAATTGAAGTCGACCTTATAGTCGCCCTGCATCGCGAGAATCGCACGGCGGTCCATTTCTGCCGGATCCGCAGCTTGCGAAATAGCAGCGAAGGCCGGGTTTTGCACTATCTTGTACGCGGGCTCTTCCTTCTTCGGCTCTGACATGTCCGCTGCAGCGTCGTCGTAACTTTGCGTGGTTGCACACGCCGTTGCGGCCAGCGCCACTGGAATGATCACAAGGTGT
>JBCAXP010000546.1:0-1707 GCA_038533995.1 Pseudomonadota bacterium
GCAGCCGGTGCCAAAGATTCCATCGCACGACGAGTTTCTCCAGGCGTTCTGCAAGGCCGGCTGATGCCGCGCAACATCATTATCCTCGGCGGCGGCACGGCGGGCTGGATGGCCGCCAACCTGTTCGTGAAGCAGTGGCCTGCCGACAAGGTGCGCGTCACGCTTATCGAGTCGCCGGACATCGGCATCGTGGGCGTCGGCGAGGGCTCGACACCCACGCTCAAGCGCTTTTTTGAAATGCTCGCGATCCCTGAGCGCGAGTGGATGCCGCGCTGTAACGCGACGTACAAGCTCAACATTCGCTTTGAGGACTGGAGCCCCGAATCCGGCCTCAAGAGTTACAGCCATCCGTTTACCTCGCAGGTAGACACGTTTACCCACGGACCTTTTACGCGCAATTGCCACAGCCGGCGGCTGGGTTTGAATGTGCACACCCGGCCGGACGATTTCTTTTTGAACGGGCTGCTGGCGGCCGAACGCAAGGGTCCGCAGAGGCCGGACAGCTTTCCGTTTGTCATTGAGTACGGCTACCACTTCGACTCCGGGCTTCTCGGTGAGTACCTGTCGGAGGTCGCGGTGGATCGTGGCGCCACGCACGTTCAGGCCCGCATCGTGGAGGCACGCACCGACGAGAGCGGTGCCCTTACCACGCTGGTTGCTGATGACGGCGTCGAGCACGCCGCTGACTTTTTTGTGGACTGCACGGGCTTTGCCTCCGTGCTGATGGGCAAGACGCTTGGCGTTGGCTTTAAGTCGTTTGCCGATAACCTGTTCAATGACTCTGCGGTCGTGATGCCCACGCCGCGGGAAGGCACACTGCCGGCGGAGACCGTTGCATACGCCATGCAATGCGGCTGGCGCTGGAAAATTCCGCTGACGCACCGCTTCGGCAACGGTTATGTGTACAGTTCCGACTTCATTTCGCACGACGATGCGGAAGCCGAGTTTCGCGCGAGCCTCGGCATGCTGGACAGCGACACGGAAGCGCGCCGGTTGCGCATGCGCGTAGGGCAGCTCGAACAGCATTGGCATAGGAACTGCCTTGGCCTGGGGCTTTCGCAGGGCTTCATTGAGCCGCTCGAGGCCACCGCGCTGCATCTCGTGCAGATATCCATTGAGCTGTTCATGACGCTATATGAGAAGGGGCAGTTCAGCGACGAGCATGCGCGCACGTATAACGAGAAAATCGACGCGCGCTTCGAGCGCGTGCGCGACTACATCGTGGCGCACTACAAGCTCAACACGCGCGATGACACCGACTACTGGAAAGCCAACCGGGCCAACATGACGCTGTCGAACTCGCTGCGACACATCCTCGACGTGTGGTATCGCCGTGGCGATCTCAACCAGGAGATCCAGCGACAAAAGATCGAGTCCCACTTCGGGACTGCATCCTGGCACTGCCTGCTGGCAGGCTACGGCGCCTTTCCGCCGCTGGCTGGAGAGCAGCCCGAGGGTCGCGATCTCTACGAGAAGCAGTCAGTGCGGGACTTCCTGGCTGGGTGCAGCCTGAATTTCGCTGCGCACGAGGACAACCTCGCAGCGCTCGACACCGGTTCGTGATTTGGCCTCAGCGGGGTAGTGGCAGCCTTAGCCTCTCTGCAAACAGAGCCGTTATCGCAGCCGTGGCTCCACACTCACAAAGCAGTTGAGCGTCAGGCGGCCGGTGTGAAAATCCTCGGTCAATAGCCCGGGCGCGGTGATGTG
>JBCAXP010000547.1:0-1576 GCA_038533995.1 Pseudomonadota bacterium
GCTACCGTGGCGACGTCGAAATTTCCGAGGTTGGACAACCACCCTCCCGCCGGCTGGCGGAAGGGTGATTGCATCCGTTGCCGCCGTTACGGCCGCGGCGCCAGCGTTGCGCCGGCCTCGTTCGAGAACAGCGACTCGTTGTCACCCACAACCGACGTAATCACGTAGTAGTACGTCTCGCCGAGGGCCACCTCGAAGTCGATGTAAATGCCGAGGTCGTTGCTGTGACCCGCCGCAATCTGCGTGTACGGACCGCCCGACGTGGAGCTGCGGTAGATGTTGTAGGTGACCGTACGCTGTCCGGCCCGTGCCTGCACAGGCGTCCAGTTGAGCTGCACCTTCTTCACCTTCGGCCGTGCACGCAGGTCGAAGACGGTCTGGACCGGCGGCTGGTCGATCTCCACCAGGAAGGTGTCGGAGCCGACGCCACCGTCATCGTCCGTGACCGTCACGGTTACCGTGTAGGTACCCGGCTGGGTGTAGACGTGCTTGCCGTTCACCGTGCCGTTGCCAGCGCCCTGCGTCACCGCGCCGGGATCAACCGTGCCGTCACCCCAGTCGATGCTGGCGATGTGCGTATCGAGGACACCGGCGTCCGTGAAGCTCGCCGGATCCAGCGTCACCGTGTCGCCAACCTCGGCAGCCTGGTTGTTGCCGGCTTCAACGATCGGATCGACGTTGTTCACGGTAACCGTGGTGCTCGCGACGTCAGTCAGACCGCCGTCGGACACCTGCACGCTGACCGTGTACACGCCGTCATCGATGCCGTCGAAGTCGGGCGTTGCGCCAACCGCGTCGTCGAACTGACCGTCGTTGTCGAGGTCCCAGGCATACGTCAATGCGTCACCGTTGGGATCGGACGAGTTGGAGGCATCCAGCGTGACGCTTGAGCCTTCGTCGACCACGTACGGACCGCCGGCGTCGGCCTCTGGCGGCAGCGCCGCCTGCCCGATGCTCACGGTGAACGTGTCGGTGCCGACACCACCGTCGTCGTCAGTGACCGTCACGGTCACGGTGTACGTGCCCTCGTCCGTGTAGACGTGGCTGCCGTCAACCGTACCGCTGCCGGCGCCCTGCGTGACCGCACCCGGCTCGACCGTGCCGTCGCCCCAGTCGATGCTGGCGATGTGTGTGTCTTCGATACCGGCGTCCGTGAAGCTCGCCGGGTCGAGGGACACCGTGTCGCCGGTATTGGCCGCCTGGTTGGCGCCTGCTTCGACGATCGGGTCAACGTTGTTTACGGTGACCGTGGTGCTGGCCACGTCGGTCAGACCGCCGTCGGACACCTGCACGCTGACCGTGTACACGCCGTCGTCAATGCCGGCGAAGTCAGGCATTGCGCCAACCGCGTCGTCGAACTGACCGTCGTTGTCCAGATCCCACGCGTAGGTCAGGGCGTCGCCGTTCGGATCGGTCGAGTTGGAGGCGTCCAGCGTGACGCTCGAGCCTTCGTCAACCACATACGGGCCGCCGGCGTCGGCTTCCGGCGGAAGCTCTGCCTGGCCAACGTTGACAGTGAAGGTATCGCTGCCGACACCGCCGTCGTCATCTGTGACAGTGACGGTCACGGTGTACG
>JBCAXP010000548.1:0-1304 GCA_038533995.1 Pseudomonadota bacterium
CCTATCACGCTCGTTGGCGACCACGTGTCCGTCGGCTTTGAAGTTGCTGACCCGAGTATTCAGGCGCGCTTTGAAGAGCGGCTGGAAGCGCTCAGAACGAGCCTGGTTGAGCGCGGCCTGACGGCAACGCGCCTCGCCACTTCCAGGGCAGCCCCCGCCAGCGGCGAAGACGGCTACCCGGCGTTTACGGACACTCGGGTATGAGCGGCGGCAGCAAACGGGCCGTGGCCCTGCGCTATGACGGCAGGGGCGCACCGGTGGTTACTGCGGCCGGCAGCGGCGAGCTGGCCGACCGCATCCGTGAACTGGCGGCCGCTCACGACGTGCCGATCTACCGAGATTCCGGTCTTGCCGCTCTGCTTAGCGAAGTGGACCTCGGTGAGGAGATTCCAGAGGCGCTTTACCTGGCCATCGCCGAGGTTATCGCCTTTGCATGGATGCTGTCCGCCGAAAAAGAAAGCCTGCCGCTGCTGCCGCACGACACGTCCTAGCGGCGCGAAGGCCGATTTGCTGTCACAGGCAACGAGGCCCGGCGTCACACGCCGAGCGACCGCAACACCTCATCGATTTCCTGTTGTGCCTCGTCAAGGATGGCGAGACTGTCGCGCGGCCCCAGCTCACCGAGACTGAGCTTGTCGTACGCAGGCACCTCGTTGATGCGAGGCATGTCGCGCATGCGCGGCGTACCGACACACGCGTGCAGCCGCGCTATCGTCACCACGTCGGCAAGGTCGGCGGCGTCTTCCCCGCTGCGCATCCAGTTCCCGCCTGCTCGCGCGCACTCCACGATGTCCTCGTCAAAGCCCCAGTGTTCGAGTAACACGACGCCGGCTTTCGGTGAGAACTCGCGCAGCGTTGCCTCCAGCCGGTCGAGGTCTTCTCCTGGCTTTACACGGGTTTCCATCGCGCGTAGCAACGGCAGCGCACCGATGTCCTGCAGCAGGCCGCCAAGCATGGCGCGATCGGCGCTGAAGCCGCTCAAGCGCGTGGCCAGCACGGAAGCCACCGCCGACGTCAGCGCACTCTCGCGCCAGCGCGCACGCATAAGGCCTGACAGCGCCTGGCTGCTGGTAACGAACATGGCGCGCATGGTGTAGGCCGTCACGATGTTGCGGCACACCGGCACCCCCAGGCGGGCGATGGCGCGGTTCAGATCTTCGATGCGCACCTGCGTGCGATACAGGGCGCTGTTCGCCATCCGGATGAGGTGGGCAGACACCGCCGAGTCGGCCAGCAGCGCCGTCAAGTTTTCCATAACCCTGCCGAAAGGTAAGGGTACGGACAGACTTGCGGGCACCCGACCC
>JBCAXP010000549.1:0-947 GCA_038533995.1 Pseudomonadota bacterium
GCCGGGGTCGACGTGTTTCGCATCTTCGACTGCCTGAACTGGGTCGATAACATGAAGGTGGCGATCGAGGCCGTGGCGGAAACCGGCAAGATTGCCGAAGCGGCGATCTGCTACACGGGTGACATCCTCGATCCGGACCGGCCGAAGTACAACCTGAAGTACTACGTGGATCTTGCGCGGCAGCTTGAAGCCGCCGGCGCCCACATTCTCGGCATCAAGGATATGGCGGGACTCCTGAAGCCGGCGGCCGCGCGCCTGCTGGTCACAACGTTGAAGGACGAAGTCGGCATCCCGATTCACTTCCACACGCACGACACGAGCGGCGCTGCTGCCGCGAGCGTACTGGCGGCAGTGGACGCCGGCGTTGATGCCTTCGATGCCGCGATGGATTCGATGAGCGGACTCACCTCGCAGCCGTGCCTGGGTTCCATCGTGGCCAGCCTTGCGTTTACCGAAAAAGACACCGGCCTTGACGCAACGTCGCTGCGCACGATCAGCGACTACTGGGAGCAGGTTCGTGCGCAGTACGCGGCCTTCGAGTCCGACGTGCGCTCGGGCGCCTCTGAGGTGTACCTGCACGAAATGCCAGGTGGGCAGTTCACGAACCTCAAGGAGCAGGCTAATTCGCTCGGCCTAGGTCGGCGCTGGCATGAAGTGGCACACGCCTACTCAGACGTGAACCGGCTGTTCGGTGACATCGTCAAGGTGACCCCTTCGTCGAAGGTGGTCGGTGACATGGCGCTGATGATGGTTACGCAAGGCATCTCGGCCGACGAGGTGGTCGACGAGGACGTGCCCGTCGCGTTCCCCGATTCGGTCGTGGCGTTCTTCGCCGGCCAGATCGGCCAGCCGCCGGGTGGCTTTCCGGAGGCGCTGCAAAAGAAGGTGCTTAAGGGCGCTCGGTCATGGGCTCGGCGCCCTTAAGCACCTTCTTTTGCAGCGCCTCC
>JBCAXP010000550.1:0-922 GCA_038533995.1 Pseudomonadota bacterium
AAGGACCTGAAGGTCCCGCTGGACCAGAGGGACCCGAAGGCCCGGCTGGACCGGCAGGCGATCCCGGACCGGAAGGGCCAGAAGGCCCCGCTGGGCCGGAAGGACCTGAGGGCCCGGCAGGACCCGCGGGCGATCCGGGACCGGAAGGACCTGAAGGCCCAGCTGGACCCGAGGGACCCGAAGGCCCGGCAGGACCCGCGGGCGATCCGGGACCGGAAGGCCCGGAAGGTCCTGCTGGACCGGAAGGACCCGCCGGACCGGAGGGACCGCAAGGCGATCCAGGCCCCGCAGGACCGGAAGGACCTGCTGGACCGGAAGGCCCGGCTGGGCCGCAGGGTGATCAGGGTCCCGCTGGACCCGAAGGACCGGCTGGACCGCAGGGTGACGTCGGTCCCGCCGGACCGCAGGGCGATCAAGGCCCCGCCGGACCACAGGGCGATCAAGGGCCTGTCGGACCCGAAGGGCCACAAGGGCCGGCTGGACCGCAGGGTGATCAAGGCCCCGCTGGCCCACAAGGCGACCAAGGCCCCATTGGACCAGAAGGACCGCAGGGACCGGCTGGGCCGCAGGGTGATCAAGGACCCGCCGGACCACAGGGCGATCAGGGCCCCATTGGACCGGAAGGACCACAGGGACCGGCCGGCCCGCAAGGTGACCAGGGACCCGCTGGACCCCAGGGCGACCAGGGACCAATCGGTCCGCAGGGCGATGTCGGTCCCGCAGGACCGCAAGGTGATCAAGGCCCCGCCGGACCGGAGGGTCCACAGGGACCGGCTGGACCGCAGGGCGACCAGGGTCCCGTTGGACCGCAAGGCGATACCGGCCCCGCAGGACCGGAAGGTCCCCAGGGACCGGCTGGACCGCAGGGCGACCAGGGTCCCGTTGGACCGCAAGGCGATACCGGCCCCGCAGGACCGGAAGG
>JBCAXP010000551.1:0-666 GCA_038533995.1 Pseudomonadota bacterium
AGCTTGGAAGGCTGAGGTTCTACCGTTGAACTACACCCGCCGAGACCTGAGCCTGCCCTCACACTTCCTGGCGCCCTGTCGGCGCTTTTCTGTCGCATCAAAACCCACGGCGTGCTGTTTTACCAGCCGCTAAAAAAGCCGGAATGCTTGCTATAGCAATCCGGCGGGCCGGTCCGGCCAGCGTGTCCGATGGTTCATTACCGCTCTTTACTTTGCGGTGGGTAACCCAAGTGTCCGGAGCATTCTTTAACCTGCTCTGGCCGCCTAAGCCCTTGCCATCATTAAAGAATGGTGGAGGGGGTAGGATTCGAACCTACGTAGGCATAGCCAGCAGATTTACAGTCTGCCCTCGTTGACCGCTTGAGTACCCCTCCGCACAGAAGCCCGCTATTGTCTAAGCCCTGCCGGTTCGTGTCAACACCGCGTCACACCTGATTTTCAGCCGATTGGGCTCAGGCCGTCGGCCGACACCAGTGCCAGGGCTCGTAAATGTAGCCAAACGCGTTGTCACGCGGGTAACTCATTGAAAATCCGTGATTTCCTGCGTTCCGCTCGAGCCAGCGAAACGCCGACGAACGTTCGAAGTCCTCCGTGAGCGGCGGCACACCAGGCGTTGCGATGTCCACGGCACGGCCCGTGTGGTGCTCACTGCACCCGGGCGGCGCG
>JBCAXP010000552.1:0-640 GCA_038533995.1 Pseudomonadota bacterium
CCCAGCGGGCCACGCAGACCTTTGACGTTGGGCAGCATTGCGCTCGCCGGCACGCGCACATCATCGAGGAACAACGCGCCTGTCAGCGAGGCGCGCAGCGAGAACTTATTTTCGATTTCCTGGATGTCGAAACCGGGTGCGTCCGTGGGCACGATGAAGCCGCGCACGCCGTCGTCGGTCATCGCCCAGATAACAGCCATGTCGGCGATGGGCGCGTTGGTGATCCACATCTTCGAGCCCGAGATGCGCCAGTCGTCACCGTCGCGCTTGGCGAGCGTTTTCATGTTGCCCGGGTCGCTGCCGCCGTGCGGTTCGGTGAGACCAAAACAGCCCACGGCCTCGGCCGTGGCGAGCTTCGGCAACCATTCCTGTTTTTGTTCTTCCGAACCGTAGGCGTAGATCGGGTGCATGACGAGGCTTGATTGCACTGACACAAAACTGCGGATGCCTGAGTCGCCGCGTTCGAGTTCCTGGCAGACGAGGCCGTAGCTGATCTGGTTCATGCCCGCGCAGCCGTAGCCGTCGATCGTGCTGCCCAGAAGCCCCAGCTCGGCGATTTGTGGAATCAGGTCGCGCGGGAACGTGTGCTTCTCGAAGTGCTCGCGGATGATTGGCAGCACCTCTGCGTCGACGAAGCGGC
>JBCAXP010000553.1:0-596 GCA_038533995.1 Pseudomonadota bacterium
TCGTAGGAAACCAGCGAAAGCTGACCCAGCGCGTCGGCACCGCCCACTAGCGGAATGCTGACTGGCCCAAACGGACCCGGCACGGTCAACGCCCCCTCTGCAAAACCGTTCGGGCTAACGAGAATTTCCAGCCTGCTGCCGAAACTGTCCTGTCCAAGGTAGTACCCGGCCACGATGCCCGTGGGACTACCCTGATCCGGAAAGAACGGGTTGGAGCCGATGGCGACTTCCTCGCCGTCGGACACGCCGTCGAAGTCGGTGTCGGGGTTGCGCGGGTCCAGGCCGGAGAAAACCTCGGAATCGGGGAGGCCGTCACCATCGGTGTCGCAATTGAACGGGTCCGTGCCGAGCCAGAACTGCTCCGTTGCATCGTCGATGCCATCGCCGTCGGCATCGCCAAAGCCACTCGGGCCACAGCCAGACACGGTGGGTGGCTCGACCGGCGGAGGAGGCACCTCGTCCGGTGGTGTGCTGCCGTTGGCGTTGCCGTACAGCGCCTGGATTCCCGCAATGTCATCGGGCTGAAGGCTTTCAATCGGAAACCGGTATTCGTTGAACATCAGCGCATTGGGGTCGCTGGAATGCTCGAGACCAAG
>JBCAXP010000554.1:0-561 GCA_038533995.1 Pseudomonadota bacterium
GAACCGGCACCAGGTCGTGGCGGGCTGGCCTGCGAAGTGGAAGGTGCCGCTGACCCCCCTGCCCGCCCGGAAAGCCCGGGCGATGGCAACCAGCGCGGCGGCGATGTCCGCCGCCGGGGTCGGCCCGCCCCACTGGTCGTCGACCACCGCCAGACGGTCGCGGTCGAAGTCCTGGGTGCGCGACCGTTTCGCTGCTTGCGCGCGTGCCAGCCGCAACATGGTCTTCACGAAGTTGGACCCGTGCGCCGAGAACACCCACGCCGTGCGCAGGATCACAGGGCCCCCCCCCGCCGCGCGCACGGCTTCCTCGCCCTTCAGCTTCGAGCGGCCATAGGCGCCGAGCGGGGCTGTTGGATCGTCCTCGGACCACGCCCCGTCCTTCGCGCCGTCGAACACGTAATCCGTCGAGATGTGCAGAAAGGGCACGCCCTTTGCGGCAGCGGCCCGCGCCATGGCGCCGGGGGCCTCGCCATTGATCAGTGTGGCATGCGCTTCGTCTTCCTCGGCCCTGTCGACGGCGGTGTAGGCGGCGGCGTTGATCACCGCATCCGCCTCCGTCCG
>JBCAXP010000555.1:0-539 GCA_038533995.1 Pseudomonadota bacterium
CACGCCGTCGCCGTCGGTGTCGGCGCCCATCGTGGCGTCGACGTCGAAGGCGTCATTGATCTGGTCGCCGTCACCGTCGGCCAGCACATCGAGATCGGCTTCGACGGTATCGGGGATGCCGTCGTTGTCGCTGTCGATATCGAGGACATCGGGAAGACCGTCGCCGTCGCTGTCGATCGGCGTGACGTTGTCGGCAACGCCGTTGCCGTCCGCATCGGTCGCGCCCGGCACCGTATCGACGTCGTAACCGTCGTCGATGCCGTCGCCGTCCGAATCGACACCCGTGGCCACATCGTCCTCGAGCGTATCGGGGATGCCGTCGTCGTCGCTGTCGGGGTCGAGGTAGTCCGGCGTGCCGTCACCGTCGGTATCCGTGCCACCTTCCACGACGTCCGGAATCCCATCGTTATCGGAATCGGGATCGACCGTGTCGAGCAGGCCATCACCATCGCTGTCGACAGGCATGCCCGGCATCGGGCCCGCCTCGTCGGTATCCGGGATGCCGTCGTTATCGGAATCGGGGTCAAGCGCGTCGATGA
>JBCAXP010000556.1:0-532 GCA_038533995.1 Pseudomonadota bacterium
CGCGCCAGTCGTCGCGCGTGAAGAACGCCTCGTCGGGTTTGAGCAGGGGCCGATCTTCGGCCACGTTGAGCACTTCGAAGCGCTCGGCGATGTCCGCAGCCGTCTGCGAAAGCAGTTCGTCGAGCGCGTCTCCGTGGCTCAGCACCGTGCCGCCCGGCAGGTAGTCGAGCAGGCTCGCAGTGGCTGCAAAGAACAGCGGCAGGAAATACTCGATCCCACCATGCGCGATGCCCTCGGAGACATCGCGGTACACCTGCGACTGCTGCGCCTCGCCCGGGAAACGTTCGCGGTAGCGCTGGCGGAAGGCGCGCACAGCGTCGCTGTCGAGCGGCACTTCGCGCGCGGGCAGAATGTCGAGCCGCGGCAACGTTTCGCCGGAGCGCTGTGTGTCCGGGTCGAAGTGGCGCAGGCTGTCGATCTCGTCGTCGAAGAGATCGATGCGCAGCGGGGCGTCGCTGCCCATGGGGAACAGGTCGATGATGGCGCCGCGCACGGCGAATTAGCCGTGCGCCCGGGCCAGCGGGACGCGCCG
>JBCAXP010000557.1:0-526 GCA_038533995.1 Pseudomonadota bacterium
CGAACTCGGGTTGACGCAGCCAGAGGATATGTATCGCGCCACTCTCCTCTGCGGCGACATTCCAGAAGACTGGGCCGCTTGGTTCGCAGCGGCCGGCTGCGGCCGATCTCCGCAATCTGGGCCGCGCCTCGGCGATGACGGCGCGATCCTGCAGGCGGCGGTCGAAGGTCAGGGGATCGCGCTCGGACGATCGTTGCTCGTCGCCGACGATATCGCGAGCGGACGGCTGATAACCCCATTTGAGATCGCCTTGAGCGCAAGCCACGCCTACTGGTTCGTAAGATCAAATGGGGTTATCAGCCGTCCGCTCGCGATATCGTCGGCGACGAGCAACGATCGTCCGAGCGCGATCCCCTGACCTTCGACCGCCGCCTGCAGGATCGCGCCGTCATCGCCGAGGCGCGGCCCAGATTGCGGAGATCGGCCGCAGCCGGCCGCTGCGAACCAAGCGGCCCAGTCTTCTGGAATGTCGCCGCAGAGGAGAGTGGCGCGATACATATCCTCTGGCTGCGTCAACCCGAGTTCG
>JBCAXP010000558.1:0-519 GCA_038533995.1 Pseudomonadota bacterium
GTACTGGGTAGCCCAAATCCAACCTGGTAAGGTGATGTACGAAATGGGTGGTGTACCTGAAGAATTGGCTCGTGAAGCGTTCCGTCTAGCGGCGCGTAAACTGCCATTCAAGACTACATTTGTAACTAAGCAGGTGATGTGATGAAAGCACAAGATCTACGCGAGAAAAGCGTTGAAGAGCTTAACGCTGAGCTATTGAATTTGCTACGTGAACAGTTCAACTTGCGCATGCAAGCTGCAACTGGTCAGCTACAGCAAACTCATACTCTGAAAGCTGTACGCCGTGATATCGCACGTGTGAAAACTGTTTTGACTGAGAAGGCAGGCGCATAATGAGCGAAGTAAAACGTACTCAACAAGGTCGTGTTGTTAGCGACAAGATGGACAAGTCTATCGTAGTTGCTATCGAGCGCATGGTTAAACACCCAATTTACGGTAAATTCGTAAAGCGCACGACTAAAGTACACGCACATGACGAGAACAACGAGTGTGGCCTAGGCGACAAAGTTGAAATCGCAG
>JBCAXP010000559.1:0-517 GCA_038533995.1 Pseudomonadota bacterium
ATGAGCCACTGAATACAGTGGTTTCGCGCCATTGAAAGGCTTCAACGATATTAAATGCACCCTTGTGAAATCAGTGGTTGCGTACACAAAAAGTGGGCTGTATAGTTCCGCTTCCAGTTGCGGGGTGGAGCAGTCTGGCAGCTCGTCGGGCTCATAACCCGAAGGTCGCAGGTTCGAATCCTGCCCCCGCTACCAAACAACAAAAAAGGGTCCCATCGGGACCCTTTTTTTGTGTTTGCTATCGGAGGTGCGGGGATCGAACCCCGTTCGACAAAATGCGAGAGCGTTTTGGACGCCCGCAGGGCGCCCCGAAGGGGTGAAGATCGGCGCTAGTCGATCCGAATCAATCCTGCCGCCAAATTTCACTCGATCATTCAGGAACTCCGAGAGCCCCTTTTTTGTGTTTGCTATCGGCGGTGCAGGAGACGAACCCCGTTCGACACACTGCGCAGCGTCTGGGACGCCCGCAGGACGCCCCGCAGGAGTGAGGATCGGCGCCAGCCGATCTGAATCATTC
>JBCAXP010000560.1:0-511 GCA_038533995.1 Pseudomonadota bacterium
ACGACGAGCCGCCGGTGGGCGTAGGCGACGGCCTCGCAGACCTCGGTGAAGAGCGCCAGCCGGTCGTTGACGCCGAGGCGTCGGCGGTCGGCCCAGGCCGTGACCGGCTCGCCCGGGACGAACTCGGTGGCGAGGTACGGGCGGCCGTCGCTCGCCGTGCCCCCGTCCAGAAGCCGCGCGATGGCGGGGTGGTCGAGCCCGGCCAGGATCTGGCGCTCGCCCCGGAAGCGGGCCACGAGCGCGTCGCCCAGGCCGGGGCGGACCAGCTTGACGGCGGCGGTCTGGTCGAACTCGGCGTCCCGCTCGGCCCGCCACACCTCGCCCATGCCGCCTCGGCCGACGCGCTCGATGAGCCGCCACGGCCCGGCGTCCGGCGGGGGCGGCTCGACGGCGTCGAGCGGCACGTCGAGGTAGCCGTCGCGGCGGTCGGCGGCCAACATCCGCTCGATCTCCTCGCGAAGCGCGCCGTCGGTGTCGCCGTCGGGCGTGACGGCGTGGGCGTCGAGGAACG
>JBCAXP010000561.1:0-502 GCA_038533995.1 Pseudomonadota bacterium
CTCCAATCTCGACTGGATTGTGCTGCGCGCGATGGAAAAGGAGAGGGAACGTCGCTATCAGACAGTGAACGCCCTCGCAACGGACGTGGAGCACAATCCAGTCGAGATTGGAGGCCAGCACTCGTTCCAGCGCCCGTGGCTCGGTGCGCCGCATGCTGGCAACGTCAGCCTGTTCGTCGGTCAGGCGCTTGAAGCGATTGCTGGGTCGCGGGGTCGCCGTGTCGCGAATGGTGGTCTGGATGGAATGACCCGAGGATACGTCCACCTCGAAGGGCAGCGTGCCGACGAGCATCTCGTACAGGACCACGCCCAGCGAATACACGTCGGTGCGCGTGTCGATGTCGAGGGCCTCGGTGTCGGCCTGCTCCGGGCTCATGTACGACGGCGTGCCGATCAGCTGGCCAAAGCGGGTTAGCTCGGGCTCGCTCAAGCCGTCGAACATCCTGGTGGCCGAGGAAGACGGCCGCGCCATTCCGAAGGTCATCGACTTTGGCATTTCCAA